>QHXS01000028.1 GCA_003223975.1 Acidobacteriota bacterium
TGCTGATACTTGTAATCTGTTCCAACTATCCGCTGGTTTGCCGTGACGATCAGGCCTTCCGGGGGATTGTACAAATGCGGCAGTTCCTCGAACGGAATGAAACCCTTCCAATCTCCATCATGCGTTGTGCCATCGTACGGAAAGGCGCCATCGCCGACCTTTCTGATCGGGATTCGACCGGCGGCGTACCAACCAATATTTCCCTTTACGTCGGCAAAGACGAAATTCTGCGTCGCGCCCCCATAGAACTTCAAAGCATCCTGGAACGTCTTCCAGTCCTTCGCTCGATTTAGCTGAAAGAATGCCTCGAACTCATTATTCTTCGGGTCAAGCGCGGTCCATTTCAATGCGTATTTCTTCCCGTCTGCCTCGACGACGATGGGGCCGTTCCGAGTGCTTTCTACAGCCAAAAGCTCCTGCGTCGTATCGGTTTTCAACGGATTTGTTCTTACCTTTATTTGCTCGACGCGAGTCAATAAAGCCTGTTCGCCATCTGCGGTCTGATATTTGTTGCCATTGATCTTTTCGATATAAAGGTCCTGAACATCAGGACCGACGTTCGTCGCTCCCCATGCGATGTTCTCGTTATGCCCAAGAACGATGCCGGGCGAACCGGGAAATGTAACGCCTGACACACGAACGTTCGGCGAAGTTAAATGCGCGAGATACCAGATTCCCGGAGCAGTGGGTTCCAGGTGCGGATCGTTTGCCAATATCGGTTTGCCGTCGGTCGTTCGTTTTCCAGAGATCACCCAGTTGTTGCTTGCAGCAAGATCTTCTGCAAAAAGCCCGGCCATCCGCAATGACTGTTCTCGGATCGCGTTGTCCTTTTCGATGACCTCACTGAGCGAACGCGCGCCGACCACATTAGATAATTCCGGGATTTCCGTATGTTTGCCGGTGTTCGCCGTCGTGTCCTTTCCGTATAGAACCACGTCGTAGGGCGTCACGGGATTTGTAAGGTCTGCGAGTTTTTGAGCGTCAAATCCCTTCAGAGATTCACGGAGCAGATCCCGCTGATATGTAGAGCTCAGAGCTTCAGCAAGCAGTTTGCCGATCATCACCGTATCGGACGGCATCCACTCGCGTGGTTTGTATTGAAGTATTTTGAACTCGATGGGCGTCGACGCGTCGTCGAGCGTCGCAATCAAGGCGTTTACGCCGCGAGCATAGTTTTCCAAAACGCCGCGCATTTCAGGCGAGTAATATTTGATGCTCTCTTCTGCGATCTGCGAAAATCCGTACTTTCGCCAATGCTTATCCTGCTCCAGACTGGCCTTGCCAAAAATTTCCGCAGTTTCGCCGCGTACGACGCGCCGCAACAGGTCCATTTGCCACAGCCGGTCGCTCGCTGTGATATAGCCTTGTGCAAAATAAAGATCGGCATCGTTCTTCGCTTCGATATAAGGGATCCAGCGGCCGTCACGGCGAACGGTGACTTTATCCTTCAAACCGGCGAGCGAAATTTCCCCCGGATCACGTTGAGCGGGCACCGTAAACACAAAGAGGAGAAGAGTGAAAAGAACGAGCAAGGACTTTTTCATGATTTGAAAATAGCCGATTTTTGCAATTTCATAAAGTTTTGCTTTCGGCCGGGCAGTGCGCTTATTCTGTGAAAGCGGTAAACGGATACATATTCAGCATGAACAAACATAAGATCTGGATCATTTTCATGACGATTTCCTGGGGAGCTATTTCCTGCACACAGCAATCCATAGTTAAGAATTCAAATGTGAATCTTTATAGGAATACGCCATTGCCGGCGGCGACCATCGACGAGCTCGGCTCGGGCAAAACGGTCTATGAAACAAATTGCATGATCTGTCACAAGTCCGACGGTACCGGTGGAAAAGTTTCCATCGAGGGCAGGAATTTGAATGTCGATAATCTGACCTCCAATAAGATCAAAGGATTTTCCGATGAAAAGATAATTGGTTACGTAATGAATGGGGTCGAGGATGAAGGAATGCCCGCTTTCAAGGGCAAAATCTCTGAAGGCGAAATGCGTGATCTGGTAAAGTACATCCGCACGGAACTCCAACACGCGGAATGAAGTTCTAAATGACGAGATCCCGGCGTGCGTTTGCAAACATTTCCGCCGAAATCTAAAATCAAATCTGCGTGCACCCGTAGCTCAGCTGGATAGAGTATCTGACTTCGAATCAGAGGGTCGCAAGTTCGAATCTTGCCGGGTGTACCAATAAAGTTTTATCAAGGCCGCGCGTAATAGCTCGGCCTTTTTATTTGAAATTAGTGCAACGAGGTTTCCGTTCTTCGGTCAATGTGAAATTTCCGACCGTTCACATTGACCGATTACCCGTTTTGTATACCAGTTTGCATAGCCGCATACCATGTAGTAGCAACATATACGAGCACTTTTTGAATGGTACGGCCATTGCCAATAAGTGCCGCGGAGCACCAAGTGCCTCTGAAGTTAGTCCCTGAAAAAGGCGAAGCTATCATGAAGAACACACTAACCAGTTTTTTGCTACTCTCGATGGCCGTGACACTCGTCGGCAGCGGATTTTCCGCGCCAAACGTCGATGCTTCGGCGACCAAGCCCGCGGGGGAAACAGTCAATCCGTTTTTGATCGAGATGGCGGGTTCAGGCGAGAGCGTCGAACAAAACCTTTTTGCAGACGAATCGAAGCGGATAGCGGCGACGTTTCAAAGTGCGATCCGGAAGAATGTTGCATTGATCGACGAAACCGGTCAAAACCGTGAATTCGTGATCCGCGGCGCAGCTGAACGGCTCGCCTTTGCAAAACCGGCTAAAAGGATCGTTAAAATCGATTGGAGCTTGTTGCTTGGACAATATGAGAAACAGGAAAAGAACATCCGCGATGTGATCGCGTTGGCCGAATCATCCAAAGGTCAGATCATTCTGTACATCGACGACATTTCGGCCTTTTCACAAGAGAATCCTGTTCTCGGAGCCTCGACTGCCCACGAACTATATAGAGCGATCACCGCCGGCCGTATACAGATCGTAACTGCCGCAACCACTCAAGCGTTCGACGCCCAGATCGCCAACGACAAGCTTCTAAAGTCGCGGTTTGCAAAGGTCGAGACACGGAGCGATACCGATCCCTTCGTGGGCGAAAAGATCTCTCCCGATCTAAAGGAACTTGTAGCCAGCGGCGACCCGAACCATGTCGTCAAAGTGATACTTCAAGCCGACGATGTTAGCGATCCAAGCGTTCTGGACATTTTGGGAAAGAATCATATCGCGATCGAAAGCAGCGCGGACAAAATGGGCATGATGGTTTTCGATATGCCTCTGCGAACTGCGCAACAGATAGCAAATGCCGCCGGTTCAAATCATCTGTCTCTCGACCGTGAAGTTAAGCTGCTTGGCCATATCGAAACCACAACGGGAACCTCACTCGTTCGCACGATCCAACAGGGTTTGGACGTCGGAATATTGGGAACAGGCATTTTGAATACGAGTACGGAGTTGGACGGAAAAGGGATCGGGATCGCGATCGTCGATTCGAGCATCCGCGAGGACCACAGGTCATTTGTAAACGTCAATGGCGTAAAACGCGTAACCTACAGAAAAACTTTTATTTCGGACAACAATCTGACCCAGGATGAATATGGTCATGGTACGCACGTGGCTTCTTTAGCGGCCGGGGGTGACGGAGCGAATCTTAATCTTAGCGACGGTGCTTATTTGGATAATTACAAAGGCATTGCTCCAAATGCGAACGTCATCAACCTCCGCGTATTGGACGATCATGGGGTCGGCACCACGGCAGGTTTGATCAACGCTTTGAATTGGATACTGACAAATCGAAGCACTTATAACATCAAGGTCGTCAATCTCAGCTTAGGAACGCCCGCGATCGAGAGCTGGAGGAACGATCCGGTTTGCAGGGCCGCGCGAAAACTTACGGCGGCAGGCGTCGTCGTCGTCGCCGCGGCCGGGAATAACGGTAAAAACGCGGCCGGCCAGAAAATATATGGGGCGATCCATGCGCCCGGAAATGACCCGTCGGTAATTACGGTTGGAGCAGCGAACACGTTCGGGACCGATCGACGCGATGACGACGGTATCACAACTTACAGCTCGCGCGGGCCAACCCGATCGTATTGGACCGACGGCTCCGGGATCAAGCATTACGACCATTTGATCAAACCGGATCTGGTCGCCCCGGGCAACTTGATAATCGGCGCACAGGCAAAGGGCAACGAGATCGTTCATGAGAACGAGGATCTTTCGGTTAATAATTCGGCCGATGACAGCCGTAAGATGATGTACATGAGCGGCACGTCAATGGCGACGCCGATCGTCAGCGGAACAGTGGCGTTATTGCTGCAGACAAACCCGAAATTGACACCGAATATGGTGAAGATGATCCTTCAGTACACCTCCCAACGACTCGCAGGGTTTAATACGTTAGAGCAAGGAACCGGTGAACTTAATGTAGAGGGCGCGGTCAGACTGGCCCGTTCTATCCGCCAAAACATGCCCGATCCGACTCCGCAGGGAGAGCCGATGCTCACCGGCAATATGCCGGTTCATTCATCGACGATCGCAGGAACGAAATTTCAATGGTCCGGCGGCATCTTACCAAATTACGCCGCACTTACAGGTACGGCTCTCATCACGAAATACCAGAAGGTATACGATAACGGACTACTTATCAGCGATGGATTGCTGATCAGCGACGGCTTGCTAATTAGCGATGGGTTGTTGATCAGCGATGGCCTTTTGATAAGTGACGGACTATTGATCAGCGATGGCGTCGTCCTTGCTGGTAACGCCGGACCGAATGGCAGCCAAACCCTTACCCGGGGTACGCCGATCGGCAGCAGCGGACTCCTGATCTCGGACAATTTTATATTGCCCGATAGCTACCCGCTCGCTGATGGACTGTTAATAAGCGACGGGCTTTTGATCAGCGACGGATTGTTAATAAGCGACAGCGCACGATCGCAGGCAAACTCGGTGATCGCCAGAGGCGACCCGACAACAAGAATGTCTCAATAGCATTCAATTCTCCCACACGTATTACCTGTAATGTGCGGAAGCGGCCGGACTCCGCACAGAAATATTTATAGTGCAAATTTCACAGTATTTCGCGTATAATTAATGTGCCCGACGGGCTTCCTTCCGCGTTTTCAAAATCGCTATTCCCCGGTTCCTAACTCCGACTTGATCACGAACACAGGCAAAAACAAGATAACGAATATGTACCTGACGGCGTTACTGCCGTTTGGATCGGCCGCGTTCATTTGGGCAATATGGAAATTCCCAGTTGATCGAGTCGATGCGCCGCTTGTCGGCCTCGCATGTTTCACGATCTTCTTTAGCTCCTATCTTCGGATCCAGCTCCCGCGAACGAAGATCCATCTCACAATTTCAGATGCTCTCGTATTTCTTTCTTTGCTTGTTTACGGCGGTGAGGTCGCGGTCCTATTAGCGATCCTGGAGACGTCTTTTACATCCTTTAATTTCCGACGGCAGGGCGTGTCGATAAGTGCTAGAACGGCTGGAATCAATATATTGATAACAGCGGTCTCGGTATTTGCCACGGCCCTCACATTATCGTTAGCGTTCGGCGGATCACGGGAGGTGATATCCCGTTTCAGCAGCACTAATTTTGTTTTTGCGCTTGGTACGATGGCGCTGTCTCAGTTTCTTGTCAATTCGATCCTGGTATCGGCATTTGTCGCAATAAAAAGCGACAGTACGCTCTGGCGTGTGTGGAACGACTATTGTCTCAATGCACTGGTGATCTACCTTTGCGGCTCCGCAATGGCTGGAATTAGCGCGATGGCCTTGGCGCAGATAAATGTTTATCTGTTCGCATCTGTCTCGTTATTCTTTGCTCTGGTCTATTTTACGTACAGGCGCTACGTCAACGACGTAAAGTCAACGTCGGCGAGAGCTGAAGAAGCCGAGCGCAATCGTGCGGATCAGGCCGAGCGCCATGTCGAAGAACTGCAGCATTATGTGACCGAGTTGGAAAAAAGCGGCGAGGCGTTGCGGGAAAGCCGCGAAAAATTTCGTCACGCAGCTTATCACGAAGCGCTGACCGGACTTCCGAATCGCAATTACATATTCGAAGCATTAAGGCGCTATCTGGAGGAAGCAAAGGCGGACCCGAAAAAGAAGTTCGCCGTACTATTTCTGAATCTGAACCGGTTCAGGACTATAAACGAAAGCCTTGGCCATGACATCGGTGACAAGGTAATTCGGCAAGTGGCGAAACGACTCGACGCGATGGTATCGGATGGCGACGTTGCCGGTCATTTTGGTGGCGACGAATTTGCTTTGATACTGCCGAAGATCAGCGACCCGGAAGTTGCATCACGGATCGCGAATGCGTTGACTAAGCGAATTGCACAGTCGATCCGACTAAAAGGTCGCGAAGTATTCACAACCGCCAGCATTGGGATCGTTTTCGGAAGTCACGAATACACCTATGCGGAAGATATACTCCGCGATGCCGATATTGCCTTGTACAACGCCAAAGACAAAAAGAAGGACTGTGTGGTCTTTGACAGCGCGATGTATGAGCAAGTCGTTGAGCGACAGCAGATGGAAACCGATCTGCGATATGCCATTGTATGCAACGAGCTAGAAGTCTTCTATCAGCCGATCGTTCGCCTCGATGACTGCTCGATCCGCGGGGTTGAAGCATTGGTTCGATGGAATCATCCGAGACGAGGCCTGATTTCACCGGCAGAGTTCATACCGATAGCTGAATCGACCGGATTGATCAACCCTTTGACGATCCAGGTCCTCCAAAACTCTTGCACGCAGCTGGCACAGTGGAACAAGCGGCTCGATCCGAATTCGCCCATTATGCTTAGCGTTAATCTATCAGGAACCAATTTTGGCGACCCGGAACTGGTCAGTCAGATCGAAAGAATCATGCGCAGGACCGGTATCAGTCCCTCTTCCCTAAAACTTGAAATAACCGAAAGCGCCGTGATGGAGAATGCCGAAAGCGCCATCGAAATGCTCAAACGGATCAAAGAAACCGGCGTTTCGATCAGTATCGACGATTTCGGGACCGGATACTCCAGCCTCAGTTATCTCCATAAGTTCCCGATCGATTACCTGAAGATCGATCGGTCGTTCGTTACTGCAATGGACGATGCCGATGAAAATCGCGAGATAGTTCGGACGATCGTAGCACTGGCGAAAGCCCTGAAACTTTCGATCATCGCTGAAGGCATCGAAACGATCGAACAGTGTCAAAGGCTCAATAGGCTGGGATGCGAATACGGGCAGGGATATCTTTTCGCTCGCCCATTGCCGTTAAGAGAAATAGAGGAGCTCATCTTCGACGGTTTTCATTTGCCGTCACTTTCGTCGTTGCCCTCTCCATCAGGGCGATCAAACGTTTCAATGCACATCGACGCAGTGCAATAAGATTTCGATCAAAGTTGCGTTTACACCTGTTAAATATCCGGCACCCAGAATGTTCGGCCACCGTCGGTTACTTTTTTTAGGCCGAGACCTGGCAAACCGCTTTCATCGACGCCCAAATACGTAAAGTGCGGCAGATCGGAAACAACGGTCTGGTACCACTTATATTTCGCCAGGAGCGAGCGCACCTGCGGGTTTTCAAATTCCTTTACATCCAGGGCGAGCATTGAAAGATGTTGTGAAGTGCCCGGCGGCGCGACGGAATAAATGATCGATTTCGATAGGTCCTTGGAAAAATAGATACCTTTTTCTTCCAGTTTCAAGACCTCGGCCACCTGTTCGTACGGTGACATTCCTTTTATCCGGTCAGCATCGGCCTGCGTCATCTTCCCGTTGCCTACCCAATGTTTTAGTGCGGGTTCGACTCGGCTAGCCCAAAGCCCCACCGTTTCGTTGTAGGTTCGTTTAGCTGAATCCTTATCGCGAGGCGAGATCGAAAGGCCTTGCGATTTACCATCGGCGATCGCTTTACGCAGATCGTCCATTGCCGCCGCTTGCAGTTCTAATGTGAAACCGCCGATGCTTTCACTCGACTTCTGGAGTTTCGATTGAAATGCCGAAACCTCAGCGTCATCCTTAAAAACGATCTTTGTCGGCGGGGTTACGCCGCGCGCGACGAAGAATGCACCATACTCGCGGAGCAGCTTTTTCCCTACGTCGTCGGTTGGTTCTACGAATCCGGCAGGCATATTTGCGGCGAACCCGCCGGACTTGCTTTTTTCTTCCATTGGCTTGTTTTCGTTTGACCGCGTGTTGCTTTTGTTTGTCGCCGACGGAGTGCTCGAATAATTTGCCGGCGTCAGGTTGTCCGGTTCAGTCGAACCCTTCCAGCAACCAAGTGCCGCCACCACAATAAGCGATAGCGATATCATTCCGCCAAAGACATTCGATCTCTGCATATATCTTAGTAAGTGATGAACGGCGTGAAGACTCACCCGCGTTTTCCGCTTTCGGTTTGTATGTACGCCCAGTTTGCTCGAACGCCATTCCAGTTATCGTAGTTGTCGGAATAACTTAGCAAGTAAACTTTCTGCCCGCGACGCAGGCCGTTCACCTTACGCGCTGTTAGGCTCGGTGCGCCGCGAACCACGACATCCGAAGCGTTGCAATATGCAATTCGTGCCCCGAAAGGCGCCTCGACCGTCGGTTTTTCGATCTTCTGCGTTTCGGTTGAAGTATTTGTCGCTGCTTGTTTTTCGTCTGGCTTTTTTTCCTTCAACGCGATCGTTAGTTCGTGCCCTGCGATTGCGGTGTCGGAATTGCCGGTTCCGTTGACCTCAAAAGCCCAAAACTTATGTTTCCCCTCGTCGAACGGCCCGTTGAATATCGCGAACGCGTATTTGCCGTTTGAAAGCGCATTCGGAAATCTAAGTCGCTTCATCGCAGGCTTGCCTTCGACTAAAGACGCCTGGAAATCGATCTGCTGCATCGAGCCCTCGTCCTTGATCGAATCAAGTCGCACAAACTTCAGGTCGTCGATCTTCGTCTCTCCCGGATCCGCGTAAAGAACAAAGTCGGCAACGCGTTGTACGCTCGGAGTGATCGATTCCTTTAGCATCGCATCGCGCCCATCTTTCACATTCGCAAACTCGCGTTTCGACAATTCGCTGATAGCTCGCCGGTCCGCATCGACCACAAATAGCCCAAGATGATCAGGTAAAACTTCGGACTGTGATACGGGACGATTGAAATATACGACGGCCGCGATCGCGGCACTGCCGGCGATCACGATCAGACAAATCGCGATCCCAGCGATCTTCCACCCAGCGGAGCTACCCTTTGCTGGCCGATGTTCGAAAGTGGGCGGGATCGTGAGGTGGTCGCGGCGCGTTTCCGTTGCGGGCGACGAGAATTGAGCAGTCGGCGGTGCCGAGCTCCTGATATGACCGGCACCGATCAAAGTGGACACGCTTGGAAATTGTTCTGTTTTTTCCCCGGCAACGGCGATCGACTCACCGCAATTCACACAAAAAATGTAATCGTCATCATTTTTGGTGCTGCATTTCGGACAGATCATCGGAAACCCCGGCTCACATCAATTTAACGTATGGTATCCAGAACTTATATCCGTTTTTTACTGTCAAAATCAAACCGCGTTGTGGTAATTCGGACTCGGCAACGCCAATATACGTGAAATGCGGCGTGTCGTCCGCCACGGTCTGAAACCATCCGTACTTATTCAGGATCTCGCGGACAGCGGCGTTTTCGAATTGAGTAACGTCGAGCGCCAAAGCCGAAAGGTGCTGCGAGGTTCCCGGCGCCGCCACTGAAGAAAGTATCGTGCGGTCCCGTCCGGTGCTGAAATAGATTCCCTTCGTTTCCCATTCGAGCACGAGTTTGACCTGTTTATAGATCGGAAGCTTCTTCGCAGCTTCGGCTTCTTTAGGTGTGATCTTTCCTTTCGTGATCCAGTAGTCCAGGCCCGGAAGAAATCGCGAATCCCACAGACGCTGTGTATCAGCAAATGAGCGTTTCGATGCTGTTGAGCCACCGCGGGGCGTAATATTCAGCCCGCGTGATTCGGCTTGTTTCCTGGCTGCAAGTAGCGCATCCATCGCCGCTTTCTGTAGTTCGATCTTTGTGCCGCCGATCGTTTCAGTTCGCGTTTCGATAGTCGATTGGAAGCCGGACAATTCTTCTTCGGATTCAAAAATACACTTGGGCGGTATCGTCACGTCTATCCCGGTAAAAATTGCTCCGTATTCCCGAAATATTCTCGCAGCGAGCGGATCGGAATCTATCGCGCAAAGCTCCTTCAGCTTTACCGTCTTCCCGTCCTTTCCATGGGTTTGTTTTAGTCGTGTTTCGAGAAACTCCGCCAACGTTTGGTGCTTTTCCGGCTGAGCGGCCATGTACCCGCAAAATAAGAACAACAGCAGCAGAGATCTAGCGCAACAACGTGCAAAGAAATGAACCATTTCGCGAAAATTCACCTTGTACGCGCACCGCGTTCTTCAATATGCTTGTGAGCGTGCTCGGCCAGATGCAGATATTCCTGATGGATCGCAGTTAGTTCCTTGTCATCAAGTTCTTCAAGATTGAGCAATTCATTACGGGCCTGATGGTTTGCTCGAATGATCTCGTCAAGCTTGATCTGCAACGCCTCAGTATCACGATTTTGAGTATTCTGGATGAGAAACACCATCAGAAACGTAATGATCGTTGTTCCGGTATTAATAACAAGCTGCCAAGTATCGCTGAAGTCGAACAGCGGACCCGTAAATGCCCAAACCACAACGATCAGGACAGCAGTGATAAATGTGATCGGCCGGCCCGTTACATTTGATGCCTTACGGGCAAACCGAGTAAACAAAGAAACGCCGTGATTGTTTGTATTAGTGTGCGATGAATTCACTTACAATCTCCTCAACCGCCTCGATATGCTGTTTCATGTATGTATCCTGAGCGATAAAGGGCACCTTGCTTCGTATCGTTTCGTACATCCGCGATGTTCCGTTCCCGAGACGCTTGTCCTTACCGAGCTCCTGTTTTCGGAAATCGATCGCCTGCGCTGCACAAAGAAATTCGAGAGCCACGATGCTTTGCAGATTGCGAGCGATCTGGCGAAGCTTAAGCGCGGCCGTGAGGCCCATTGAAACGTGATCTTCGACATTCGCCGAGCTCGGAATAGTATCAACACTTGCCGGATGAGAAAGTATTTTGTTTTCGGTGCAAAGCGCCGCGGCTGTGTATTGGACGATCATAAAGCCCGAATTGAGTCCGCCGTTTTCCGTGAGAAACGCCGGCAGAACGTGTGCATTAGATGCTTCGTCGGTCAGCCGCATGATCCTTCGTTCGGAAATATTTCCAAGCTCGGTCAAGGCCATCGCCAGGTAATCGAACGCGAGTGCAAGCGGTTCGCCATGAAAATTGCCGCCGCTTACCACGTCGATCGTGCCGTCGTCGTTTTGAAAGATCAGCGGATTATCCGTTACAGAATTTAGCTCCAATTTCAATAGCCAATCCGCATACGCAACGGCATCGCGACACGCACCATGCACCTGGGGCATGCAGCGAAGTGTATATGCGTCCTGGACATTCGATGGGTCGAAATCGCGAACGAATTCGCTTCCATCGAGTATCTCGCGCAAATGACGCGCGCACTCCATCTGCCGCGGATGCGGGCGGAGGGCATGAATGCGTTCGTCGAATGCCGAGGTTGTGCCGTGAAGTGCCTCAAGAGAAAGGCAGCCGGAAATGTCTGCCAGATCGGCGAGCTTTATCGCACGCGCGGTTTCGAGCAATCCGACGGCGGTCATTACCGTCGTACCGTTTGTTAAGGCGAGGCCCTCTTTCGCTCTTAGGGTAACCGGAGAAAGCCCTGCGCGCTTCAATGCTTCTGCGCCCGCTAGTATTTCGCCGCCGGATTCCGCTTTGCCTTCGCCGATCAGAAGGCAGGCAAAGTGCGCGAGAGGCGCCAGATCGCCGCTGGCGCCGAGACTTCCCTTTTCAGGAATAACGGGATGCACGCCGCGATTTAGACATTCCAGAATGAGCTCAAGCGTCTCGAGCCGTATCCCGGAAAATCCGCGAGCCAAGGTATTCGCGCGGATCATCATGATCGCCCGTGTCGTCGGAACATCGAAAGGATCGCCTACCCCGACTGCATGGCTTAAAACAATATTCTTTTGAAGCTGTTCGACCTCTTCGCGGCTGATGATCTTGTCCTTGAATGCTCCAAAACCGGTCGTGATTCCGTACGCGACCTCACCGCGATCGAGCAGCGTATCAACCGCGGCCGAAGCACGATTTACTTTCGTCGTGGCGTCTTCAGCAATGACTACACGCGGTTTGCCCGGCCCGCTATAAGCAACGGAGAGCACATGCTCGAACGTCAGGCTTTCGCCGTCTAAAACGATTTCAGTCATTTAATTAGAAGGATAAACCGGGCGACCGTTTTTGAGGACCAAATTTACTTTACTATTGCCAAATTCATATGCAAGTTCCCGATAGTCGATGCAGTCAAGTATCACAAGGTCCGCACTTTTACCTTTTTCGATCGAGCCGACGGAATCTCCAAGGCCGATAGCATGGGCGGCGTTGATCGTGGCGGCATTCAGCGCTTCTGACGGCAATAGCTTTTGATAGCGGCAGGCGATAGCCATTGCCATCGGCTGCGATGGACACGGCGCTGAGCCGGGGTTGTAATCGGTCGAAAGTGCGACCGCGCAGCTCGCGTCGATCATCCGTCGAGCGGGTGCAAACTCAATCTTCCCTGCGTTGAAATTCTCTGTCGGAATAACGACGCCGACCGTCTCGCTCGACGCCAACCGCGCAATTTCTTCGTCAGAAATTGCATCGAGGTGGTCGATCGAAACAGCCCCTGCTTCGATCGCGAGCTTTGACCCGCCGAGATTTGTATATTGATCGACGTGCGCTTTCAGAGCAAAGCCGAGCGAACGAGCCGTTTCAAGGATCTTGCACGATTGCTCAAGCGTGAATGCACCGTTTTCGCAAAACACATCACAAAAAAACGGCACCCGGCCGTGAAAATCCGATGCAACGAACCATTTCCATGCTTCGGAAAGCATCGTGTCGCAGATCGCGTTTACGTAAACATTCGGGTTGGATTTATGTTCGGGCGGCACTGCATGAGCGGCGAGAAACGTGGGAACGATCTCGCTCGAGTATCGTTTGTCGAGTTCCTCGATCACGCGCAACATCTTAAGCTCGCTGTCGGTATCAAGCCCGTATCCGGTCTTGATCTCGCATGTCGTTGTACCGCACGCGAGCATCTTGTCGAGGCGATTCATGCCACCGGCCACTAACTCTTCGATCGACGCTTCGCGCGTATAGCGAACGGTTGATAGAATTCCACCGCC
>QHXS01000029.1 GCA_003223975.1 Acidobacteriota bacterium
ATAAATACGCTTAATGCAAAATGTCCTCACGTTCGTCCGTGCACGCACCACAGTCAACTGGAAAAATGTCGCGATAATCACGTCGTTTCACCTTTTCGCTATTCCCGCTTTGTTTACGTTTAGCTGGCAGAATTTGGCCGCATTGCTGATCGGAAACTGGGTCGTCGGCAGTCTCGGCGTTGGCCTCGGATGGCATCGCATGCTGACGCACCGAAGCTTTAAAGCGCCGAAGTGGCTGGAATATTTGCTTACGATCTTTGGCACGATGTCGATACAGGACTCGCCCGACAAATGGGTTGCGACGCATCGGATGCATCATAAATTTACAGAGATGGACGGTGACCCGCACTCGACCAATGCAGGGTTTTGGTGGGCACAGATCGGCTGGATAATTTGGGGAACTGCTCAGGATCACGACCGGGCGACCTTGCAAAAATATGTGCCCGATCTTTTGAAAGATAGAGGCCAGGTTTTGATATCTCGTTTTTATTACCTGCCGATAATCATTGCCGCGTTGATTCTTTTTGCGATCGGTGGATGGACGATGGTCGTTTGGGGCGTTGCGGCCCGCGTAGTTGTCGGTTGGCACACCACGTGGTTCGTAAATTCGCTTTCGCACATCTACGGTTCCAAGCCGCACGACACCGGTGACGATTCCACAAACAATTGGTTCGTTGCGTTGCTAACCTTCGGCGAAGGTTGGCACAACAACCATCACGCGTTCCCGACATCGGCGCGTCACGGCCTTCAGTGGTTTCAATTCGACATGAATTGGATCGCTATTCGGCTACTCGAAAGGATCGGCTGTGCGACTCAGATCAAAACGGCCGAAATCACGCCATTGGTCACGGAACTGAAACACGCGGCTTGAGTTCGTCGAGTTTCGTTCGGATGATCTCGATCTCTGTCGGAACGAGTTCGACCTTGGTCGTCTTGACGTCGAGCAGTGGCCCCAGTTCGTAAACGTTTCGGTAACCGTAGGTGTATAGCGAAATATAGGTCGAGATGTTCAACGACGCCTCGGCCATTTTTTTCGGAAACGCGTCTTCTGCATTCTTAAAATTATTGTTGCAGTAAATAAGGATCTTTGCGTTCTTGTCCGGAAACATCCTCGCCAGGCTTTCGACCGTGATGTCTGGAAAGCTGAGGTTGACCGCGCCTTTGATGTGAAGCTCGTCGTATTTTTGCTTGCTTCTTGCGTCCAGAACGATCACACCGGGTTCTTTGCTGGCTTTAATGAATTCGTCCTCAGCAAGTCGACGCGATTCGCGATATTCCGCCGCTTCGTTCGCGACCTTCAAATAGCCTTTCATATCGATCGCCGGATTCGGGATCTTGACGACCTTCTGGGCGTTAACCGCGCAAATTGCCGAAAGAAACATGAGGACAAGAATTACCAGTTTGTATTTCACGGGCGGATTCCTCCACTTGAATGAACGCCTAATGGATGCCGTTTTTGCATAACCGGATGCAGTTTGTGGTACGATTTCTCACCGAAACAGGTATTTTATGGCCGCTAAGATCGCTGCATTTCTAATTACGTTGGTGTTGACCGTTATTCTCGCCATTATCGGCTTCGCGCTTCTTATGTTGGCGCTCAACGGCTATAGCGAGTCAGACTCAATGTATTCGATGGGGACCTATGGCATCTTTGCCTTTTTGCTAGTTTTTGCCGCAGCCGCGATCGCTGCAGGCATAGCACATTTGCTTATTGCAAGAGAGTTCAAAACGGTAGGAGCGGTAATGATCTCGACGATGGCAGGCGGCGTTTTCGCTGTGGTCGCGATATTAATTTTGATCGTGATCGGCGTCTTGCTGGCCGAATACTTCCAAAGATATTCCTGATGATCAAAACGTACGCAGAATTTTGGGATTATTACGTTCATGAGCATTCGAAACCGCTTACGCGCTTTTTACACCTGATCGGAACTACGCTGGGCATTGCGCTTCTGATCTTCTTTATCGCCCGCGGCCAATGGTATTTCTTTCCCGTGTTTTTCGTTGTTGGATACGGATTTGCATGGTTCGCGCATTTCGTTATCGAAAAGAACCGGCCCGCAACATTCCAATATCCGTTTTGGTCCTTCATTTCAGACTTCAAAATGATCTCTTATATGCTCACGGGACGGATGGGCCGTGAGATAGAGCGGGTCGATAACACAAAATAGCTCGGTAACAACCTTTTTCGCATATACTAGTCCGAATCAATTAGTCGAGGAGGCTCGGTTTATGCTTTTGGCAAGAACCTGGTGGATGTTTCTCATCCGCGGTGTTTTGGCTCTGATATTTGGTGTCGTCGCAATACTTTCTCCGGCGACGGCATTTATTTCGTTGGTATTGATCTTTGGCGCGTTCGCGTTCGTTGACGGGGTCTTCGCACTGATCGCAGGCATCACGGCTAAGAGCGAGAATTGGCTTTGGCTTATCCTTGAAGGTGTTATCGGATTGTTCATCGGCGTGGTCACGCTCATTCAACCCGCCGCAATGGGCGAGGCCTGGCTGATCCTTATCGCCGTATGGGCAATTGTCACCGGTATTTTTGAGGTAGTCACGGCGATCAGAATTCGAAAGCTGATCGAGGGCGAATTTTGGATGATCCTCAGCGGCCTGATCTCTTTCGCGTTCGGCGTATTGGTTTTGCTTAATCCGATGTCTGGAGCGGTCGCGGTCGGGTTCATTATCGGGATCTACGCTGTCATGTTTGGAGCCACGTTAATTGCACTCTCGCTTCGTCTGCGACGGCACGCTGCATAAATTGCGTCGCCTGAATTAAACTATCGTCTATGGCAACCGGCGACGTAGTCAGCGTTTCAAATCTAAACACGATCATCGAGTTTCTAACGGCGATGGTTACGCCTGCCTTGTTGATATCGGCAACCGGTTCGCTCGTGCTGTCTACGTCGACGAGACTTGGGCGGGTGGTCGATCGCGTGCGGGCGCTCGAGGAACGCCTTAGCGTGCTTATCTATGCGGATAAGAATGCGGTCCCGATGTATGAAAAACGCCTCGAAGTGATAGTCGATCTGTTGGATAAAGTCACGAGCCGCTCGCGTATTTTGCAAAAGGCGATGGGCGCGTTCTATTACGGCCTGATGTTCTTTATTCTCACGAGCGTGTCGATCGCCGTCGCCGGTTTTGCCGGCGTTTATACTTGGATACCTTTTCCTCGTTGGATACCCATACCGATCGGCGTAGTCGGTATAATGTTCCTTTTTTACGGCAGCATACTGATGCTCAGGGAAACGCGAATGGCGACCGCGACGGTAAATGCCGAGATGGATTTTACGTGGGAACTGGCTCGACGCGTCGCCCCGAAAGAAGTTGCAAGCAAATATAAAAAAATTGAGACCGGTGAATACAAAACAAAGCCCGAGATATCTGAAGCTCCTGGCGACGAACGAGCTTGAATCCAGGGTCGAACAACTCGAATCACTTTTGAGCTCCTGCACGATCTGTCCAAAGGTGTGTGGTAATGATCGTTTGAACGACGAGATCGCCGCGTGCTATTCGGGACGTTTGCCGATCGTTTCCAGCTATACCGCGCACTTCGGCGAAGAGCCTTGTCTATCGGGAACGAAAGGCGCGGGAAACATTTTTTTCGGCAACTGCAATCTCCGCTGCGTTTATTGTCAGAACTATCAGATCTCGCAAACCTGGAAAGAACAAAAGAAGAGCGAGGTCACGCACGAACGGCTTGCCGAGATGATGCTCGAGCTACAAGACCGAGGCTGCCATAACATCGGATTCGTTTCCCCGACACATTTTGCACCACAGATGGCCCGTGCGATCGTGATCGCCGCTCAGCAAGGCTTGCGCCTCCCGATCGTTTACAACACGAATGCATACGATTCGGTCGCGGTGCTAAAACTGCTCGATGGCATCGTTGATATCTACCTGCCAGATCTGAAATACGCAGATTCTGATGCCGGTTTTCAGTATTCGAAGGTCCGCGATTACAAAGAGCATGCGCGAGCCGCAATCAAAGAAATGCACCGGCAAATGGGCAACGAGTTGGTTTTTGATGACAACGGACTGCTGCAGCGAGGCCTTTTGATCCGGCTGCTGGTGCTGCCGAATGACATCGCCGGTATCGAGGAAAACCTCCGCTGGATCCGCGACGAGCTTTCACCTAAACAGGCTATCTCGCTGATGGCCCAGTATTACGCGACAAACAAAGCGGCGACCGACGGGCGATATATTTTGCTTTCACGCCGCATTTCCGAAGGCGAATGGTTCGAAGCCGTCTCGCTGCTCGAAGACCTCGGCATCGAAGAAGGCTTTATGCAGGAGTACGAATCGGCATCGCATTACTATCGGCCAAACTTTGATGATCCGGAGAAGCCGTTTAAGGATATTCGGGATTTTCAATGACTGGAGCCCAGGCCTCACGCCGGCATATCGCCGTACGCGACATCAATAAACAATGAAAACAGGCGAAACAGCACCCGAATTCACACTTAAAGACGGCGAAGGCAACGAATGGACTTTAGGTAATTACAAAGGACATACAATCGTGCTGCTTTTCTATCCCGGTGACAACACGCCGGTGTGCACGGCCCAATTATGCTCGGTTCGAGACCATTGGTCGGAATATCAGGCTACTGGAGCCGAAGTTGTGGGCATTTCGATGGACTCGGTCGACTCTCACGCTGACTTTGCCGAGAAAAAGCAGCTACCGCTTCGCCTCCTTTCCGACGTTGACGGCAGGGTTTCGGCAAAATACGGAATGAAGTCATGGCTGCCGGGCCGCTCGGCCCGCGGTGTGGTCGTTATAGATAAAGAGGGGAAGGTCGCTTATCACAAAGTCCAGGCGCTCAGCCTGTTCCGCCCAAAGGACGACGATGTCCTAGCAGCCATAGCGAAAGCTGGTTAACCACAGAGCGCACAGGGATCACAGAAAAAAATCTGAATTATGTTCAGCTAGAAAACCATTGGAATCACTTAACGATCTTCTGTGCTCTCTGTGCTCTCTGTGGTTACATTCCTACGTGGTAAAATCGGGACATGGCTTTATTTGGTGGTGACAAATTCAAATGCGCTCGCTGCGGCGCGAAAAACGAGCCTATCGGCTATGCGCCGGTTCCGACCGAGCTCGGGCAAAAGATCGGCGAAGAGATGTGCAAAGACTGCTGGGCCGAGTGGCAAAAAAAGCAGATGCAGCTGATCAATCATTTCGGCTTGGACGTTTCGAACCCGGATTCGCATCAGTTCCTCTTCGACAACATGAAGATCTTTTTCTACGACGAAGGCGTCAATCTCGCCGAGATCGATACGTCCAAGGAAGGAAAGGTCAATTGGTGATCGCCGTATGCTGCTCGGTGCCGACTTTGAATACATCAACCAGGCATTCGAGGCAGACCGAGTTACGCCTGCGCAACTGGACACGCTTCTAGCGAACGGTTGGCGGCACTTCGGCACGCATTTCTTTCGGTATAACCTTGGCATGGTCGGCGACGATATTCGCCTGGTAACGCCGCTGCGCATTCGGCTTTCCGATTTTTCATTTTCAAAGAGCCAGCGTCGCGTTTTGCGCGAGAATTTGGATCTCGAGATCTCGATCGAGCCGCTTGCGGTCGATCAGGCGGCCGAAGAGATGTTCGGCCGGCACAAACAGCGTTTCGGCTATCACCCCCCTGAATCGATTTACGAATTTCTTTCTCCGAACGCTGACGTCTCGCCATGTGAAACGAAACAGATTCGAGTTTTCGATCGCGATCACCTTGTTGCAGTTTCATATTTCGATCTGGGTTCCCGGTGTTGCTCGGGTGTTTACGCGATCTTCGAACCCGGGGAGTCCAACCGCAGCCTCGGTATTTTCACAATGCTCAAAGAGATCGAGTTTGCGATCATGAACGGCAAGGAATTCTACTATCAAGGCTATGCCTACGAAGGCGAATCGTTTTACGACTACAAAAAACGCTTTCGCGGCACCGAATTCTTTGGCTGGGATGGGAACTGGGTGACTTTGTCAGAACCGCCTGCGTCAGCGGGCGGCCAGTCTCCATCTTGTTAGCGCGTTCAACTAAACTAAGTCCATGCTTTTCCGTTATTACCTTTCCGTTGCGCTCTCGCGAATTCAACGAACTGGCCGCCCGCTTACGCAGGCGGTTCTGACTTGTATCCTCTGCATTTCAATTTCCGGGCAGGAATGGAAAACGGTCCATGATGGCGTCGAATATGCCGAGGTCACCCGTGAGATCAGTGGACTGAAGGTGAATATGAACCTTCTTCGACTCGATCTGACGAAAGTGCGTCTCGATGTTCATCATGCACTCGATAAAGCTATCGGCCTCGAAACAACGTCGTCAATCGCAAAGCGCAAAGGCGCGGTCGCGGCGATCAATTCCGGGTTCTTCAGATTGGATAAGAGCGAGTTTGCCGGGGACAACGTGGGTTTCCTGATGATTGACGATTACCTTTGGAGCGAACCAACAATGGAGCGCGTTGCCATTGGGATCGTAAACAGACGAAATAGAACCGAAGTATTTTTCGATCGATGGGATTTCGCCGGATACTTACGATTAAAATCTGGTGATCGACCGGATTTTTTAAAGGGCTTGAACCGCGAAATCAAAAACGACGAGGTGATCGCTTTCACATCAACTTTCGGACCGCTCGTCCATCTGAAAGTCGATCAGGTGGGACTAGTTGTTCACAAAAATCGAGTATTACGACGGTGCACAGAAGATTGCGAGGTTCCCGTCAAGGGTTTCGTTCTAGTTGGGAGCGGAGAGAGGGCGAATTATCTTAGACAGGTGAAAACCGGCGACCGCGTTGAATTAGTTTGGGACATTCGAGGAGAAAACAACACTCAACCTGCGTATAAACTCCAGGATGCCGTTGCCGGTGTTCCGCAGCTAATCAAAGATGGCAAGATCGACATCACTTGGGAGCAGGAAAAAACGACCAAGGCATTTGTCGAAACGCGGCATCCGCGGTCGGCGGTTGCGAAGTTAAGGGACGGAAAGTTTTTGATGATCACGGTCGACGGCCGGTCTGAATCGAGCGGAGGCATCGGTTTGCAGGACTTGGCGGAATACCTTTTGGGCCTTGGGGCAACCGACGCGATGAACCTCGATGGCGGCGGCTCGACCACAATGTTCCTCGACGGTCGTGTAGTCAATCACCCCTCTGACAAAGAAGGCGAGCGAAAAGTGGGTGATGCGATCTTGGTAACTCTTAGAAAGAAAAAGTAATAGCGGGTACAAGCCGCCCTTCCTGACTGTCGGTTGTTGGCACATTTTTCGAGAGGCGTCGACGCGTTGTTCAAATCGACATGGCGTGCACCAATTTCGGCCGACGCCGATCAGGCGAATATTCAGCAGGCGGTCCAGAGCCTTGTAATAGCGCGCCTGATGGACCTTGCCGCGAATGAACGAGCTCAAGCTCAGGTCCGCGGCGTCGCGAAAACAAACCGTCCGCTTGCATCGCCGCCGGGCCATCCGATAGGTGATTGAATTGAAACTTAACGGAATATATCGAGATATTGCTCAACTTCCGTAGCCGAAAAATCGTCGGAGATCATGCCGATATAGTTGTCCGGGCGAAGAATAAGAAAGAACGATCTGCTGATCCCGAATTTCTCGGCAACAGGTGAGGAAAGGTCGAAAAAATGCGAATCGATCTTCCCGTGCCATTTTGACATTAGATCTTCGGGCAATTGTGGGATCTCGGTTTTGCCGGTACTGAAGATCAGCAGATGAAATACGGGCTGGTGCAGATAGTCGTAGACGCTCTTACTATCGATCTCGAACCACGGCATGCGGTCGCCGGCCTTTACCTTGAACGCGCCTTTCGTTTTACTCAACGAGCTGTCCTGATAGCTTATCGCTATCTGCGAAATCCGTGGGAAGACAAAACGCTTGACAACATTCAGGCTGAAAAGAAACTGAGCCACGTATGGAAAGATGTATAGCCTGATGAACGCGAAGATAGGATTTTTCCCCGCGGCAAGATTGAAAAAACGATCGGTCGTTTTCATCAACGCTTCGGCATTTGGAAGGCGCTCTTCATTGTAGGTATTGAGAAGTTTCTCGCCGGAGCCGTTTTTCAAAACGTGTGCCAACTTCCAGGCCAGATTGTAGCCATCCTGAATGCCGGTATTCATTCCTTGGGCGCCGGCCGGCGTGTGGATATGGGCTGAGTCGCCTGCTAGAAAACAGCGGCCTTCTGAAAATTTATTCACGTGACGCGTGTGAACTTTGTAAGTTGAGAACCAGTTGACGTGCGTGATATCGAGTTCAAGATCGGCGTCTTGCTTAATTTGCTCCTCGATCTCGTCGTAAAGGATATCGCCTTCGTCCTTTGAGAATTCTTCCGGGAAGGTTCCGACGATCCGATATTGCTTTTCGCCCGTCATCGGAAAAAATGCGAGAAGCGAATTTCGCATCAAAAATACTTGCAGAGCGTCATGACCATACTCCCAGTCAAGCCGGACATCGGCAACATAAAACATTCTCTCGAACGTGCTTCCTTCGAACTTGAGGTCTAGCGAATGACGAACCAAACTCTTTGCGCCATCGCAGCCGATCAGATATTTTGCCTCGACCGTTTCGATCTCGCCCGACGCTTTTTTCAATTGCGCAGAAACTCCGCTTGCGGTTTGCGAGAATTTTTCGAGCTCGGTTTTCCACTTAACTTCGCGGGTGTGCGAGGTGATGAAGTCATGAAGAAGAGTTTCGTGTCGTCCTTGCTCGACAAATAAAATGTAAGGATACGGACTCATTCCCTTACCGAGCGCGCCGAACTCGATCTCACCGCGGATCTGACCTCCAGCGAACATTTTGGCCTTCGACGCCAGCGTCCCAAGGTTGATCAACGGCTCCGCAAGCCCAATCTGTTCATATATTTCCAAGGTCCGGGCTTGGACGCCAATGGCTTTAGAGTGGGGCGTTGTCGTTTCGTTTTTATCGATGATAATGAAGTCGACATCGTACCGGATCAACTGGCACGCTAAAGCAAGACCAGTCGGGCCGGCACCAACGATCAATACATCGGTTCGCATGGTCGCATTCTAATCGAGCGCTCGCGCGTTAGCAAAACAATACGTCCGCTCACTCATGATCGCGACCATGAACCCGACGTTTGGAGAGTACGGATGTGGAGATGCGCGAATCAATTAACAAAACTTTCGGTACCAAACTAATTTTGATCGAACGATGCGGTGCGCATTCGCGCTATTCATGATGCGCCTGAACATTTCGAAAAGCAGATCGAGCAAAAAGATACGGCAAGAAAATTTCTTTCCGACATGAAAAAAAACTTGCGCATCGCTTGAAAAGTTGTGATACGTTATTAATCGGTTACTCACGTTTTACCTTGAAACCAATTTACAAAAAAGGAAGAAGGATAAATTATGGCAGCAGCAAAAAAACCAGCAGCAAAAAAAGCAGTCAAGAAAGCGGTCGCTAAAAAAGCAGTTAAGAAAGCGGTCGTTAAGAAAGCAGTCAAGAAAGCAGCCGTGAAGAAAGCGATCAAGAGAGCGGTTGTAAAGAACGCGATCAAGAAAGCAGTCGTCAAAAGAGCGGTAGCTAAGAAAGCTGCAGCAAAGAAAAAATAACGACTGAACTTGTTTCAGTTAAGGACTAAGGCCCGACGAGTTTTCGCCGGGCCTTATTACTTTCATGATCCTCGAACAACTCGCTCTAGAACTTCAAAGAGATCTCGCCTTCTTCTTCGTCGACAGAAACGCTGCCGCCATTCGCCAGTTTGCCGAACAGGATCTCGTTTGCGAGCGGTTGTTTGATCTTTTCGTGTATCAGCCTAGCCATCGGCCGCGCTCCATATCGCGAATCGAAGCCGTGCGTCGCCAACCATTCACGCGCCGAATCGTCTAATTGCACGAGCACGCGTTTTTCTGCAAGCTGCCCGTTGAGTTCGTCGATAAATTTGTCCACGATCAGTTTGATCATTTCTATGTCGAGCGGCTTGAATGGAACCCAGGCATCCAGGCGATTGCGAAACTCCGGAGCGAATGTTCGCTCGATCACTCCCTTCGCATTTCCTTTCGAGTCCGCACTATTACGGAAACCGACGCCGCCGGAGGACAGTTCTTTTGCACCGGCGTTCGTCGTCATTATCAAAATGACATTCCGAAAATCGGCCTTCTTTCCGTTATTGTCTGTCAGCGTGGCGGAATCCATGACTTGGAGCAACAAGTTGAAAAGATTCGGGTGCGCTTTTTCGATCTCGTCCAAAACTAAAACTGCATGTGGAGTGCGCATGATCGCTTCAGTAAGCAATCCGCCTTGATCGAAACCTACATATCCCGGAGGTGCGCCAATCAGTCGAGAAACGGTGTGCGGTTCGGCATACTCGCTCATGTCGAAACGAATAAATTCAACCCCAAGTATTTCCGCAAGCTGTTTTGATACTTCTGTCTTTCCCACACCCGTTGGCCCTGAAAACAGAAATGAGCCGACAGGTTTGGTTTGGTGGCCCAGGCCCGCACGGGAGATCTGGATCGCATCCACGATCCTGTCGATCGCTTCATCCTGGCCGAAGATGAATTTCTTAATGTCACCGCGCAGACTCTTCAGTCGATCCTTCTCATCCGCCACGACCGTTTTCGGCGGTATCTTCGCCATGCGAGCGATCGTATTTTCAACCATTTGCACGCTTATCTTTTTCGGCCGCCTGCTGACAGGCAGTAGTTTTACCGATGCGCCGACCTCATCTATAACGTCGATCGCTTTATCGGGCAGAAATCGATCATTGATATATTTTCCGGCGAGCTCAGAAGCAACTCTCAAGGATTCGTTCGAGTACTTGACGCCATGATGAGCTTCGTAGAATTTTTTTAGGCCTTTAAGGATCTCGAACGTCTCCTCGACGGTCGGCTCGCTGATCTCGATCTTCTGGAAGCGCCTCGCCAGTGCACGATCACGGTCAAATGCCGCTTTATATTCGGCGAACGTTGTTGAACCAATGCATCGAAGGTCACCGGCAGCCAGTGCCGGTTTCAAAATGTTCGATGCGTCCATCGAACCGCCCGAAACCGAACCCGCGCCGACAATAGTGTGGATCTCGTCGATAAAAAGGATCGCGTTCTTTTCCTTTTGCAGATCGTTAATGATCGCTTTGAATCGTTGTTCGAAATCGCCGCGATATCGGGTGCCGGCAAGAACCGCTCCCATATCGAGAGCAAAAACTTTTGCGTCTATCAATACTTCCGGTACGTTGCCCTGGCTGATCTTCAACGCAAGGCCTTCAGCAAGTGCAGTTTTTCCTACGCCCGCTTCGCCGACATAAAGCGGATTGTTTTTCTTTCTTCGGCAAAGAACCTGGATCGTCCGTTCGATCTCGGCTTCGCGCCCGACTATCGGATCGATAAGTCCTTCGGCTGCGCGTGCGACGAGCTCAACGGTAAAGCTTTCAAGCGGTTTCGCCGATGGGCGCCCACCCATTCCCGGAAATTCATCGTCGTCAAATCCATCGGGAAACGGATCACTGTGCTCCACCTTCGAAATTCCATGCGAAATGTAATTCAGGATATCTAGCCTTGTAACGTTTTGCTGAAGAAGTAAAAAGACTGCGTAGCTTTGTTCTGCCTGGTAGAACGCCGCAAGGATGTTTCCGCCGTCCACTGTCGACTGTCCACTGCCTTCAGCCTGCAAAACGGCATAGTTGATGGTCGACTGAAAGGTCGCTGTCAGCTCCGGAAGACTTTTGCCCTCAGCCGGCATTTTCTCGAGCACATTCTGGAAATACTCTTCGAGCGCGCGGCTCAATTCCTCGAGATTCGCGCCACAGTTGAACAAGATCTCGCGGGCCGCACGGTCTTCGAGCAGCGCGTAGAGCAGGTGTTCGAGCGTCACGTATTCGTGCTTATGCTTCACCGCCTGATCGACGGCGAAACTCAGCGTTTCTTCTAACTCGCGGGTCAACATCTGATTTCATTCTACCAAGTTTGAAAGAAATGGAAATATGGTTTATTAACGCGACTGGTTTCGATCACGAATTCTTGAGTTGAAGACGAGTGCGGACTATCATTTACGGACTATTTCTTGTCTGCTTAAACAAATTTATGCGATGTAGATGGTTTGCTGTTTTTATAATTGCGAATTTGTTTGCTGTTTTCGTCGATTCGCGAAATGCCCAAAGTAATTACATTCCGCGGGCAGGAAGTTGGGAGCGTCGAACGGCTGAACAGGCAAAAATAGACCCTGCAAAACTAAAGGAAGCGATCGATTTCGCCGTCGCGAGCGAGACTAAAGGGCCGCGAAGCCAGGAGCTCGGCCTTACTCAATCTTTCGGCCAAGCACCTTTCGGCGAACTAATTGGTCCAACAAAAGATCGCGGGGAGCCGACCGGGTTGGTGATCCGCGGCGGCTATCTCGTCGCCGAATGGGGTGAACCCCTCCGCGTCGACATGACGCACAGCGTCACGAAAAGTTTCCTTTCTGCAGTTGTCGGCGTCGCCTTTGATCGAAAGATGATTCGCAGTCTTCAGGATAAAGCGATCGATTATTCGTCGCCGATCGTACCGTATCAACCGGGTCAGCGATATGACACGGCCGAACGCTTTGGTCAATCGTCGTTCGTCGATCTTTTTGCGACCGAGCATAACAAGAAGATCACATGGGAACATTTACTACGGCAGACCAGCGATTGGGAAGGAACGCTTTGGGGAAAACCGGATTGGGCAGACCGTCCCGACCGCGATCCGAGCAAATGGCTGAATCGCGTCCGCGGCGAACCCGGAACGGCCTACGAATACAACGACGTGCGCGTAAACGCACTTGCCTTAGCGACTTTGAACGTCTGGCGTCGCCCACTGCCGCAAGTTTTGAAAGAGAACATCATGGACGAGATCGGCGCCTCCCAAACCTGGCGATGGTACGGTTACGAAAATTCATTTGTTGTGATCGACGGCCAGATCATTCAATCGGTGAGCGGCGGCGGACATTGGGGCGGAGGGATGTTCATCAACGCTTATGACATGGCCCGATTTGGCTTGCTGACCGAACGCGGCGGCAAATGGGGCTCGAAGCAGCTTTTGTCCGAAGAATTCGTTCGACAGGCCAAGACGCCGACGTCGGTCCAACCGACATACGGCTTTATGAACTGGTTCCTAAACACCGACAAAAAACTTTACCCGAATGCGCCGGCTTCCGCTTTCGTGCATACGGGAAACGGAGTCAACATTATCTATGTCGATCCGGAAAACGATCTTGTTGTAGTCGTCCGCTGGATCGAGAACAACAAGATCAATGAATTCCTTGGTAAATTGTTGGCAAGTTTGAAGAATTAATTCCCTTAATCCAGATATCCGAACTTGCCTTGCCGGTAATCGTCGATCGCTTCCGCGATCTCCGCCTGCGTGTTCATTAGGAACGGCCCGTATTGGGCGATCGGTTCATTCAGCGGCTCGCCGCTCATAAGTAAAAAGATACCGTCTTCCAATGCTTGAACAGTGAAGTCTTCGCCTTCCTGATCGAGAAGCGCGAGGTTGTTGACGGACAGCTTTTCCTTCCGGTTTATTAATGCCGAACCTTCGATCGCGAGCAGGGCTGTCGTATAGCCTGCGGGAAACGAAAGCTCGATCTCCTCGTCTTTTTTCGGTTTTAGATTGTAAAGATGCACCGGCGTAAACGTCGTTGCCGGACCGTTCACCCCTCCGAATTCGCCGGCGATTATTTCGACATAACCGCCGAGTGGCAGGTCAAACCTTCCCATTTCGGCGTTAGTGATCGCCTGATATTTCGGAGTGGTCATCTTGTCCTTCGCCGGGAGATTTACCCAAAGCTGCACCATCTGAAACGGCCCGCCCTGACGGTTCGATTCCTTTTCGTGAAATTCCTTGTGCAGCAACCCGCTGCCGGCCGTCATCCACTGGACATCGCCCTCGCCGATCACCCCGCCGCCTCCGCGGCTGTCGTGGTGCTCGACCTTGCCTTTATAGGCGATGGTCACCGTCTCAAACCCACGGTGCGGATGCGGCCCGACGCCGAACGGCTCTTCACGCGGCGGAAACTCTGTCAACGCGCCGTAATCGAGTAAAAAGAACGGGCTCATCCTCTCACCCGTCAGCGGTCCATGCGGAAAAAATCCGTGTACGTTAAA
>QHXS01000030.1 GCA_003223975.1 Acidobacteriota bacterium
AAGGAGTTCTGCGCGTTCCTTGTCCGTCAATGGCCCTTTTGCGTCAGGTGCCGTTACCGGTTCGTCATTCGGCTTTGGTGTTTCGCGTGCGGTCGGCGTTACCAGTGTAGCCGGCGTTACCAGCTTACTTACGCTGGCCTGTGCAAACAGATTTCCGGCGGCAAAAAGGTTTATAGTGAGGAGCAAGGCGGCAGAGAAACAAACGCTTCCCCGTCGCCTTGCTGTGAGTGAACAAAGTGTTGCTGTGAACATCGCTCAAACTCCCTTTACTTGTTAGGCTCGCTTACTTCAAACCAACGGAACCTGGTGTAAAGAGGTTGTAATCGAGATTTTTCGAAACATACTCGATAACCTTTTGAGCTTTTACACTGTTGCCGGCATCGTCGAGTCGCGGCGAAAACACTGCGATGGCGCCTTTGCCCGGCATAACCGCCACGATACCGCCGCCGACGCCGCTCTTCGCGGGAAGTCCTACTTTCCATGCCCAACCGCCCGAACCGTCGTAAAGCCCGGCCATCATCATTGCCGACAAGATGTACGGAATGTTTTCGGCCTTGATCACGCGTTCGCCGGTCACTGGATTTACGCCGTTATTCGCGAGCGTCGCTCCCATTCGGGCAAGCTGCTCGACGTTAACGCCGACCGAGCACTGCTTCGTGTAGATGTCGACCGATTCAAACGGGTCGGCATAGATGCGTTCGTACTTTTTCAGAAGATACGACAAGGCCTTGTTGCCATCATTCGTGGCTGCCTCGGATTTGTAAACCTCGTCGATCAGGCTCAGTTTCTCGCCTGCAGCCTTGCTGTAGAATGCGAGGATCTTGTTCCATTTCTCGTCCGCGTTCGCTCCTGAAATGAGGCTGGTTGTGGCGATCGCTCCCGCGTTCACCAACGGATTCGCGGTGTGCGACGGCATATCAACTACCGCGATCGGCGAGTTGAATGCACGTCCCGTGGGCTCACTGCCGACCCGCTGAAAGACCCTGTCCGGTCCAAGCTCTTCGAGTGCCAGAGCCAACGTGAACACCTTTGAGATCGATTGGATCGAAAACGAATACTTTATCTCGCCGGTCGTGAAGACCTTGTTATCGGTGCTCACTACAGCGACGCCGAACATCGACGAATCGACCTGGGCAAGGAACGGAATATAGTCCGCATTCTTGCCGCTCGTGTCGCTTTTGTAGACGTCGTACGCCCGCGTGACGACCGATCTAACCTGCTCTTCTCTCGGAGCAACCGGACTTGCCTTTTGCCCTAGCGCCGAAAACGGCGCCGTAACCATGGCCCCCGCAATTAAGGCGGCGACCATAACCCTGTTTCGTAAATCTCTATACATCATCAATACTCCTCAATATTGTCGAAGATCGATCCAAGCCGTTTTAGAACTTGAATTGCTTCGAGAAGTTATATTTGAACGCGAACTGAATTCGATAGTCGCTGGATGTAAATCCATCCAGGAAATTCGAGCGTCGTCCCCATTGAAATTCAGCGCCTATCATTACGTTGGGCACCGGGTAATAGGCAACGTTGCCAAGGGCGTAGTGGCCCTGATGGAATGCATTTGCAGACTGCCCGTTCGAATTCTCGATGTTGATCATCGACCAGCCCATAGCCGACGTAAACTTCGGATTCCATCTATGATCCAAAAACGCCGATAGGCCTAAGATCGGAAGCGTCACACCCCTGATCGACGGGCTCTGTCCTTTGCCTAGCGGATTAATATCCTTGAGCACTTCTATACCCACGTCGGTCGGAGCGTCGTTGAAGTAGTTTTCGATACCGGTTCCGTAAACGAACGAAAAACGTCCGACGTCGTTCTTGCCGAAATTGAGAGCGGAGGTGATCGAAGTACCGTAGCCCCAAACTGTATCGCTAAGATCGACCTCATCGTCCTTGTTGGTGTCTACCCAGGAGATCTTTCGAAGCATTCCCGCAAACTGGACATGGCCCCAATCGCGCGTCATCCGGAAGTTTCCGGTAAAGTCGGGGACGTTGAATTTTGGCTTTACGCCCTGCAGTTCAACGCGGTCGGCGTAGTTGCCCTGATCGGCACTCGCACCCGGACGCTCGATCCCGATCGTTATTGAGTTACGACCTTTCAGCGGCATCCATCGGAAGCCGACGTTCCGGTACCAGATCAAGCCCGGAGGCCCCCAGTACTCGAACGAATTCGGGAACGTATCGACGTCGCCAAAAACCGTCCAGTATTGGCCAGCGCCGAATTGTCCAAGCTCGCCGTACGCGTGTCGGAGGCGAAACGTGGTTTGACCGGCATCGGCACCTGTGCCGAATAACTCGAATTCGAAAACGGTTTTAAGTTCGCCGAACTGCGTCGGCGTCGATGACTTAAACCCTAAACGGCTCTGCCGAACGCCCCAATAGGTGTGCCCATCGACCCCAAACTCGTTTGCAAAAGCAGGAAGCTTTGTCACCCTAAGCGTATCGAACCAGTCAGGGTGGTTCTGCTTGAACTGGTATCCGGCATCGAGCATCGCAAAGCCGTAAACTTCAAAACTACTTTCGCCCTGCACCTGCTTTTTCTTTTCCGGTACAGCTGCGTCGGTAGCATCTGTTGGCGAAGTCGATGCTGAAGTCCCGGGTACATATGTGGCTTCCACGATCACCGGTTTCGGGGGCGCCTTCTTTGCCGCCTCCATCGCGTTGAGCTGATCCTTTAATTCCGAAACGGTTTGCTCAAGCTGCTGAAGCCGCTCTTTCAAAATTTCGGCCTCAGTTTTTTGCTTCGGCTGATCCTGCGATTGCTTCGGCTGCTCCGGCGCTTGCCCGAATGCGGGAATTATCAGCAGGCCAATTGAAAAAAGAGCGAGGACGAGTACACTCGTCCAACTGCGCTTGTTCGATCTCATTTTTATTGCTCCTCCTTGCAAACTCCGGGCTTCCGGGTCGCGGGTTGTGACTATTTGACGAGTAAATTCTACGGCCGGGCGTGCAGAGAGATAACTGTCAAAATTGACAGTTTTTGAGAGAAAAGGTTTTTCGGATTCCTTCAGGAAAAAGTGGAAGGTCGTCGAGCGGTCTTTTGACGATCGAATTCGCTATCCGGCAGCGGAATTAGAATTCGGCGAGGCCCCGTTCGTTGCAGAATTGTGGTTGTTGTTTTTACCGGTCTTTAGCGGGATGCTCGCGGTAATGCGAGTGCCTTTTCCTATCTTCGAATCAATGTCCAATGTTCCGTTTACGGTCGCAAGCCGCTCTTGCATACTGATCAACCCGAGGGAATTCTTTGCTTTCCCATTCGTGGCGTCGAATCCTTTGCCGTTGTCGGACACTTCAAGTTTTAGGATCTTTCCGTCTACCTGAAGAGTCACTTCGGCTGTGGTAGCGCTGCTATGTTTTGTGATGTTGTTCAACGCTTCCTGGCCGATCCTAAACAGACACAGGGAAACATCGTTCGCGATCCGTTTCGGAAGCTTTCCACATTGAAAATCAACGAAGATGCCCCGCGCCTCACTCGTCTCGCGGCAAAAGCCCGCCAACGCAACCTCGAGGCCCAATTGTTCAAGGTTCGCCGGATGTAGTTCGTGAGAGATGCGGTGAACATCCGCGGAGATAACATCAACACTTTCTGAAAGCTGGTGGATCCTTTTTTCGAGGTCGGGCGAGCCCTTATCGGAAAGCATTCCCAACTGGATCGAAAGAAGAGCCAGACGTTGCGTCAGGTCGTCATGGAGCTCTCGGCCGAGCCGCGCACGCTCGGCTTCTTGTGCTCCGATAAGCCGACCGCCGAGATCGTGTATCTGCGACTCAGCCTGCATTTTTTCTGTGATATCCGCAGATGCGCCGAAGACGGTCTTCGGTTTTCCGTTTTTGGTCTCAAGGCGTCCACGTGACTTGATCCAACGAATCGTTCCATCGGGACGCATAACCCTGTACTCAGAGCTGTAATTCCCCGAACCTGCAAGGAGCGTTTCTAACTTGTCCCTTACGAGAGACTGATCATCCGGGTGTATCTTCTCGAGATATTGTTCAAAGCTGATCGGTTCGTCCGCTTCAAAACAAAACATTTGGCGCCATTCCGGGCTCGCCCATAAGGTTCCTTCATCCAGATTTCGGACCCAGACGCCGACGTTTCCCGCAGCTTCCGCAACGTTTAGCGCATTTTGCAATTGCTCAGACTCGATGCGCCTCTTTTCAAGTTCGTTCGACAATTCATGGCCGCGGATCACATCGAGGCTGAGCTTATAACCCATTGCGATAACGAGTCCAACGAAAAAGGGACTGACCGTAAGCGGAAACTCAACGATCCCCCACATTACCAGCACCGTGTCTAATAAGCGGCCGCCAATAAACAGAATGGCGCTTGCGCCCACCCAACTCGCAAGTCCGCGGTCGCCGCGGCGCCATACGGTTATTGAGGCATCGATACAATAAAAAAGTATGAGAACCGTTCCAGCATGGCCAATCGCCATCAATGGATTACGTGTACCCACGGCGACAGAAAGCGCTTCGCCAAAAAAGGTTACCTGTTTTACGCCGGTGACCTCAGTGAAATTGAGACTCACGGGTGAGATCAAATTAATGACAAATCCTGTGGTCCTGAGAACCGCAGCTATCCAGAACAGCCACGCCCGTCCGGCGTGCAAATAATGCCAAATGAACAGCAAGAATGTTATGTACGATGCCCATGCGAACCAATGGCCGATATTGAGCGCACTTAGATAAGCATCGCCTGTAAGTGCGTGCATCATTCGCAGCTCCGCAGCGGCATACCCGGCAATCGTAAAAGCTGTCAGGAAAAAGTAGAAATAATCGAGGCGGTCACGGCTTGCGAACCAAACGCGGAGATAAATGGCACCGATTATGACGCAGGTAAGTAAGCCGAGGAGAATTGTGGTAGAAACGGCCCCCATGTGACGCGTGCAAAGTTATACTGACCGGTCGATCCGCCGATCTCCGTTTGACGCTGTTATCGGCCACGACCAACTACGTGACCTATTTTTCTGCAAGGGCTACTAAATTGCTTTGGCTACTGTGAACTGGTGACGAAAGTATACACCATTTTCAATGCGTTTCGAAGTGTTTTTTACGCGTCGCCGTGCAATTTTGTTTCCGTAAATTGGCCGATAGAAAAAAAAGCGGTTGCGAACTGACCTGAAAAGGTGCTAAATAGAAACTGTCATCCAACATTTTTCCAGAAAGCTTTAACTAAAAGCAAACATCGCAATGGGCCGAACAAGGGTTGCACTCGTAGATGACCAAAGAATTCTGGTAGAGGCTGTCGCATCGATAGTGGAAACGGAATTTGAGGTCGTGGGGACGTTTGAGGACGGGAAGAAATTCCTCGATGAGGCTGAGAAATTACGGCCCGATATTGCCGTTTTGGACGTCGGAATGCCGGAATTGAACGGTTTCCTGCTCGGCCGAAAACTGAAGAAACTCCTGCCAAAGGTCAAGATCATCTACCTGACAATGTATCGCGATCGTGAGTCGGCAGCCGAGGCGTTCCAGCTCGGTGCATCCGGTTACGTCCTGAAGAGCGCTGCCGCGAAAGAACTTATCTGCGCCATTCGGGAAGTTGCCAGGGGCGGGTATTATGCATCGCCTGTATTAATCGAGGGAATGATCGGCTCGTTCGTCCAGGCTTTCAAGCATATGAAACAGCCGCACGAAATGACCCGAAGACAACGGGAAGTGCTGCAGCTTCTTTCGGAAGGGTTTACGATGGGCGAGGTCGCCACGCGTCTGCAGATCACCCCGCGGACCGTTGCGTTTCACAAATATTCGATAATGGACCGGCACCAGATCAAAACGAATGCGGAACTGATCAACTTTGCCACGACCTTCCTGCCAAGCGCCAGTTCCTGATCATATGTAAATTGCTTTACACATAACGGCCCTTGAGGGCCGTTATGTTCATTTCGTGTCTTAAATCCATCCAAAATCTCCATTTTTTGTGGATTTTTCCGCCGTCGCAGTGTTAAAATTTGTTTAGCGGCATATAACAGGTGCCGTTCCCATCCGAATTTCATAGGTGTCCCACACATGAACTCCCTCTCCCTGCTCGGCTCGGCGATGTCCCGACAAAAGATATCAAATCTATCGAAGGCGGCTGTGATCAGTATCGGCGCAGCTTGTATCGCTGCGTCTGCTTTTGTATTACCGGCGGCCGCATTGTCTCCGGGATATCTATTCATTGTTTTGTTCTCGATTTTGATCGCGCCGCGAATGACGCTTTCGCTGCCGCGTTCGAAGTTTGCAATAAGCTTCGCCGACGCTTTGATCTTTTTGACATTCCTGATGTATGGCGGACCGGCGGCGATCGTGCTTGCGGCGGTTGAGATGCTGGCGAGTTGTTTGTACCTACGCTCTAAGGGATTTCCATTCAGTCCGCAGATGATCCCGGCGAACGTATCGATCAACGCGATCTATACGTCTTGCACATTCCTGATCTGGCAATCACTCCCGACACTCACCAGCATTCATTTTGATTCGACAAAAACCGCGAGCTTGATCACCGAGCTCGGCATCCTGGCGTTGTCACAGTTCCTCATCTCCTCAGTACTCGCCGCCACGTTCCATTCGTTAAAGGACGGCTCGCCTTTCTGGTCGACGTGGAAACAGGATTGTTTCTCAAGTTCGATGACGCAGATCGTCGGAGCCGGATTGGCGGGTCTAATTTTCAAGCTGATCAATTACGGCGACATCGTGACGTCCGCGATCGCATTTGTCGCTCTTGCTGCCGCATATCTTAACTATCGCCAATCGATCGGAGAGATCAACGACGCGATCGCTCAAGTTGAATCAGCCGAACGTGAAAAAGCTGAGGCCGAACGCGCGCGCCGCGTGGAGGCTGAAGGCCACGCCGACGAGCTTGGTGTTGCGCTGGAAAAAGAAGAGATGGCAAACGAGGCGCTTCGCAAAAGCGAGAAAGCGTTTCAGCACGCAGCTCTGCATGATTCGCTTACCGGGCTCGCCAACCGAAAGAACCTTTGGGGTGTGCTTTCAAATTTGATCACAGAATACAAGGAAGACCCGTCAACGGCCTTCCAGGTTTTGTTTATCGACATTCGCAGTTTTAAGAACATCAACGACTCGCTCGGACATTCGATCGGCGACAAAGTTTTGACGATCGCCTCAAAGCGATTTGTGCGGATGCTGGGCCCTAACGATGTCGTGGCCCGGATCGGCGGAGACGAATTTGCGATCGTGCTGCGCAACCTTGCGACCGCCGGTAAGGCGCAAAAAGTCGCGCGCCGTATTCACCAAAACATCACTCAGCCGTTTGCTCTGAGCGGCAACAATATCTCGATCGACGTGAACATCGGCATCGCTCCCTGCGACGCCGAATATAACACGCCCGAAGAGATACTTCGCGACGCCGATATCGCGATGCACTACGCGAAGGAAAAAGGCAATGGTTTCGCGGTATTCACGAAGGAACTTCGTCACCGTTTCCTCGAACAGATACGTTTCGAAATGGACCTTCGTCATGCCCTCGAACGTAACGAACTCTCAATGCATTACCAGCCGATAGTTTCCATATCGGACGGCAAACTGATCGGCTTCGAAGCATTGCTTCGCTGGCAGCACAGCGAATTCGGCAACATTCCACCGAATAAATTTATCCCGGTCGCAGAGTCGTCCGGCCTCATTCAACCGATAACGGTTTGGATCCTTCGCGAAACTACGCGGCAGCTTGCCGAGTGGCAAAAGATCGGGCCCGAATATCACGACATGATGGTAAGCGTGAATATTTCTGGCAAACACCTTGGAACCGACGATATTATCGACGACGTCGAAAACGCGCTCGCGGATTCCGGCATTCGGCCCGAAACACTAAAGCTGGAGATGACCGAGAGCACGGCGATGGAAAACGCCGAGTACACGATCAACCTGCTCAACCGGTTGAAACAGATCGGCGTGCAGCTGAGTATCGACGATTTCGGAACCGGTTTCTCATCGTTGAGCTACTTGCAGAGATTGCCGTTCGACACCCTAAAGATCGATCGCTCGTTCGTATATGCCGTCGGCGAGAATGGCGAGAATTCCGAGATCCTGCAAACGATCATATCGCTCGCCAAGAACCTTAAGATGCGCGTCATCGCCGAAGGGATAGAAACGCACAGCCAACTCGCCGTTCTGCAAAATCTCGGTTGCGATTACGGCCAGGGCTATCTGCTCGCGAAACCGAAATCGAAAGAAGACACCGAAAAGCTGCTCTACCAGCGGCCCAGATGGATTCCGGACGCGGACGAATGCGAACAACCTTCGCCGTTGAATATCACGGAACACCGCGTTCTCGTTTCCTGAAATAAGCTTCAAATTGCACGCCTCAAAAGCCTCGCGCCGCGGGGCTTTTCACGTTGGCGGCAGTTTCGAATTGTTCCAAGGCGACGTATAATCATCCAAAATCCTAAATCTCGCGAGGTAAAAAATGCACAGAAAGTTCCTTTGGTTTGTCGCCATAATTTCGTTCGCAGTAATTGCGGCTCCCGGACAGAACGGCTCGGGTTATCCGAAAACAAAGACAGTCGACCAGGTCGACGATTACTTCGGAACAAAGGTCGCCGATCCGTACCGATGGCTCGAAAATAATGATTCGCCGGAGGTCGCGGAATGGGTCGATATGGAGAACAAGGTAACGTTCGACTATCTTGACAAGATCCCGTATCGCAAGGCGATCATGGACCGCCTGATGAAGCTATACAACTATCCGAAGATCGGCGCTCCTACACGCCGCGGCGAATGGTTCATGTTCTCAAAGAATGACGGCCTTCAGAACCAGGGCATTTATTACATCCAAAAAGGGCTCGACGGTACACCAGAATTGCTTCTCGATCCGAACAAATTCTCGACCGACGGCACGTCGCGTCTCGGAGCCTTTTCATGGTCACCCAACGGCAAATACATCGTTTACGGAATTTCGAAGGGCGGCTCGGACTGGAACGATCTTTACGTCCTGGACGTCGCGACAAAGAAACCGCTCGACGATCATCTGACCTGGATCAAGAACGGCGGCGGGTCATGGCTCGGTGAAGACGGTTTCTTTTACAGCCGCTATCCGGAACCGGAAAAGGGACACGAGCTTTACACCAAGAACGAATTTCAATCTGTCTGGTATCACAAGATCGGTACGCCGCAGTCGGCCGACCGGCTCGTTTACGAGGACAAAGATCATCCGCAGCGTTTCCAAGGTGTCGGCGTGACCGAGGACCAAAGATACGCGATCCTTAACGTCTCCGAACGCGGCAAAGGCCTCAAGGGAAACTCGCTTTTCTTCAAAGACCTTTCGAAGCGTCAGCAGGACTTTACGCCGATCGTGGCCGAGATCGGGAACGACAGCTATGGCATCATCGACAACGTTGGCGATAAGTTCCTGATCGAGACCGATCACGGTGCGCCGAATAGCAAAGTAGTTTTGTACGACCCCGCGACGAAAAGCTGGACCGATGTGATCCCCGAAAAACCGGAGCCGCTTGAAAGCAGCGGCACGGCCGGCGGAAAACTTTTTGTCACGTACTTAAAAGACGTAACGACGCGAGCATATGTGTACAGCCTCGACGGTAAGCTCGAGAACGAGGTTCCTATGCCGGGCCTCGGATCGGCTGGCGGTTTTGGCGGACGCAACGACGACAAGTTTGTTTTCTACAGCTACACGTCGTTCAATTCCCCGCCGACGATCTACAAGTACGACATTGCGAGCCGAAAATCTTCGGTCTTCCGCACCGTAGAAATTCCCGGCTTCAACGCCAATGATTACGAAGTAAAACAAGTCTTCTTTAAGAGCAAAGACGGCACAAAGATCCCGCTGTTCCTTACTTACAAAAAAGGGATCAAGCTCGACGGAAACAACCCGACACTGTTGTACGGCTACGGCGGATTTAACATAACGACTAATCCAAACTTCAGCGCGCTCCGCGTCGCCTTGCTCGAACAAGGCGTGGTCTATGCGTCGGCAAATATGCGCGGAGGCGGCGAATACGGCGAGAAATGGCACGAAGCGGGCACGAAACTTCAGAAGCAGAATGTATTCGACGATTTCATCGGCGCGGCCGAATATCTCATCAAGTCGGGTTACACTTCGTCTTCTAAACTGGCGATCGACGGCGCGTCAAACGGCGGACTGCTCGTCGGAGCGGTTGCGAACCAACGTCCCGAGCTGTTCAAAGCTGTGCATCAACACGCCGGCGTGATGGACATGCTCCGCTATCACCAGTTCACGATCGGTTGGAACTGGGCGGCTGACTATGGCCGCAGCGATGCGAACGAGGCGGAATTCAAGGCCTTATACGCGTACTCGCCGATCCACAACGTAAAAGCGGGTACGAAATATCCCGCGATCCTGATAACGACCGCCGATCACGACGACCGCGTTGTTCCGGCGCATTCGTTCAAATATGCGGCGGCGTTGCAGGCGGCGCAGGCTGGACACGATCCCATCCTGATCCGCATCGACACCAAATCAGGACATGGAGCAAGCAGCACGACAAAACAGCTCGAGCAGACCGCCGATATCTATTCATTCTATTTCTACAATCTTGGCGTAACGCCGAAGTGGTCGTCGAATTGAATGGATTCGAATGTGAAGTATAAGAAGCCGCTCGAATATGAGCGGCTTTTTTTTTCAAACAATGCCTTCAATTGAACCTGAAGTTCAATTGACTTAGTTACAAGAGTGGGTTACGGTCTTCCAAGTTCACGCAAGTTCAAGAACAAAAAGCCCCGTGCAAGTCCCACCGGTCGGCGCTTTACAACTCATTAATCGAGGAGAATATTTATGCGCATCCAAAATTGCCCAGTTGATATTCGTGTACAGAAAGCCGTGTTAACTGTTCTTTTTGCGGCAATATTTTTAATTCCGGGGGTTCATGCTCAAACCACTTCGATCTCCTATCAGGGATCGCTTTCGGTCAGCAACGCGCCGGCGAACGGAAGCTTTGATTTTGAATTCAAATTATTCGATTCGCTGGCCGGCCCAACACAGGTCGGATCCACGGTTACACGGACGACCGTTAACGTCGCAAACGGAACGTTTGCTGTGTCACTCGACTTCGGCGGCGGAGCATTTAATGGGTCAAATCGATTTCTAGAGGTCTCCGCGCGGCCCGCCGGTGTCGGTTCATACACGCCGCTTACGCCCAGATCGCAGATCCTCTCGACGCCATATGCGATCAAAGCAAACCTCGCAGATAGTTCTATTAGTTCCTCAACAGCGACAAATGCGCAGCAATTAGGCAGCATCGCGGCGGACCAGTATGTGTTGACCGGCGACGCCAGGCTCAGTAACGCCCGCACGCCGACATCCGGAAGCACCGACTACATTCAAAACAAAACGGGAACACCCCAGGCGAGCGCAAACCTGACCATCGACGGCACGGCCACCGCAGCAAATATTAACGCGTCTCAGTTTTATCAACTTAACGGACAGCGATTGATCTTTACAGCGACCGGCAGTTTATTTGTCGGGCCGAATATAGCCTTGAACAATTCGGGAACGAACAATGCGTTTTTCGGGTCGGGTGCCGGGACCGCGAATACATCAGGCGCCGCCAATTCGTTTTTCGGCTCAAGCTCGGGCACCGCTACAACGGTCGGGCAGTCGAACGCGTTCTTTGGTAATGCGGCGGGTAGCCAAAACCTAAACGGGTCGTTCAATGTTTATGTCGGCCAGTTTGCCGGACAAGCGAACATTGCGGGCCAGGCCAATACTTTTATCGGCACTAATGCAGGTGCGACCCCACCGTCAGGCTCGAACAATGTCGCGGTCGGAGCAGACGCAGGAAACGCGCCGACGCTTGGCTCGAACAACACGTTTATCGGAAAAGGAGCGATCCCGAATGCCGCCGGTTTGAATTTCGCGACCGCGATCGGCTCGGGCGCTGTTGTCGGCACCAGCAATACGATCGTTCTCGGACGAGGCAATGACAATACACTTGTTTCCGGCATTCTACAGATCGGTTCGGGTAGTGGCGGCGCCTCAACTGCCGTTTGCGTAAACGGTTCGAATCAACTTGGAATATGCGCCTCCAGCATTCGGTATAAATCGGACATTGAGAACTTTACCGGCGGGCTTAATATAATTCGTCGCCTGCGGCCAATTCAATTCAGTTGGACAGACGGAGGAATGCACGATGTTGGCTTCGCTGCTGAAGAAGTAAACAATGTCGAGCCCTTGTTAACCGTTTTCGGCAAAACCGGTGAGATCGTAGGAGTGAAATATGGCCAGATCTCAGCGGTGTTGGTAAACGCGCTGAATGAACAGCAAGGCCAGATAGATGCTCAACGGTTGCTGATCCAAAAACAGCAGGCACAAATCGACGTATTGATGCGGCTCGTGTGTGCCGGCAACAAGAAAGCGAAGGTCTGTCGAGCGAATTGATCTCCGTCCGCGGATGCTTCCAGCGCAGCATCGCGACGAAAAGGCTGTGTCCGCCCTGAGCAGACGCAGCCTTAGGATCGGTCAGCAAAGAGCGAACACGATCAAAAAGATATCAATGATTTACCTTGAAAGAATTAATAAAATCGTTCGCTTCCTTTGTCGAAACGTTTTCTTTTTTTACGGCCGCGACCTGGATGACATACAGCTTTTTGTTTTTCGCCGACCAGATCGGAACTTCTCGAAACGTCATTTTCGCCGGGCCGATCTCTACGCTGCGAACACTGTCGAGCGCCTTGATCCCGTCGACCGTAATATCTTTTACAACCGTTTCAGGTTCATCTTCCCAGCCATTTAGCCCGATCTCTTCGATCTCTTTGTCGGTCTTTCCGTCGACTGAGGTCAACGGTTCGGCCGCAGTCACCTCGTAGCTTCGATAATTATCGCTGCGGTTCTCAAAGCTTTTGCCGTAGGTTCGCGCACTTGCGCTCCACTTCACGTCTGCCGATTCTTCCTTCACTTCCGATCCGGAAGGAAACTGTATCGAAAATCCGTCTTTATCACTCTTGTAAGCCGCGGACCCGCCGCCTTTGCCCAACTCTTTCAATTTGGCGCAGCCCAAACCGACCACCGCCAAGATGCACAATACCGCGACAAGATTCTTTTTCATATGAGACTTCCTCCAAACTTAAACGGAACGGTTTCGAATTCAGGCATCGTAACCGTTTTCCTTCGATTCGGCAATAGTTAGTTTTGTGAACGAAACTGGAGCCCGGGATCTTGCCGACTGGAGCGCAGGCGTCCCGCCTGCAAAGCCGTCGAGAGACGGCTAAGGTTTTCGTGCTTCGCACTCATGGCAGGCGAGGTCACCCCGCTCGGAGATGCTCCGGCGGGGACCCCGATGGACGCCTGCGCTCCAGTCTAATAAACGAATGCGTTCTCGACCGGGACGTCGCCTGTTAGTCCGAATGGCTGTGAATATATCCCGCCGGTCGAACTGTTTATGAACCAGGTCGAGTTCGAAGGCCGGAAGACCGCGAGGTCGTTTCGGCCGTCGCCGTCATAATCGCCCGGTGTCGGGAAGTCGCCCGGCAGTCCCCAGGTGATGATGTGGATCTG
>QHXS01000031.1 GCA_003223975.1 Acidobacteriota bacterium
CGCATCTGCCTGTTTCGTGCAGGCGAAAATCGCAAAAACCCGCCCTGGCGTGTAAAATAGTGAGCAGTCAGCCTTCAGCTATCAGCGGTCAGAAGCACTTTTCTGAAAGCTGATCCATCATCGCTGGCGACTTATATTTTATGTCACTAACAGTAGTTGGTTCGGTCGCGTTCGATGCGCTCGAAACGCCTTTTGGCAAACGGGATAAAGTGCTTGGAGGTGCGGCGACGCATTTTGGATTATCGGCGAGCTTTTTTACCGACGTAAACGCGGTGGGCGTGGTCGGCGGTGATTTTGGCGAGACGGAATGGGACGTTTTCCGTCGGCATCACATAAACACGAACGATATCGAGGTCGTGCCAGACGGTAAAACCTTCTTTTGGAGCGGCCGTTACGATTACGACATGAACACGGCGCATACGCTGGTTACCGACCTGAACGTGTTCGCGACATTCGACCCGAAGCTTTCCGAGAATTCGAGAAGCGCTGAATTCGTGTTCCTGGCAAACATCCAGCCGACGCTTCAGCTTGGCGTTAGAAAACAGTGTACTAGGGCAAAGTTCGTCGCGATGGACACGATGAATTATTGGATCACATCGGTTAAGGACGAATTGCTCGAAACGATCAGGTCCGTTGATTGCATAATCATAAACGATGCTGAGGCGCGCCAACTCACCGATGAACCGAGTATTTACAAAGCCGCAAAAATGATCCTGGCTATGGGATTGAAGGCCGTTGTGATAAAACGCGGCGAATATGGGGCAACGCTATTCACTCAGGACGGCTATTTCGCGACGCCAGCGTATCCGCTTGAGAGCGTTTTTGATCCCACGGGTGCGGGCGACACGTTCGCCGGCGGTTTTATGGGCTATTTGGCGTCGCAAAAGGAAGTGAATGACGAAACACTCCGTCGAGCGATGATCTATGGTTCGGTAATGGCGTCATTTAATGTCGAAAGGTTTGGCACCGAACGCGTCGATGCACTTGATTATCCCGAGATCAACGAGAGATTCAAGGCGTTCAAGCAAATGACGCATTTTGACGATATCCCGTTTGAGCGGACCGCGGCGGCGTGAAGTTTTGATGGCAAAGCAGATGGACAACTCGATCGCGCAGTTTTCGAGGCGAACGTCCGTGACGCCGCAACTATTCCTGAGCGCTGTCGTCTTGATCTGTTTGCTGGGCGGGTTGATCTATTCTTTGTCAATGCAACAGTGGCCTACCGCGGCGGTATTCGCTGTGGGAGAGATCGGCCTGATCGCCTATTCTTGGTTCTCGATCGATCAATTTAAGCGCTTGGTTGCGGCTCATGATCAAAATCGGATCGACTGGGAAGCAGCATTGCCGGAAGTGCAGCGGCAAAACCTGAAACTGGAGGTTCTTGAGCTTTCGAAAGTTCTGGACCTCGAAACCGGACAGGTCAGTGATCTTCAGTCGGCGTACATCGTTGCTGAAGACCTCGCGCTCCGCCAGATACAACAAGAAGAAAACGTGCCCCTCTTACGTCACATCGGGATCGCGGATGTTCCGTTTGACGCAGTGTTCGTTAAGGACGACATTCTGAATTGCTGCGAGGTCTCATTCTTGGTCGCACCAGACCTGCGTCAGGACAAGATCGACGCGATGATGCGAAAGGTAAAGCGTGTTAAAGATCTGATCGAAGCCGCCGACGCCGCGCTAAAAGTACGAATGATGTTGATCTTGATCACTCAGTTATCTAAAGAGGATGACGACCGCTTGCGTTCGGTTTTGAACACCCGGCGATTTTCAGGTACGCCGGTCGACATCGATATTCGATTGCTTGATTTCGAAGCGCTTCAACGGATCTATGTAACAGATTAGTTGATAGACGGTAGTTGATAGTTGAAAACTGTTCGATCAAGAAACTATCAATTATCAACTACTCTCTATCAACTTAAAACTTATGCTCGAAAACAAGATAGGAATGATATTCGGCGTTGCCAACCAACGTTCGATCGCATGGGCGTGCGCTGCTGCTTGCGGCGCACGCGGTGCTAAGCTCGCGTTTACCTTTCAGGGCGAACGCCTGCAGGAAAAGGTCGAAAAGCTCGCCGGCGAATTGAACGATTCACTCGTTGTGCCGTGTGATGTGACGAACCAAGCGGAGGTCGATGCCGCGTTCGAAGCGGTCAAGAATAAATACGGACGCCTCGATTTTCTGGTGCATTCGATCGCATTCGCTCCGCGTGAGGCGCTCGAAGGCGAGTTCGTAACCACGACGCGCGAAGCATTTCGAACTGCTTTGGAAATAAGCGCATTTTCGCTGACGCAGGTCGCACTCGCGGCGTCGCCGCTGATGACGGAGGGCGGGAGTATCGTTACGATGAGCTACTACGGAGCGGAAAAAGTTATCTCGAATTACAATGTGATGGGCGTCGCGAAATCCGCCCTGGAATCTTCGGTTCGGTATCTGGCGGCCGACCTCGGGAAACAAAACATCCGCGTTAACGCGATCAGCGCCGGTCCGATCAATACGCTTTCGGCACGCGGTGTTAAGAATATGGGCTCATTGCTCAACTACGTCGGCGAGAAATCTCCGCTCAAACGAAACGTTACCGCAACAGAGGTCGGCAACACGGCGCTGTTTTTGGTGAGCGATCTTGCGTCCGGCATCACGGGGGAAACGATCTACGTCGACTGCGGATACAACATAATGGGAATTTAGGAAATGCAGAGTTCAGAATGCAGAATGCAGAATGCAGAATTGAAATCCAAAACGTTCTGAATTCTGCATTTAATTTATGGCAAAAACCAAAGCTACTAAGACTGTCGACGTAAAAAAGAAACCTGCGTCGAAGAAAAAACCGGGCGAACCGAAAACAGTTCGCGATGCAAAAGTCATCGAGACTGAGACCGGTTACTGGCACCTTACCGACGACGAAGTGTTGTTGCGATCTCCGGAACCAGAAGACGCCTATAAGACATCGGATTCCTGGCGTGTTTTTCGAATAATGGGCGAGTTCGTCGGTGGTTTCGACGAACTGGCTGCAACGACGCGCGGTGTTTCGATATTTGGTTCGGCCCGAACTTTAGAAGGCCACGCAGATTACAAGGCAGCTTACGAGACGTCATATCTTCTGGGTGCAGCCGGCTTCGAGATCATCACCGGCGGCGGGCCCGGGATCATGGAAGCTGCGAATCGCGGAGCGCATGACGCTGGGGCCGTTTCGATAGGCTGCAATATCGAACTGCCGCATGAACAAGTTCCGAACCCATATCAGAACCGCTCACTCACTTTCAAATACTTCTTCGTCCGTAAGACGATGTTCATCAAATACAGCAACGCTTACATCATTTTCCCGGGCGGCTTTGGGACGATGGACGAATTGTTTGAGGCATTAACACTGATACAAACGCGCAAGATCCGAAACTTTCCGGTCGTTCTGTTCGGCTCACAATATTGGCGGGGATTGCTGTCGTGGCTCACCTCCACGATGATAAACGAAAAGATGATCAGTTCGGAAGATCTGGGACTGATCCACCTTACCGACTCACCGCGTGATGCGGTTGATTTCATTATCAAAACTGCTTACCAGGGAATCGATAATGGTAAATAGCGTGCAGGCGTCTACGTTCAGCTCTTAAGTAAAAGATATTCTTCCACCCAGGCTTGGTAAGGTCCCGAAACATTTTCCGATCTGATCGCCACAATCTCCGGAACCTCGTAACTGTGGCTTTCAGCAATGAACTTTTCCAGTTCGGAGTACTTGTCTTCGGTAGTTTTGATCAATAGTAGCTGCTCGTTTTCCTTTTGTACCTTACCTTTCCAGAAATAAACTGACGTAATCTGCGGAACGATCTGTACACACGCAGCGAGCTTGTTTTCGACAAGCCGCTCGGCGAGTGATTCGCCTTTCCCGACGGAAGTGGTAGTTAGAACGACCAGCATTCGCTATTTGATCTTCATCACCTCTTCGTACTCGCCGCTCTCGACCCATTTGATGATCTCCGAAACACGCCAGATCGGAAATGGATGTGAAAGGCCGGCGTTGAGAATGTCGGCCCAGAATTTGTCGAGCTTTTTCTGGTCGTAGTTTTCCTGAAATTCGCGGCCTTGTTCGAGGAAAAGATCGTAGTCGATCTTCGATGCGAACGTACCGCCTGCGAGCTTCATCATCGTCCGCCCGACAACATGCGGATCCTGCACGACCAAAGCTGCTGCGCGGTCGCACGACAGCTCAGCTCGGCGTGCCCACGCGAGAAGCGCGCTCCCGATACCGGCGGAGATGATGAATTTGATGATTTCCGATCCGGGTATTAGTCTCGCGGCGCCGAAATTCGCCAGAGCCTCGAACAACCGAGCAGCGGTCAGGTAGAGTACATGCTCCGCGTGGATGTGCCCAACTTCGTGCGCGATCACTGCGAGCGTTTCCTCTTCGTTCAGCCGTTCGATCAGTGCCGAATGCAACACGATGATCGGCTTCTCAACGCCCCCGGTGAAAGCATTTACAAGGGGATTCTGCTGGATGAACATATCCGGCATCGCTACCCCAAGCGTCGTACATGCGATCTGCAATTTCGCGTGAAGATCGGGGCATTGCTTCGGCGTGACCTTCACCGCACTGGCCATGAACGTCACACGAATAGCCGACTCGCCCGTCCATGTCAGCAGCTTTTTCAATGCCGAGTCGACCCCGGGAATAGCTTTTAGCGCTGCTAAGGCCTTGCTATCCTGCGGATGTATATAATCGTGCTTGCCGAGGTCGGCAAACTTTTTATGCGGCTCGTCCGAAAGCGGCAGCTTGCATTTACCGCAGTTTGCCTCGTTATTTTTAAAATCGGCTTTGACGGCATTATTCTGGCCACAATAACGGCAGCGGATCGAGTTGTTTTTGGCGAGCGGTGCGGGCTCTTCGGATTTCTTTTTTGCCATAAATAGAGTCTACCAAAACATTCCAATATTGCTTTAACCGCAAGTAATTACGACGAATAGCAGGTTTTGTTCGGCTATCGGCCGGAGAAAGCAATTATGTTCTTTTCAGATGCACCACCGTCTCGATATGGTGTGTTTGCGGAAACATATCTAACGCGGTTATCGAATCGATCTCATACCCGCCTTCTACGAATCGTTTCAGGTCGCGGGCCAATACCGACGGTTCGCACGCCACATACGACACATGCTTGGGTTTCAGCCGGATCAAATTCATGATCGTATCCTTTTCGGTGCCCGCACGAGGCGGATCGAGCAAAACGAAGTCGAGACCGCTCTCGACCACATTCGAAAGAAACCGGCGAACGCTTTCCGTTCGAAATTCGATGTTGCCTAGTTTTGCGTTCGCAGAGTTGATCTTCGCAAACTCAACGGCATCGTAGCTGTCTTCGACACCTATGACGTGGTCAAATCTGCGTGCTAGCGGCAAGGTGAACAAACCCACACCGCAGTAAAGATCAAGTGCTCGCTGTCCCGAGGCATCGCCGATCGCCGTTTCGACCAGCTTATCGATCATCGCTCGATTGCCCTGAAAAAAAGATTTTGCGGACAACTTGAAACTTTCACCAGCGGCCTGTATTTCGATCTCACCGGCTACTTCTGCAAGCTCGCTTGAATAGATCGAAACGCTGGCGTCCGAACCGAGAGCGGCGTCGATCTGTAGCTTGTCTGAATAAAACGTGTCCCACGGGAGTTCGCGTCGCAACGCGTCGAGTTCTCCGTTCAATTCCGGAGCCAGCACTAAACATTTTTGTATATCTACAAGATCGCGCGAATCGCGACGATAGTAGCCGATCTTTTTCGACGCGGTTTCTACATGCCACTGAGCGCGGAGTCGATATCCAAATTCTAACGGGCTCGGGATGATTGGGATCTCGTGAGTCCATTCGATCTTAGCGATCCTATGAAGGCAATCGCGGACCATCGCGACTTTTGCAGCAAGCTGTGCCCCGTAGTTCATTTGCTGGAAATCACATCCGCCGCAGCTACCGAAGTATGGGCAGGGCGGCGCAACGCGATCGGGCGACGGCTCGATCACGGACTCGATCTCGGCAAAAGCCGTCTTGCCTTTGATCTCCGTCAGCCGTACATCTACGAGATCGCCTTCCGCTGCTAACGCAACGAAAACTGTGAGACCATCGGAAAACGCGATTCCAAGACCGCGCGGGACGATCCTTTCGATCCGAACCTTCAGCCGGTCGCCTATTGAATGATTTGTGCTCAAGCTTATTTATTCTGGAGTTTGAAATCGCCGCCGGCAAGTATCTGGCGCATTGTTGCAAGATCTTCGGGCTTTGAGTACGAAAGCGTAAATAAGATCGCAACGCCATTTCGCACCGTCGCATACATCCGTTTTTTGCCCGCTTTCGACGAAGTGTCCAGAAAACCAAACTGCTTCGCGCCCAGTTTTTCCGCCTGTGTTTCTGAGTATTTGAAATCGGCCGGGGTTTTCATGGATGTGAACTGGCTCCGCATCAGATCGAAGTAGTCGACCGCGTCCTTTACTTGCGGAGTCATCGTTAGATCTTCAACGGCGATTCGCATGATTGCATTGTCTGTTGAACCGGGCATCGAGCGGTAGCCGGTCACGAGGATCTTTACTCGTTCCAAATAACGCTCCATTTGCAGTTTGCTCGCGCCCGTCAAATTTGAGGGCGAATTTAGGCTGAGGTCGAAGCCTTGAGACTTGGTATAGGCCTCGAAATCGTTTCCGGGGATGAGCCACGCATCCGGAAACGTAACTCTAAAACCGTAAACGGTATTTGTATATGTGCGGCCCGAAACGTCTCCGTCCGCGCCAGTTTCCACAACCGGAGCGGCAATGGGAACCGCATCCGGAATTTTCTTCACTGTCGGTCTAGTTGCCGGTTTTTGGGCGAGCAAATTTGAAACGACGATCAAAGAAAGGAAAAGGGTAATTAACTTCATAGGTAAAACAGTCCGAGACGCGGAACGCCAAGCTCTTCGCGAACTCGTTTTAGCAGCATCAGGCGAAACGTCTGCTCATATGCTTCGGCCGGCATTTCCGACTTATAGGCCTTGAGTTGAGCGGTCGTTTCCTTTTCCCACTGTTTTAGATGCTTCTTATCCGCATTTGTGAGTATCGCGTGGTCGAGAAAATGTTCGATGTCGTTGAGCGATTTATCGATCATTTCGACGTCGTCGGTAAGATTGTTCTTGAGCTCTTCAAGCCGGACAGCGGCTCGCTCGAAATCCTCCGTCAAACGCTTGTTTTTCGACGCTCGAAGCTGATCTATTGCTGTTCGAATGTGCGATTCGATCGCTTCGCTGGAGAACGATTGGCCCGCGACGGCCGACGTCTCTTCTTTCGAACGGCCCACTTGCAATCCAAGCCATTCCTGGTACTGCGCCTCGATCTCTTCGCGGCAATAGAGCAAGCCTTTGATAGTGCGCGGACCGGGATTCTTGTCAAAGATGTCGAAGACCGATTCGATGCCCCTGAGCACGATATGCAGCGGGATTCCACGTTCCTGCCAGCCCTCGATCATCGCCCAATCGATCGGCGACAGCAGCAGGTGCTTGCCCCGCCGACGCACGAACGTGTCCTCGATCTCGGTAAAGTAATTGTAGTAGTTCATCGCCCCGGCAAATGTTGACTTGAATGTAGTCGAGGGCGATTTCATAGTCAAAACATCGATTTTTGCGCCACCTGGCGCGGTGGACGGGGTGGCACAAGGTGGCGCAAACATCGGCTTTGTGTTGAATTCAGTCACTTTACTGCCAAAAATGTCACAAAACTGGATCCTACCCATATTTTTGTCGCGAGTCACTCGAATGGGCGCGAATCAGCATCCGCGATTTCGACCTCGAGACTATCACGACGATATCATAAATTCCATCGATTGGCAATAGTCTTATCTATGCAACGTCGATATTTTGCTTGCGCTTCCCAAGGATGGGTGCTAAAAACACCCGAGGAGATTTATGCGACATTTTTTAGCTCTAATTGCGGTTTTGTTTTTTGCAGGTTGCGGCTCGGCGCCGATTGCAAACAATCAAACGCAGCCTGTTACCAGTAATCAGACGCAGCCGGCTGCGACTAATCAAGAGCGGGCCGCGAGTCCGACCGAGGTGCCGGTTCCGGATGCAAAGACAGCGTCGGCAGATGAGATCGAGGAATATTTGCTTACGTCTGCCGCCGATGATTTTCATACCACGATCAAATCGGGGCCGGTTCGCGTTCGGGATGTCCGTTTTGGGCGTGCTAAGGCCAAGGATGGAACGGACCAGTACCGATTGTGCGGCGAGTTTCTTGCTGAGAAGAAAGACGCAACGGCGGAATGGACGGCATTCGCGACGATCAAGACGTCTGGTTACGAGCAGTACAACGGCGCGCAAGCTACTGACACTTGGTGCAAAAAAGGATCTTTCATACCGGACAAAGAAGGTGATCTGTCAGGCAAGTTGCAGAGCAAGCTGGACGCTCCTCGATGACCGAGCGGCATACCCGCTAGTGATCCTTTAGGCTGGTCGGAAAAGCGTAGCTTTTCCGCACATCGAAGGGCAAAGCCCGAATTACGAGCTTTCCTCCTACCGATCGTTTAGGCAATCAAATGTTTACAAAAGCTATTGTTCGTGCACCGAGTGAGAATTTTGCCGATGGATTGACGAGCGTTGATCTTGGCGTGCCTGATTTTGAGAAGGCTCTCGTTCAACACAAAGCGTATTGCGAGGCATTGGTTCAGTGCGGGCTTGAGCTAATAGAGCTTGAACCGGACGCGAGATATCCCGACTCGACGTTCGTCGAAGACACGGCGATTCTCACTGAGAATTCAGCGGTGATCATGCAGCCCGGAGCGGCGAGCAGGAGCGGCGAGATCCTCAGCATCGCCAAAACTCTTGCCGAGTCCTACGACCGGCTTGACGCGGTGCAGCCGCCGGGCACGATAGACGGCGGCGATGTTTGCCAGATCGAAAACCACTTTCTGATCGGTGTTTCGGACCGCACGAACGAAGCTGGCGCCGAGCAGCTATCCAAATATCTTAAGGCAGCGGGATCTACTTCGAGCCATGTCGATATTCGCGGACTCGACGGCCTGCTTCACCTGAAAAGCGGTATCAGCTATATCGGCGATAATCGCGTTCTTGTAACCGACTCGTTGGCCAGCAGGAAAGAACTTGAAGGATTTGAGATCCTGGATGTGCCTGAGGGCGAAGAGCACGCAGCGAATTGCATCCGCGTAAACGACCATGTGTTGTTCCCAGCCGGCTTTCCGAAACTGAAAGACAAACTTGAAACTCTGAGCTACAACATCATCGCACTCGAGATGTCCGAATTTCAAAAAATGGACGGCGGGTTAAGCTGCTTATCACTTCGATTTTGAGTACGTATTAAATGACGGGTGGGAGATTAAATGACCGGTGGGAGACATATTTTTCATTAACAGACACGCACTTTCGTATCCGTCAGACCGTCCATGGTCGGCCGCAGAAGTTCAAGATCCATTCGAACGGTAAAGTTGGGAATATAACCCATGAACTGCAGATTCTCGACAGCCTTCTGAACCACCTCACTTGTGTTCACCGAAGCCTGAACTGCGTTCACCAATAATTGCACGGCATTTTTTGTATTTTCATCAGCTTCCATAGCGGACATAAATGTTGCAAAGAGCGTGCCGAAAAGTCACAAACGCGGGCCTATGGTAATCTGGATTACCTATGGCAAAGTTGCGGCGCGAGAAATTTCAAACTTCTTCCGGCATCGAGCTTCCTAACGACTTTCATCCGTTAAATACGACACATAACGTGTACGAGAAAGATATAGCCGAGCCCGGCTCATTTCCGTACACACGCGGTATTCGCACGAATATGTATCGCGGAAAGTTTTGGACCATGCGGCAATATGCCGGATTTGCTACAGCCGCTGAATCAAATGCGCGTTACAAATATTTACTTTTGCAGGGAACGAGCGGCTTGAGCGTTGCGTTCGACCTGCCGACGCAGATCGGTCTGGATTCGGACGACCCGTTGGCGGCAGGCGAAGTTGGTAAGGTCGGCGTCGCGATCGACAGTGTTCACGACATGATGACGCTACTAGACGGCATCCCGCTCGATCAAGTGACGACATCGATGACAATAAACGCAACGGCGTCTACGCTTTTGTGCTTGTATCTCGCGGTCGCAAAGAAACAGGGCGTTTCGTTCGATAAGGTCGGCGGCACGATCCAGAATGACATTCTTAAGGAATACATCGCTCGTGGAACGTATATTTATCCGCCGAAACCTTCGTTGCGTTTGATAACCGACACCTTCGCGTTCTGCGCAGCGGAGGTGCCGAATTGGAACACGATCTCTATCTCGGGCTATCACATTCGCGAGGCCGGTTCGACCGCAGCCCAGGAGATCGCGTTCACGCTTGCCGACGCGATCTGTTATATACAGTCAGCCATCGATGTCGGGCTGGAAGTGGATAACTTTGCACCGCGGATATCTTTCTTTTTCAATTCGCACAACAACCTTTTGGAAGAGATCGCAAAATTCCGTGCGGCCCGCCGTCTGTGGGCTCGGATCATGAAGGATCGGTTCGGCGCAAAGGATCCGCGTTCCATGATGCTGCGATTTCATACTCAAACGGCCGGCTCAACACTTACCGCTCAGCAGCCCGAAGTAAACGTGGTGCGCACCACGATCCAGGCGCTGGCCGCGGTGCTCGGCGGAACGCAAAGCCTGCATACAAATTCGATGGACGAAGCTCTTAGCCTTCCAACCGAAAACGCCGCTCGGATCGCGCTTCGAACGCAGCAGGTGATCGCGCACGAATCAGGAGTCGCGGATACAGTCGACCCGTTAGCCGGAAGCTTCGCGATCGAAGAACTGACAAATCAACTGGAAGAACGAGCTGTTGAGTATATAGAAAAGATCGATGCGATGGGCGGGATGTTGCGAGCGATCGAAACCGGTTACGTTCAGACGGAAATTCAGGACGCGGCTTACGAATATCAGCGGGCCGTCGAAACCGAAGATGCGATCGTTGTCGGCGTGAATAAATTCCAGCAAACCGAACTTAAAACTATCCCGATACTTTCGATTGACGAGCAGCTCGAGCGCGACCAGATCGCACGTGTCCGCGCTGTGCGCGAAAAGCGGAATGCAGACCGCGCGGAAGCAGGTCTGAATTCACTCCGAGAAGCTGCCAACGGATCCGAAAATTTGCTTCCCCGAATTTTAGAATGTGTGGAGGCCGAAGTTACTGTGGGCGAGATAAGTCATTGCCTCAGAACTATTTGGGGTGAATATCGCGAAGCCGTAACGGTCTGAGCCTTCGAAAATTTCTTCACATTTCCACTGTTAAACTGTGTTATACTTTCACATGGGCATTCGCGCATGCCTTGATCTTCCAATCCCGCCTTTCGAACCTTTTTTGTGATCCGCCATGGAACAACTAAATCAATTTCTACAGGAGCTCGTTTCCACGTCGAGCTACGAACTTCGACTCGAGCCGAACAAAAACCCCTATATCGTAAACGCCGACGGTAATTCGGAGGTTTCGGCAGTTCCACTCCAGGGCACACAGATCAGCATGCTGGTATTCCCGCTGATCCCGGCTGAGGTGAAATCAGATCTGCCCAATCAGCCGGAGATAAATTTTACGCATCCGCACCGTCTCGGTAAGTTCAGTTTTAATGTTAAGAAATCGCCCGCAGGTTTTAACGTGACGGTTCGGCCGGTTACCGGTGACGACGGCGCACAGGCATCGATTCCGGATAGCGAACCGGCAGCTGAACCTGGTGCGCCACCTATGACCGCGCCTGAGACATCGCAATTTGTTTCAGAACCGGCTCAATCATATGTGCCTGAGCCAGTCTCACAGTATGTCTCAGAACCGGCGCAGCAATATATACCCGAACCTGCGATCCAGGCCGCTCCAGAATACGTACAGCCGTCGCCGGAAATGCCCTTTGAGTTTGAAAGTTCATCGCTCGCAAGCCAGGCCGCGCCGGTTTATTCACCAGGTGATAGCCAGCTGCCGATGATCGAAGTCGAGGCAGCACATGTCGTTGAAACATTTGCGTCCGACACTCAGATCCCGGATGTTGTTTCGGCTTTCGACCCGCAATTTCAGACGGTTTTTTCGGATACCTCGAACTATGAGCCTCCGGGCCGCCGAGACGATTTCGGTTTTGACCCTAGTTCGTTCGCGTCGCCTGAAATACCTTCCGCACCGCAGACGCGGCCCGCAGTCGAACTTCCTGTGGAAGATCGAAGAACGACAGATCGGCGACAGAAGAACCTGATGGCGGCGGCACGGATGGACGCTCTATTTAAGCTGATGGCTGATTTTGGTGCATCCGACCTGCACCTTTCGGTCTCGATGCCGCCAATGGTCCGCAAAGATGGCAAAATGCAGAGGCTTGAATGCAGCGAGTCGGAACTGAACGATCTGGTAATGCGCGAGCTGTTGGTATCAATAATGCCGGACAAGAATCTGGATGAATTTGACCGCAGGCACGACACGGACTTTGCGTACGAGATCGAAGGCCTCGCACGTTTTCGCTGTAATGTTTTTATGGACCGAAAAGGAATGGGCGGCGTGTTCCGTATTATTCCTTCGGAAATATTGACGGCAGAAAAACTTGGATTATCGAAAGCGATAATGGACCTGTGCGCGCTCTCAAAAGGGTTGGTGGTCGTTACCGGGCCCACCGGTTCGGGTAAATCAACAACGCTTTGCGCAATGGTCGATTCGATAAACAAATCGCGAGAAGACCACATTATTACGATCGAAGACCCGATCGAGTTTGTGCACGAAAACCAGAAGTGTTTAGTAAACCAGCGCGAGGTACATAATCACACCGATTCGTTCAAAGACGCTTTGCGAGCCGCCTTGCGCGAAGACCCGGATATTCTGCTCGTAGGCGAAATGCGCGACCTCGAAACGATATCGATCGCGATCGAGACTGCTGAAACCGGCCACCTTGTTTTCGGTACGCTTCACACGACCACGGCCCCGTCGACAGTCGACCGCATCATCGATCAGTTTCCCGCCGATCGCCAACAACAAATAAGGGTCATGCTTTCGGAATCGTTAAAAGGCGTGATCGCTCAAACGCTGCTGCCGAAGATCGGCGGAGGACGTGTCGCGGCGCTCGAGGTTTTGATCATCACGCCCGCGATCAGCAATCTTATCCGCGAAGGCAAAACCTTCCAGATCCAGTCGGCAATGCAGACTGGAAAAAATCATGGGATGCAGATGCTGAATGATTCGCTCTTCGATCTGGTTCAAAAGAAACTCGTCGAGCCACGCGACGCGTATATCAAGGCCGTAGACAAAGCGAATTTTGAGACGATGCTGACGCGGGGCGGATTTAAGATCTAAAAAGTACGGCAGGCTGTAAGCCTGCCGCTCTACATTGATCAAAGATTAGATGGACAGGCTAACAGCCTGTCCTACTTTTTTTACTGCACCTCGTACGGTTTGATCTGCGTTGATATCTTCGCGAGATCACCGACGACCACGATCGTCATTTTGTCTTCGGTCAGATATTTCTTCGCCATTGCCTGAATATCGTCCAAGCTCGTTATAATTCGAGTTTTCCAGCTGGCCGATAACGCCGAAACGAGTCGAATTTTGCAGAACGTATAGGCCGGTAAGGTAGTTCTTTATTCCCTGCAGCTCCGCATTGCCGACGGGTTCGTCGCGCATTTTCTGTATCTCGTAAAGGATCTCCTTGATCGAATTCCCGGTGTGCTCCGTAGTAACATCGGCCGCTTCGACCCAGTAGCCCGTTTTGAACCTTCCCCAAATAAAGCTTCCAGGCGAGTAAGTGTAGCCCTTGTTTTCGCGAATGTTCGAAGTGATCCGCGAGCCGAATGCGCCTCCGAGTATAGAATCCATCACGACGAACTTTACATAATCCGGATCGCTCGGCGCAGGTGCTGGCATACCGAGGTAGATCGTTGACTGCGGAGCATCGCCTCGATTAATTGACGTAAGGGAACGTCTGCCGACGACGTTCGGCACGTTTCGAGAGGGCGGCGTTCCC
>QHXS01000132.1 GCA_003223975.1 Acidobacteriota bacterium
GAATAGACTCAAGATAAAACCGATCAAACCGCTGCTTCCACTCGGGGACGGGGATGGCCTCCGGGACGACCTCCGCCTCCTCCGCCTCCTGGGGCAACGTCTCATAACCCAATCGCGCCCTGACCTTATCGGGGCTTTCGATGGGTGCCTCAAATATCCAAAATATGCACTCAAAGACGTGGCGCAAACCAGAGAAGCGGAACAACAAAGCAAAGAGGCGGGACAAACCAGAGAGGCGGAACAAATCAGACACCAAACCAGACACCCAGCGCAACAAATCATCCACAAAACCAATCACCCATACGGAAAGGCAAAGCGCCCAGACTAAAACAATGATGATGAAGAACACTGATGTCACCGCCGCTAGACCGCCAATGGCAATTAAAAGCAACCACCAAGTCACCTGCAAAAGACCGATAATCATGTATCCCTCTTGTTGAGCGCGTCAGCCGCACCTTGCGCCGCCGCCCGGGTTCTAAACCGCATCGGCACCGGCCCCACCTTCGGATTGTTCGCCCAAAGCGGGGCCGGTTGATCGTCCTGGTCAACTACCACCCAAGGAAACCTTGCCACCACCGGATCGTGCTTAGGCTCGTATTGCCGTGGCGTTTGGTTTAATTCCCCCCCATCAGTCAGGCGCATCATTTTGGCCTTTCTCCCTGCGCATTTCCAGATCGATTAGGGCTTGGTGCACTGCAGCGGATTTCGTTGCCCCGCACCCCTCGGCGACCGCTATGCAGCCTTGCTCCAGGATTGCTAAGTAGCGTCCCTTACCCGCGAGCGTCATGCTTGTAAGGGTCAATACAAACTTCTCAGTCATGTCACTCTCTCGTCTCTCTATTGTGCGTCGGAGCGTCGTTTATGATGCACTGGCAACCATCGCGCCAGAGCAAACTGCGCCATTCATGTGGTCGGTTGCGCCACCTCCGTTACGTTTGTAATCAATGCCAGTATCTAACAAATGCCAACGTCTGTTCCACTCCGCGATATAGGCGGCCGGATCGTCCGCGAATCGGCTTAGATCGGCGAAATCTGCCGCAACCCGCGTGCACTTGCAAGTTGTGTCACCGTAATGCGTAAAGCGCTGAGATAGTTGCGGCTTAAACGTTGCCGGTAGCATGGTCGGCTTGGCCCAGGCGGGAACCGCCGTTGCGAGCCGCTTGGCACTCCAGCTCTTCATGTTGTCGAGCCGCGCCTGTAGTTGCTCCGAGGGTTTAGCGTCACGATAGAACGCCGCAAGTTCCTCTTGCGAGTACGAGTACCTTCTCATTGGATGTCACTCCCATTGTCTGCGGGAAAGTCCGCATTGCATTGCCCCTCACGAGAGGCAATACACTGCTTACCGTACCGTTATATCAACTTGTGCAGCGCTGCTATCAGTACAACCGCGCCCGCCATCAGGCCACCGAACCATATCTTTAGGCGGTGTTCCAGCTCGCGTATGTCGCTCTTCGTGGCCAGCTCGTTCTGCGCATCCTTCATTGCCTCCACCAGCTCGTGCGCCTGTTCCTCTGTAAAGCCGCGCTGCTTGAGTCGGCGGAAAATCTCGTGAGTGTCGAATCCGACTGTGGTGCTCATTCCTCCTCCAATTGCCTGCGGGAAAGTTCATCTGCGTATATCTTGGCGTACGCCTCAAGCGATCGGAAATTCGCGTCCAGACTCGCTTCAATGCGCTCCAGACTGGCTTCAATACCCTCCATGCTCAGGCCCATTTGGGCCAGTCATGCATCCTCCTCCTCGATTGCCTTCGCGAGATTGATTACGGTCAGCATCGAAACAGAGCCGCGCGCCACAAGCCGCTCCAGAATTTCAGCCAACAGATGATCCCGGCCAGAGCCCAGCTCAATGGCGACCGCTTCCTTTACCGTCTTAGGCTGCGTGACCTTTGAATTGTCCATCAGCAAGCGGCCGAGATTGGCGCCGCTCCGATGCACATAACCAAGGCGCACGTCGTCCACGCTGCGCAATTGCAGCATCTTGTCGCGATCGGCGTAAACGAAAAACCGATAGCCGGGCTTAATCTCATGTATCGCTTCCGGCCCGTAGCGCTTGCGCTTGTCCAGCTCGGGATTCTGTACCGTCTCGGTCACTTCCCGAATTTCATCGTAATAGCTCATCATCACTCCCTGTTTGTAGCCGCCATCACTTCGCGCACGCGAATGCCAGCGAGCGTCTTGAGCGCACATGCGACCAAGTATGCATCGACCGGGTCCATGTTCGATAAGGCCACGGCCGTGCGTTTGTGTAGATCCTTCGCGCCCGGATCGTGAATGAGCGCATTAAGTTGCTCGGCGTAAGTCATTGCTTACCCCTTCCGAATCGTTTGCACAAACGCCAGTATGCCATCACCGAGCAAAGAGTCAGATGCGCCCTCCGCGATCAGTCGCTCGCCTTCCTTAAATACCTTGCCAATGTCCATGATATTCAGTTGCATGCCGGAACAGCGCGCGTAATAGGCCCGCTCAATCCGCATGGCGTTCAACTTTTCCTGCTTAGTCTGTCTCATGCTGTCACTCCCACGATTGCCGATGCGAATGTGCATCGTATAGGCCGCGCTAATTGCGGTCTATACGCTGGACAATCATCTAATAGCGTTTCAGCGGCTGATTGAGTCGCAGGCTTTTCAATTCCACCGCTTTCAGCTTGCGACAGCGACAGTACTGCTTGCGAATCTGGCCGTGCTCGCTACAGTAGACATAACCCTTTCCGTCGATATGAGTCACTGGCGCGAAGCAACCATCAACCATATCGCATTGCAATTTTCCATTCTCAAATGACATTTGTCACTCCCAAGGTTTGATGTCCGAATGGAACACCGCATAAGACGCGGTACGCTGCGCCCTATACGCTGCCTCATTCCTCGATAGACCAGCCTTTCGCATCGTCGTAACCGGGCAGTCGGTGAATCGCCGCCATGCGAATGCGTTGGATAATCTCGGCCGCTTCTGACTTCCGGCACTTCGCACGCCTGATAATCGAAGCACGCGCACGCTTTCAGCACAACAAGCGGATCGGCTTCGCGGGCGCCCGGATAAAAACTGAATCCAGTTTCCGGCGCCGCATCTTCCTCGTTATAGCGGCAGTTCACTGAGGCGTAGTTAGCCGCGCGCAACTTGTTCGCGATCGAGTCCAAGTACACGCCCGAATAGCGGCTGTCATTGGCGCTCATGAATGTGAGCAAGTAGTTGATATGTGCATCTGAAACGATATACGCTGACATTGTCACTCTCCTGTGTGTTAGGGAACATCGCATAAGGCGCGATCCTCTTGCGCCCTATACGCTGCCTCCTACGCTGCGAGTTTCATCGCCGCATCATGCGCCCGCTGCTTCGTCTCTTCTCCATCGCCGAACCATGCGGAGTCAAGCCGATTGCTCTGACTACGAGCGCGTGCATGGTGATCGACGTGTTCTGTCACGGCATTGAGCAGTCCCCACGCCGTTCCGCGCACGCCCGGCAATTGCGAGCCGATCCCTTGGCCGTTGAACAATGCCATCATCTTGCCAAACGCGGACACTTCGCGCGCCTTCTCGACGTCTTCAACTTCGACCATGCCAGCCATATACCGCTCGGCCTCGATCGGCGATACGTCGCGCTTGGCCAGCTCTCGCATGTCGGCCACGAACCGATGAAACGCTGGAACGCAAACGCCTAGCTGGCGCTTGACTGCGTCGGCATTGAATACAGAGCGGTGCGAAACCTGGATTTTGCTGTTTCCCTTCTCGCCCATTGCCACTCTCATGGTGTTTTCGCACACCAAGCGCGTAGCTACGTTTGAGGCCGAGGTTTTAATGCTGCCGTCGCACGATGTCGCAAGCATGAGATAGGCGCGAACCAAATCGTGACCCACAATGGCCGATTCCTCGCCGATCCTTGCAAGTGCCCAGAATTTGCGGCCCTGGTGCAAGACGCCCGCCGTTTCCATCTTGAAGCCCGCCGCTTCGGTTAAGTCGCGGAAAAATTCGAGAACTTCTGAGGGCTGCACGATCTTAAACGAATCGGACACGATGCTGAGATGCTGCAAGTTATCCGAACGTAACAGAACGTGGCGATCCTCGACTGAGCGGAAATCCTCAAGCGCTGGCGTTGGGCTTGCCGCGTATCGAACCTTGCTGCGGCGAATGGTCCAGTTCATTCCAGCTTGCTCGCGCCACTCGTCAATCGACGCGCCATCGGTCAATTCTTGTCCAAGGCCATGCCAAGGCTTCTCACCACGGTATGCCATTTCGTTGCGACCGTTGGCGAAACTAATCATATGAGCCATATATTGTCACTCCCAAAGATGTATCTGCGGGGAATTCCGCATTGCCTAGCACACTCGCTTGAGAATGCTAGACACTGCGCTTTACTTCACGCCGACAAGGCGCGATTTCACGTTGAGAAAATACATTCCGGCCGATTGGCGCGTAACGACCGGCTCTGCAAACGGCATGCACAGGAAATCGTCGTTTGCGTCGCGTAACGCCACGCATAGGACTGTGTCGCTGTCGCATTGCTGTAACAGCGCGATAAGGTCCGAGATTTTCATGGTTCACCTTACCAAACGGCGTCAGGCTGCGTTACAGGCTTCGGCTGCGCGGTCGGTTGGCGCTTTACCGGGTCGGTTTGATCCGCCGTAAAGAGCACGATTTTATTCCCGCGCTCGCCACGCCGTACTTGCCGGCCCAGTGCGATCCATTCCTCATACGTGCGCGCTTCGGACATCTGTTCAACTATAGACATTTGTCACTCCCATGGAAATTTAATGATGCGAATGTGCATCGTCATAGGTGCGCTGAATTGCACCTATAACGCTGGACACTAGCCGCGAATCATCTTGCGCGATCCGCCCCCGCTCACTTGCCGATTGAGCGAAACAGAGTTGCCGTACGCCTGGCCCGCTGCCGCTGCCTCGCCTGAGCGGTACGAATAGCTGCGACTGCCGCCGCTGCGCAAGTTCAACTGAGCCTTGATCACAAGCTGGTTTGCCTTGTGCTCCGACTCGTATACGCTCACCAGCGCGAGCGCTCGCCCGCTGCTTAGTTCCACTGGTGCGGCCGCTTTCGCTTCTTTAATCATGCGCTGTACGCGGAAATAGACTGCGTGTGCGGCCGCTTTGCGAAAGTCGTTCCCGTCACGCCGATCCCAACCTTGCCGACGCGCTAACTTAACTGCCTCACGGCCGATTGACTCGACCAGATAATCAGTCATTTCGCGCGCTGTCAGAATGTTGGACGGACGGCCGACGTAGCAATATCGCTTTCCTGCGCTCGACGTAAAGAACGAACAGAAAAACAATTGCGCGCATGCGTTGGCAATCGTGCGACTCCACACTGAGGAGTTACGATCCGCGTCCGTGCGCTCAATTCCGCGCGCCTCGCCCTGGACTGTGTCGCCCGTAGATTCACACTCGGCGATTTCCAGGTTGTACTTGGCAAGCGTAGAGTGAACATGGCGCATGGCCGTGTCGCGTTCTTCGTCGGTTGCGGCTGCATCGCGGGCGAGCGCTAACATTTTGCGCACGCGGGCGGCGATTTTTGCCGTATCAATTTGCATAGGGGGTCACTCCCGTTGATGATGCGAAAGTGCATCGTATAGAACGCGAAACTTTGCGCTCTATACGCTGGACTTTTTAGGCTGCTGATTCCTTCTTGTCGTTTGCCTCATGCCACTCGGCTGCCATGTTGTTTATCGTGCGCCGTGTGTCTGACACATTCAGATAATGCCATTTGCACTCGTCATACGTTGAACTTGTGCCGCTGCGCAGGATCAGCGCGCGCTTGATTTTGGCCGCGAGCATAACCTGTGCGACAAACTCGCCGTGCGACTGTGCCGAACCGTAATGCTTGCTCACCTTTGCCAGCTTGGCGTCAAGCGCTTTCAGCGTTTTCAAGCGCCGCTCCAAGTCGTGCGTTTCAGCGCTGTATATCTCGGAATAGCATATCGACCAATGGAAAAATGCAGCGCGATCGCCAAACAAGTGCGTACGTAGGATCAAATCCTGATACCCGCGTAACTCCGGCGAGTACTCGTAACCGTCGCTTATGTTTCGCGGCGTATCCGACTCGCCAACGCTGATAAACTCAACTTTCCAAGTCGATGATGCACTGGACAAGAAGTGATCCGGTGCAGTCGGCCGTTGGATCAGCAAAGCAAGTTCGTTGTACTTGTAAGTTTCTATAAGCTGTCACTCCAATGTAATCGGCAGATATTGCCGTGAAAGCGCACCGGTAAGCCGATGCGCTTTAGCTGCAATTTCAGCGCTGGTAGTTCTGGAAAGAGCTATCAACGATCCGATAATCCAATCGGCCGAGAGATGCATTCTTGTTAATCGCATCTTTCCATTGCACGCAACGTGCGACAGACGGAAAACTAATCTTGTCCGTGTGCGTCAAGCCGTTCAGATTTCCGCGTATGAACAATCGCGTAAAGTACAAAGTTGTCATTGTCACTCCTAAGAATCGGCGTTATTGCCGTGAAAGCATACTGCCTACGTGGTAGGTAATATGCTTAAGCTGCAATTAGTTTCTAACCTTGTAAGAGGCCGTCAGGAAGCCATCAATCCAATCGTCTGATTGTTGCGTATCCTGTACGTACGGACACTCACTGTTAACGTCTGCCATGAATGCGTTATATCCTTCATGCCATGCCTTCATCTGCTCACTCCGAGTCTAATCGGCAATAGTGCCGTCGGAAGCGACTAGAAAACATCCTAATCGCTCCGAACTGCAACACTGCTAGAACTGGTCTCTAGAACGCGTTAGGATCAATTCTGACGCGTCATAGGCGAAAAGGTTAGCGGAGTACATCAGGAGAAGCAAAGCGACGCCTAGAGCCGTTTAATGCCGTTAGCGTCGCTGTTTTAGCTGTTAGGTGAAGATGCGTGAGCGATTAAGTCACGTCTTTTGAGAATTGCAAGCGAGTCAATCCGCCGAAAAGCCGAGGTCCGAAAAACTTGCCGTTTCGCGGGAAGTTTGGGGAAGGCTCGGCATATCCTTGCGGATAGTGGCTTGCCTTACACGGGAACATTCTAAAGTTAAGGACCTCCGCCCGCTAAGGCTCGATCTACGACGATTGCGTCGCGTGACCTTGCGCAAGTGAATCACTACTTGCACGGCGCCGCCGTATGATGACAGTCGGCACTCGGATAACCGCTCCCGGTTCCTATCCGCGCCAGTGACTCTAGTCACCATCGATTCAGGCCAGCGGATAAGACAAGCGGAGGATAGAGTAGAACGTTAGTAGGTTTCAAGCGGTTT
>QHXS01000072.1 GCA_003223975.1 Acidobacteriota bacterium
TCGACTTGTCTTTCGAGTCGAAATTATTCAGGTCAACATGCGTTCCGGGGATGCGGTTGCTTGCAATGGCGATCGCGAAATTCAGGCGTTCGAGTAAAGCGCCGGTGTTCACCCAATCTTCCGCCGTGTCCGGATAACCCGTCGGGGCCTGATAGCCATACGGCACCTCGCCGAGCTTGTTCAGCATCGCGACCATCGCCGGGCCGCCGTTGGTATTTCCGCCGATCGCACGGATCGAGCTTACTGCCAACTCGAAAGGCGTCTTGATCTTCGCCCGATAGTTTTCGGCGGCGAAGAATTCTTTGTCGCTGAACAATGCTTTCAACGTCGTCTTGATATCGCCGCTCGATTTCATAAACGCATCTGCGACGCGTTTTACGAGGTCTTCGCTAGGATTGTCGCTGACAAATTTCACCGCCAGCTTTCGGGCGATAAATTTTGCGGTCGCTGGCTGTTTCACCAGGATGTCGATGACCTTCAGGCCGTCCTTAACGCCGCCTTCGTCAACCTTCTGGCCGAGCACGGTCTTCGCCCCGCTCTCGTGCCAACGCTGGTTAAAATAGAATTCGCCGCTCTCGAGATCGTCTGGAACACCGGCTTGACGCTGCAGGCGTTCTATTCGTTTGTCTTCTTCGCCGGTGATCATACTGGCCGCGGAACGCCGGTAACCACGCGGGTCGGCGATCGTCCAGCCGGTAAAGCATTTCGCCACCTCGACGATGTCCTTTTGCGTGTAGCCGCCGTCGACGCCGAGCGTATGCAGCTCCATCAGCTCGCGGGCGTAGTTTTCGTTGATGCCGGGCTGCGGACGCTTTTGCTGGGGCGGTGCGCTGCCGCCATTTCGCATTTCCTTGAGCCGCTGGTCGAGCTGGGCATCGTTAATGCCGTATTGATCTTTCAACCGCTGACGTGCCTGCGGCGGCAAATTTCCGCCGTTTCGGATCATCTGCTGAATACGCTCTGCGTTCCGGTTATTTCCCGGACCCTGCGCATTTGGCGACCTCGATTCGAAATTGTCGAGGTAGAACAACATCGCCGGATGCTGTGCCGTCCCGACGAGGAGATCTTTGAAATTCCCAAGCGCATTCTTTCGAATTACGTCGCGTTCATAGCTCGGGATGTACCAGCGAACTGCATTCTTTCCGGAGAACACGTTGAAGTGGTTTTGCCAGAAATCGACCATCACTTCCTGCAGTTGTCTTTCGGAATAAACAGCGCGCAGAACGCGATTGGAAACGATCTGCGGCAATAGCTGGTTAGCAGGCCGAAGGTCATACTTTGCATAAAGCTGTCTCAACTGTTGCTGGCGTTCCTGCCTTTCTTTTTCCGTTACCTGGTCGTTTGCTGCAGCGGCGTTTTGCTGCTGTCCGGGTTGCTGGCCGGGCTTGTCGCCATCCAGAGCTCGCAGCAGCGCTGCCGGATTCGGATACTTTGCAAAGATCTCAGCGGTCGACATCTGAGTGACTTCGAGATTCTTTACCTTCGATTCGGCGACCGCATCGTCGATCGACGCGGGGTTGAGCTGCTGATCGATGTACTTTTGCAGGCCCATCGCCCTTACCTTTTCGACATCGCCGGGCCGTGCGCCAAAACCAAGCCGGTTGAGCACGTGAATGATCTTTTGCTCCTCGGTCAGCTTTTTATCGCCGCCGGACGGCCGCGCGAGGACAAATGATGGAAGAAGAACGGCCGCTGCCAGGGCCGTTGCCGACATTTTTCGAAGGTTATATCTAATTGATCGCACAGGAGTTACCTCAAAATTATGGTTGCTCGTGAAACGTCTTGTTCGTTTCAAACATTAGATGCGCCGGTGCCTGAAATTGGCGAAATAGTTTGATCCGGAAACGCCCGAAGGCCGGCTATCTGTACAACATCCGGGCCTCCTGTGTCATCAAATCTGTCGTAAAACCGCGCAAATTGCGGTAAGATGACATTAAGCCTCTAACTAAAGCCATGATCAGACGTTTGGTACTCGCAACTCTTCTCTCGACGCTTTGCGCCGTCGCGGCGTTCGCACAGTCGAACGCCTTCACGGACTCGAACGTCGATTATACTTTCCAAATACCCGACGCGAAATGGAAGGTCGTAAAGACCGCTGCCGCGGGCGGCAATGTCGAATTCGTTTTCGGCGACCGGACCGACGGGCATCTTGAGGTCCGCCGCCTGACGTCGCCGCAGGGCACGCCGATGGCAGATGTCATCCGCGATCAGGAAGACAAGCTTCAGTTCCTGCCGGGCTTTGTTGCCGGGAAACAGGAAAATTTCGTCGGCAAGCTCGCCGGGTCGGTCTTCAATTTCGAGTTCGTCAAGACCGGACGCGCGATGAGCGGACGATACTATTTCCTTCGTTCGGGTGATGTGGTCTATCTGCTCCGCTTTACCGGTTACCAGGACGGCCTGCGCTCGATCAGGGCTCAGACGGATTCGATGGCGCGAACGTTCGAAGTAAAGAAGAGCTAACAATCAGTTGTGTTAACATTCCCATGTGCCGGAATATGGTTACACGCAGTATTTCGAAAGCGAGGTCTTGCGAAAGCGGCCATATTTGAAGCGGGAATGGTGCCAGTTTGTCATCGAGAACGCTGTTCGGATCGAAATTCAAGACGACGATCCGGATAGAAGAGTTTGGCGGCAAGTATTTACGAGTTGTGACGTTGGCCGACCGCGTTACAATTCATAACGCGTTCATTAACAGTGGCTTTAGAGAATGAAGATCAACTACTACGCCGAAACCGATTCGCTCTACATCGACCTGTCTAGTAAGCCCAGCGTCGATAGCCGCGAGGTTTCTGACGGTGTCGTGATCGATTATGACGAGGAAGGCAATATAGTCGGTATCGATATCGACCATGCTAGTTTGAAGCTTGAGATAGAAGAGTTGGTACTTGGAAAAATGCCTCTGCGGCAGCCTGTCGCTTTAGTTTGATCCGGTAATGATTTGAAGTTTCGACGCGTTGGGTATTAAATACCCGCGCGTCTTTTCATTTATTAAAGCCTCGACGCCGTCGGCCCGCAATTTCTTCGACCGCATCCTGCCTAGAATGTCTTCGTCTAGCGAACTCACCATCGCGACCTTGAACCGCTCGGCCTTTTTCAAAAAGCTCCAAGCCGTTTGCCCGTTGACCTGGTATTTTTCGCAGAGCCTTCGCCCCAAGTCGCCGCTGTCCTCGGCGTCGAACCAATTCAAAAAGTCGTCGCGTCCGAGACCGTCGCGGCACTCAGCTAGCAAAACGATCGTTCCGCCGTCGATGCAGGCTTTCGACGCCGCTTCGAGCGATTTGTGCGCCTGGATCATGTTGATGTCGAACGGATAGCCGCCGCAGCTTGCGATGACAAGCTCGCGTTTTTCTGCGATCGAAATTTTATGTTGAGAGGCAAAAGTATCGCAGGCCGCGCGATGTGAAGTTATCTGGTCGCCGCAGAAAACGTCGGTCACGTCTCCGGCGTCGTTCACGATCGCGCTGATCGCAAAGTCGATCTTCGCTTTTGAAGCAGCTTCAACAAATGCTTCGTGCACGGCGTTGCCGTGGAGTAAGCCGGTTGAGACGCCTTCACGGCGGTCCATCCGTTCGCAATCGAATGCGAGCTTGTGCGTCGCGGAGATCGTCTTTGAGGAGGCGAGCCCGGGGCAAACCAGTTTCCTTCCGCCGGTAAACCCCGCGAAGTAATGAAACGTCACGCCGCCGATCAAAACGACGCGGCCGTATTCGAACAACGCACGGTTCAGTTCGACCGGAATGCCGCCGCTCGTTTCGCCGACACGTGAGATCCGCATCAGGTCGCGCGCGTCGTGGTCGAAGGTCTTTATTCGCTGCGCGATGAATGGCGTGAGGATCGCGCGTTTTTCTTCTTCGGTAACTTTTCGATGAATGCCGGTCGCGAAGATGATCGCCATCCGGTGCGGCTCGACACCGTCGGCGATCAGGCGGCGCGGCCTGCCGCGTTGCATCGGGCACGACGAACAGAACGGTCTCGTCGGCACCGACCAACTCTTCAAGCCGCGGCGAATCGATCGGCTGATCGAAACGCGCGCCGATCTCAACATCGGTCAGCGGAAGTTTGTCTTTCTCCGCTTCCAGAACGTCAAACTGCCGTTCGTCGTATTCGAATGGAACCGTTGTGCTGCCGTAACGCAGGCCGATCGTGGGCATACGCAAGTTTGACGTAAATTCCCCGTCCGTTCCAATCGAAAAAAAATGCGGCCCGTTTCCGAGTCGCCCACGTGCCAAGTCCAAAGTAATTATCGCAACTTGACCTGAAAGAATCCTTTGATCGCCCGCGCAGTAATAACGGCGACGATCGAGAGAACACTGACGATTAGCCACAACATAAAAAAGGTAGGGCCGAAA
>QHXS01000032.1 GCA_003223975.1 Acidobacteriota bacterium
GTCCGATTTTCCAAAAAGCTCCGGCATCGGCGTATTAAATGCCTTTTGCGCCGCTTCATTTGCGTAGACATACTTCCCGTATGCGTCTTTGATCCAGGACAGCCCCGGCAAGTGCTGCATAAAACGCGAGAACCGTTGCTCGCTTTCGCGAAGCGTAACCTCTGCAGATTTTCGGTCGTGAATGTCGGTAGCGGTTCCGTACCACCGGCGGGCGCGTCCGTCCTCCTCTATTAGCGGCACTGCACGGCTAAGGTGCCAGCGATAGGTGCCGTCAGCCATGAGCATTCGGTGTTCCTGCTCGTAAACCTTGGTATCGCGCACCGCCGCATTCCATAGCTTTATTGTTGATTCGAGATCTTCCGGATGAATCCCTGCCTGCCAATCATAAAGCTCGCCGTCGACCTGCTTTATCCCGCCAAAGTTTTCGACGCGTCGGTTGTAGTATCCCGTCTTGCCCTCTTCGTTGGCGATCCACACGACCTGCGGCATCGCGTCGGCGAGCTGCTGAAGTTCGCGCTCGTTTTGGGAGGCACGCCTGGCATAACGTTCGAGCGCCGTACCGGTCCACCACAAAATGCAAAGAAGGAAGACCATCTCAACCAGCGTTCGGCTCGCACTTCCGAATGCGGTGTCATAAAGGCCGGCATTTTCCCCGGCGAGCCTGAGAGCTCCAACCAATATCGGCAACAACACGATGGTCGGGACAATTCGCCGGGTAAGAATCCCGGCCGGGCCCCTATCGGCAAACAGGCGTGTCGGGCCGGTTTCATCGATCAGAAGTATCACGGAAAGCGAAGCCGCGAGAATAAAGGTCGCCGTCTGAAGAGCAATGATAGTTAGCTTCGGGATCGCATAGAGCGATTTGGCCCCATACAAATATCCGATCAGTGAAAGCGACGAAATACCCGTCGACAAAAGTGCCAAAAGTACCGAGCTGTTCCGCGCTTTTACGTGATCTTTTTGATAAGGGCCATTAGAAGACACTGACAAAAGCAAAAGGGCTGACCCGAGAAATGTCCATGAGGTCGCCCCAGGCGTTCCCATCAGCCCCGGAATGACCACGCCAACCCGTCCCCATTCGCGGCCGAACGACAGGAACGTATTGAACCCGAGGTCGATCAGCGTCGCCATCTGAAAGATCGACGTTGCGCCGATCAGGCCGACCAGTGCAGATAAAACTATCGGCAGTCTTCTATAACCAAAACTAAGCAGGAGAAGTGTCAGACCCGTGGCCATTACGGCGATCGTGGTATTCGGCTGGATCGAAATTCCTTCATTGTTCCAGTCCGTAAGCGCCGGAAGGTTGAGGGGATATCCCAGGAACGAAGTGAAACCGCCGAGGAAGACATACACCGACAAGGCCAGCGCGGCATAGCGCGGCCACACGGCCGCGTTAGTTCGCAGGTCGTCAAAAGCAATAAGTTGTTCGGCGTCAGGCGCCTTTTTGTCCATCACTGCAAACTACAAAACAACCTGTAACGGCGATGGATCCTCGACTGTTGCTGGTGGCTGGAGATTCCGGTTCGCACGCTGCCGATGCAATTTCGACAGCGGCAAGTCCGAACAGTAATTCTTAATGAATAATTTACAAGTATATTCGTAAATTCACCAGTAAAAGAAGTCCGTCGCTTTAAAAGGTGGAAGAGGCCGACTATCCCGTTATCGGCCTCTCGTTTTGAGGAGTTACGCGAAATCATCTCGCGTGGCTAGGCATGTAACGATTTTGGGCTATCACAGCGATCAGCAATGTATTCGCGCCGACACATATCAAAATTTATTTCCAAGGGCGAAGCTGCGTCAAAATTTCGAGCGTAGCGTTCCGATACGGCCTGACGTTTTGATCCTAGATCATCCCTGCGTAAATATTTGTGGACGTTATCTTAATTCGTTTGGTACGAAGATTGCGAGAATCGACTATCGAAAAAGACGATATAGAGGTAACGACAATGACCGAGTCCCACAATTTAGTTGATGAAAATTCGAAAGGCGAAGCCCTGCTCATAATGGATATGATCTCCGATTTCTCCTTTAAGGACGGCGACAAACTTTTTGAGCCTGCCCTCGCAGCGGCTGAGAAGATCGCCGAATTAAAAAAACGCGCTCGCGCCGCCGCCGCCAGCGTGATATACGTCAACGACAATTATGGAAGATGGAACGAAGATTTCGGAACGTTTGTCGAGCGTACATCAGAAAGCTCGGGGAAGGGGCGTCAGATCATAGAAAAACTCGAACCAGAACCGGACGACCTCTTTGTCGTAAAGCCCCAGCGCTCCGGATTTTATGCCACACCGCTTGGCGTGCTCTTGCTTTCCAAAGATATTTTCCGCTTGACCATAACCGGCGTTACGACCGACATCTGTGTCCTTTTCACGGCGCACGACGCCTACATGCGCGGTTTTTGTGTTCAGGTGCCGGCTGACGCAACGGCAGCCGTAAAACCCGAGTATCACGCTCAAGCGCTCGATTTCATACGCCGCGTGGCCGACGCCAATACAGGTGAGTGTAAGGCGATCGAATTCGGCGCGCATCGTAACGGCAATAATGAACGTTCGCTCACAAAGGCGGGTTAATAGGCGAAAAAAAGGTGTGTCCGTCGAGAACACACCGTGATCGCGCTTTTTGCGCCAGCCTAAGACTTGGGTCAGGTCGATACTATCAATCCGTTTCAGTGCGATTGTACGGGCCAATACGATTTGCAGCATTTTTCTTGCTTAATCTATTGGTTGCAGAATTCTATTATCAAGGGAGTTTTAAAATGAACAATCAGGGAACACGATCAAAAGAAGAGACTGGAATGTTGACCGGTATGTTTCGCGACCGTGAAAATACGGAAAACGCGTATCGAAGCTTGAAGGAAAGAGGCTATACCGACGACGAGATCAACGTTCTGATGTCCGAAGACACTCGCAACCGTTATTGGGGAGACGACGCTGATAATTCCGAACTCGGCAACAAAGCCCTGGAAGGAACTGGCGCGGGCGGTGCTATCGGTGGAACTCTCGGGGCGATCCTCGGTGGCGTTGCAGCTATAGGAACAAATCTTGTAATTCCGGGACTCGGCCTTGTAGTCGCGGGCCCGATCGCTGCGGCACTTGCGGGAGCCGGCGCTGGAGCGTTAACCGGCGGATTGGCCGGTGCTCTGATCGGATGGGGAATTCCCGAAGAGAGGGCGAAATTCTATGAGGGCGGCATCCGCGAAGGCGGTACGGTCTTAGGTGTTCGTCCGCGAACGGACGAAGATGCCGATTACTTTGAGAACGAATGGCGCGATAACTATAACGGCGAACATATCTATCGCTAGATCTCAGCCATCAACCAAAAAACTCCGTCGGATAACCGGCGGAGTTTTTGTTTTGATCGACACCCTTAAACGGTTGATCGCATTACGTACCACTCGATCCCGCCTTCTTGCTGGACGAACCCGACGAGGCCGTACTCGCGCCGCCGCTCTGGTCTTCTTGCTCGTCCGAACCATTACCGAACCAGGAGCTGCTACTGCTCTGCACTCGGATGTTGTTCTGGACCTGCTGCACACCGGAGCAAGATTCTACAATATCTTCAGCCCGGCGTTTCGATTCACGATCTTCCACTTCGCCCGAAAGCGTCACCGTGCCGCTTTGGACCTGAACCTCAATGTTCGAGGCGTCAAGATAGTGATCGTCTGAAAGTCGTTCGTTCACATCCTCTTCGATTCGTTGATCTGAACGGGTGTAACCTTTAGGGCCCTTGCCCCGGAAACCAGTTCGCTGAGAGCTATAACTTCCCTGCGACCCGGAATGAGCGCCAGTCGAACCGAATCTACTTTGCGAGCCAAGCTGGTCCGACCCGGAGCCATAGCCTTGCGAACCGATCTGGTTCCCCTGCGAGCCCATACCCTGGCCATAGCCGCTTTGCCCAAACTGACCCTGGCCATAAGGACTATGACTTTCCTGATCGTAGCTGCTTTGACCGTATCGGCCTTCGCCATATGACCCGGGGCCCTGCGCGTATCGGCCGCCAAATCCGCCCTGCGAGCCGTAGCTGCCGCCATAACTTTGGCCCCTCTCGCGGCGATCGTATTCACCGGTGCTCTGAGAACCGGAATAACCGCCCTGCGAACCGGATGCGCCATAACCATAGCTACCTGCTCCAAACCCGCTTTCACCCTGATATGAACGAAAATCGCCTTCGCCGCCGCCCATTCCCAGATCGCCGCGGCCGAAATCGCTGCTTCCACGTCCTGACGCACCGTATCCATACGCTGTGTCCTCATGAATTTCGCCTCCCCTTTGAGAGTGCCTTTCTTGCGACGGACTCCAGTCCTGGTTTCGCCGCCATCGCTCTTCGTCGTAACCCATTTGCTCAGTATTTCCCCGGGTCTCAAAATCGCGGTCGAAGCCGCGTCCCCGTGATGTTCCAAAACGGCCACTTGATGAATATCTGCTACCCATAACTAAAATTTCCTCCTATCGGTCTTTCTAAAATTTACTTGCAATGCGAATAAAGACGGAAAAGGATGGCCGATCGCGACCATCCTTTTCGACCCCGAGAATCAAAAGACACCCGTTTGTCGTCCTGCCTTTTTTGCGCTGCCGAGCGGCGACTATGAAAATTATTAAAAAGATCCCCGCCGATCGGTGAATGGCAGGCCGACCAATTAAAGAATAAGGTCTTTCACCGGGGATCAAATGTCCGGTCAAATACAATGAGCCGATAAAACATACGCTTTTTTATTCGAATGTTTTACGTCATACAAATCCTTCCGATCGCGGCGTCTAGTATCGCTCACATCGAAGCACCGCTTTGATCACTTAAAGGGCGGAGATTCACGCCTTTGCTTGAACAAAAAGGATCTGAGGAGACCTACAATGAACAGAACAAAAAGAACCGTTGCTGCTCTCGCTTTGGCAGCTGCCGGATTTGCTGCATGCACAACAGAAAGCAACGTCAACGTCAACATGAACACACGCAACGCTAATTCAAATACGGCGGTACTAACTAACGCAACCCCGATGTCCACGCCGATGTCCACACCCATGTCGACCATGTCGCCTTCGAACTCGAATAGCAACATGGGCCGATCGAACTCAAACATGAACTCGAATGCGAACAGGCCGAACGCGAACCGAAGACCTTAGCTCGGGAGTTGTATTAGGCTGCCGTTGTTTCGCCGCCAAGAAGTGTCAAAACTTCGCCGGTGATATAACTGGAATCCGCGTTTGAAGCAAAGAACACATATGCCGGTGCGACTTCTTCAGGTTGTGCCGGCCTTTTCATCGGCGTGTCGCCGCCGTGTTTTGCGACATCACCAGGTTCTTTGTCGACCACATTTAACGGCGTCCAGACCGGACCGGGCGAAACACAATTTACGCGGATCTTTTTCTCGACAAGGCTTTGCGCCAGCGATTTCGTGAAAGCGTGGATGGCTCCTTTCGTCGCCGAATAATCGAGTAATTCCTTCGCACCTTCGAGACCGGTGATCGAGCCGGTATTGACGATCGCTCCGCCTTCGGGCAAGTGTTCAAGCGCGGCACGCGCCATATAGAAGTATCCGAAGATATTCGTCTTAAACGTTTGCTCGAGCTGTTCGTCAGTTATGTTCTCAAGCGATTCCTGATGCTGCTGATAAGCGGCGTTATTGACAAGGATATCGAGACTTCCCAGCTCGTTTACCGTGTCTTTAACCGCGCCGTCGCAAAATCTCGATTCGCGAACGTCCCCGGCGATCATGATACATTTCCTGCCTTCCTGCTTCACAAATTCGGCCGTTTCCTTTGCATCGGAGATCTCCTCGGGCAGGTGGACGATCGCAATGTCGGCACCCTCGCGAGCGTAAAGAACGGCTACGGAACGGCCGATCCCGGAATCGCCGCCAGTGATCAACGCGACCTTGCCGTTTAGTTTTTGCGAGCCTTTATAGTTCGGCGCAAAGAATTGAGGACGCGGTTCTATCTCGCTTTCAATCCCGGGCCGCTCCTGCTTTTGTTCGGGGAGGGGATTTTCGGGCCGTTTGCCTTTTTGTTCTGCTTTTTGCTGCTGTGCCATTGATTTTTCCTCAAAACAAAAACTAGCACGCGAAGGGACGCTCGATCTGTCGCTATCAATACAAATTAACTTGATCGATTTTTGAAGTAGATGAAAATTCCGCACAGATTACCGAGCGTCAACGCCGCATTTGTTATTGCGAAAATGAGGCTGCCGGTCAAAACACTAAAAGCAACGAAACCTAACGAAGCGGCAAGCTGGCCGATGAAAAGCCATTTCGAGACGCCCTTGTTCGAGCCCGCGATCCATTGTTTGCGAACCTGTGCCGCAACGGTCACCAGCAAAATAATGGAACTTGCCCATCCGATCGCGTCCGTCACTTCTTTGCCTCTGTCTTTTCGTTTTCGGCGAGCGCATTTTCGTATTTGATCTCGACACGCAATCTTCGGTAAATACTCATCCATTGATTCGCGATCCATGGAAGAACAAAAAACGCGATGACATATCCGCGCCAATCGTCGATCGCCAACCGAAAGCCTGTGAGTATTAAAAAGAACAGGGTCACCCAGTGACTAAAACAGTATTCGCAAGTAAAAACGTAGAAGAATTTTCGCAGTAACAACGAGCGCGCCGAATCTGTTCGCCGCTTGCAGTAGTCGCGCGGCTCGCGAAATATCTCTTCCTGCGTGATGGTCCAGGCCACCGAAGCGACCGCGACCGAAAGAACGACTACCCAAAAGATTTGCTGCAAAAACGCATTTTCCACGACCCTCAAGTATTTTGAATACCCAAGGACAGCACTGTAGTGCAATGTACAGATTCAATTCCTGCAAAAGCGTAAGTTGTTCATCTTGAAGAGGGCGCTTAGGTGATTATATGAGCGCGCGTGAAATGAGGCTGCGATGAGACTGAGGGAAATGATCGGCATTTGGGGATGCACCAGAAACGTACGGTGGATAATTCGCGAGCGAACCGCAAAGGGGATGTGCGGGCTTAAATGAATGTCCGGATTAGCCTTCCGGGCTCGTGCACGTTTTTTGCATAAGTCAGAGCTGAAGAGGGAAAATGCTGTACGCGGAGCAGAAGCGGGGAAGAAACGGGAATGAAACTAAAGCCGATAAACGAACAGGTTATTGTTTTGACCGGCGCTACTAGCGGGATCGGACTGGTTACCGCGCGGATGGCTGCCGACAAGGGTGCAAAGGTAGTCCTGGCAGCTCGGAGTGATGAGGCGCTTACGCAGCTCGAGAAACAGATAAACAACAATGGCGGCGAGGCTCTGGCCGTACCTGCCGACGTTTCCAGCGTAGGCGACCTTCAGGCCGTTGGGGCTGCAGCACTGGACAGGTTCGGTAATTTCGATACATGGGTAAACAACGCCGGCGTCTCGATCTATGGCCGTTTGGAAGAAGTTACAAACGAGGATTCGCGACAGCTTTTCGAAACAAACTTCTGGGGTGTAGTTAACGGCTCTTTAATAGCCGCTCGTAATTTAAAGATAAACGGCGGCGCGTTGATCAATATCGGAAGCACGCTGTCTGATCGAGCGATCCCATTGCAGGGTATGTATAGCGCGTCTAAACACGCGGTAAAAGGATTTACCGACGCTTTGCGAATGGAACTCGAGGCGGAAGAGGCTCCGATCTCAGTAACGCTCATAAAACCGGCCGCGATCGATACCCCGTACAAAGAGCACGCGAAAAATTATTTAGATGTGCAGCCCGAAAATCCACCGCCTGTGTATGCTCCGGAAACAGTCGCCGAAGCGATCCTGTATGCCGCGGAGAACCCGGTTCGCGACCGTTTTGTTGGAGCTCGCGGAAAGATAATGTCGCTCGCCGGCAAGTTTGCACCGGGTTTGACCGATATGTATATGGAAAAGGCGATGATCGAGGGGCAGCAAACTGACGTGCCGAGCACGAGTCGCCCGTTCGAAGGACTTTATGCGCCGCAAGACCAGCGGCTCGCAGAACGCGGGGGTTATGAGGGTCACGTTGCGGAAAGCAGTATTTATACAAGGGCGTCGTTACATCCCTTGTTAACAGGATCGGCCCTGGCCCTTAGTGTTGGCGGGCTGATATACGCCCTTTCTAAAGGGATAGGGTCTTCGGCAGTTAGAAGTAGTCGTACGGAGACAGATCATTAGTGGAGATGAGGCGACTAAATAATTAAAAGGGAGAAAAATATGCTTTGGACAATAATAATAATTCTGTTGGTTCTTTGGGCATTGGGCTTTGGCTTTGCAGGTGCGGCCGTCGGAAACCTGATCCATATACTTCTTGTGATCGCGGTTATCGTGCTTGTCATTCAGTTGGTTACGGGTCGAAGAGCGGTTTAAGCTTTTCGAGCGAAACCAGGCTGATGCCTGCAACGTTTGTATAACGTCCGCACGGTCGAACAAGTTAGTTCGATCGTTGCGGCGTTTTTCTATTTAGATCAATCCACTACTACCGTACGCCTTCTGCGTCTCACGGTTTCCCGGCTGCCGCCGAAATAGGCGAGTATAGCAACGATCAAATGCACGGCAAACCAGATATTGTCGTAACCCATATTCTGGTAAATGTAGATCAATATCAGAACGCGCGGCATTAAAACACCAAGCAAGACGTCTGCCCACTGCGGAACGGAATTCGCCGGATACGCCGATGGCTGCAGAAATAAGGCCGCAAGCAAAACGATTCGCGGAAAGAAAAGCGAAAATATTAGAAAGTAGAAATCCATCCTCTCGCCTCCAGTTGCTCTTTCATATAGTATAACTCGCCTGTTGACTTGCCGACGCTTGTTTCGGAGAATTCAATTCAGACTTTTTACTCGCGCCCTTTTTAATAAGGAGTCGTCCACGTTAATGGCGTCAAACTTAGTTCACATAACGCGTCGCGGCTTTGGCGAAACGATGCGCCGAGATGGTTGGTGGGTTCAGTCGCTGCTCACATTCCTCGGATTTTCGGCGTTTATCGTTTACTCGACGTGGGCCGCATTTCAAGGCGCACATTATTCGTTCGGGCCGTATCTATCACCGATGTATTCGCCGCTGATCTGGGAGGCGTCTGGGCAAACATTGACAGAACATGCCTGGCTCGGCTCATGGCCCTCATGGCTGCCGGCTTTCCTGCGAATGACACCGGCTATGCTTATTTTGTGGGCACCCGGCGGATTTCGGTTCACTTGCTACTACTATCGCGGAGCTTATTACAAAGCCTTCTGGGCAGACCCGCCGGGATGCGCCGTCGGTGAGCCTCGGCATTCGTATTGGGGTGAGCGAAAGTTTCCGCTCATAATGCAGAACATTCATCGATATTTTCTCTATATCGCACTCCTGTTTATCGTGATCCTGAGTTACGACGCATTCGAAGGGGTTTGGTTCATAGGCCCCGACGGACATAAACATTTCGGGGTCGGTGTAGGTACGCTAGTACTTATTATCAACGTGATTCTGCTCGGGTCATACACGCTTGGCTGCCATAGTCTTCGTCACTTGATCGGCGGTGCCCGTGATGTACTCTCAGGACGGCCGGTTCAAAAGAAAGCGTACGACTGCGTCAGCGGCCTTAACAGGCGGCACATGATGTTTGCTTGGTTTTCGCTGTTCTGGGTCGGCTTTACCGACTTCTATATTCGAATGTGCTCTATGGGAATTTTTACGGACTACCGAATCTTTTGATGGAATATAAAACGTTCGAACACGACGTTCTTGTCATCGGAGCCGGTGGTGCCGGATTGCGGGCTGCCATCGAAGCGTCGGCGGCGGGCGTCAGCGTCGGGCTGATATGCAAATCGCTGCTCGGCAAGGCGCACACTGTCATGGCCGAGGGCGGAATGGCTGCGGCATTGGCAAACGTCGACGACCGCGACAATTGGAAAGTTCATTTTTCCGACACGATGCGCGGCGGCCAGTATGTGAATAACTGGCGGATGGCCGAGCTGCACGCGAAAGAAGCTCCGGATCGCGTTCGCGAACTCGAAGCCTGGGGCGCGGTTTTCGACCGCACTAAAGACGGCAAAATTCTACAACGAAACTTTGGCGGACATCGGTATCCGCGACTTGCACACGTGGGCGACCGTACCGGACTAGAGCTTATTCGAACGTTGCAAGATCACGGCATCCATCAGGGAATCGATGTCCACATGGAAGTGACCGTGATCTCGCTGCTTAAGGACGGCGACCGCGTAGTCGGAGTGTTTGCATACGAACGCGAACATGGCCGCTTTCGCGTGTTCAAAGCGAAAGCGGTTATCCTCGCGACCGGCGGCGTTGGCCGCGCATACAAGATCACGTCCAACAGCTGGGAAGGAACCGGCGACGGCCACGCGCTCGCTTATCACGCGGGTGCCGAACTGATCGATATGGAATTCATCCAATTCCATCCAACCGGCATGGTCTGGCCGCCGAGCGTCCGCGGCATTCTCGTTACGGAAGGTGTTCGCGGTGAAGGCGGAATTCTTAAGAACAATGAAGGAAAGCGGTTCATGTTCGACGACATTCCGGACAACTACAAGGACCAGACTGCCAAAGATGCGGAGGAAGGCTGGCGATACACGCAAGGCGACAAGACCGCGAATCGTCCGCCCGAGCTGTTGACGCGCGATCACGTCGCGCGCTGCATCAATCGTGAGGTGAAAGCCGGACGCGGCTCGCCGCACGGCGGAGTCTTTCTCGACATCGCCTGGATAAAAGAAAAGCTGCCGAACGCGGCCGAACATATTAAACGCAAACTGCCGTCGATGTATCACCAGTTCATGCAGCTCGCGAACCTCGACATCACGACCACGCCGATGGAAGTAGGCCCAACTACCCATTACATCATGGGCGGCATTCGCGTTGATGCGGACACGCAGGCCTCAACGCTGCCCGGTCTGTACGCGGCCGGCGAATGCGCCTCCGGCATTAACGGCGCGAACCGTCTTGGCGGTAACTCGCTCTCGGACCTGATCGTCTTCGGCAAACGCGCCGGTGAATACGCGGCCGAGTTCGCAAAAGCAAACGGTCACGGAACTATCGACGACGCGCAGATCGAGACCGAAACGAAACGCGCAATCGAGCCATTTGATCGCGATGGCGGCGAAAATCCGTTTGTCATCCAAAACGATCTTCAGGATATGATGCAGAAACTCGTCGGCATTGTTAGGGTCGAAGACGAGATGAAGGAGGCTCTCGACGGTTTAAAAAAACTGAATGAACGGACAGCGAAGTCCTCAGTTACAGGAAACGTCGACTTCAATCCCGGCTGGCACACGGCGCTTGACCTGCGAAATCTTTTGACGGTTTCCGAGGCGATAACACGATCCGCGATCGAGCGAAAGGAAAGTCGCGGCGGGCAGTTTCGCGACGATTACCCGGACAAAGATCCGGAGTTTGCGAAATTCAACATCGCTGCGAAGGAGGTCAATGGCGAGATGCGGATATCGCACGTGCCCCTGCCGGAGATGCCTGCGGAGTTGAAACAAGTGATCGAAGAAATGGGCTAGAAGAAAGTAACCACGAAATCGCACAAAAAGGCACAAAAACGTTTATGTTATGTCCGAGCTTTTGTTCAAAGACGAAGTTTACGCGATCACCGGGACGATGTTTGAAGTTTACAAGACGCTTGGAATGGGATTTCTCGAACCGGTTTATCAAGAGGCGTTATCGATAGAATTTATTCGAAAAGGTGTTCCGTTTGAAAGAGAGAAGCCGTTAGAACTGTATTACAAGGATGTTCGGCTCGAGAAAAGATATGTTGCGGATTTCGTGTGCTTTAATCAGATAATTCTCGAATTGAAAGTACTTCCGAAACTTACGAATATTGAGATGGCACAGCTTCTCAATTATTTAAAGATCACGAAAACGAAGCTTGGAATTCTTGCAAATTTCGGAGCATCGCCTCGATTGGAATGGAAGCGCTACATACTTTGAAGGGATTTTTGTGATTTTTCGTGAGTTTTAGTGGTTACTTTTTTTGTTTTATGGCAACTGCGATTTTCAGCGTAAGACGAGGCGGCCGCGAGGGCGGTGAAATGGTCGATTACCAGACCCAGGTCACCGAGGGCATGGTCGTGCTCGACGCCGTTCATCAGATACAGGCCGAGACCGCGCCTGATCTCGCTTGCCGATGGAACTGTAAGGCCGGCAAATGCGGCTCATGTTCGGCGGAGATCAACGGCAAGCCGCAGCTGATGTGCATGACGCGGCTCGATACGATCGATGTAACTCAGCCTGTCACGATCGAGCCGATGCGCGCTTTTCCGCCGGTCAAAGACCTCATCAGCGACGTGAGCTGGAATTATGAAGTTAAGAAACGCATCAAGAAATTCAAGCCTCGCCCGCCCGACGCCGAAGATGGAACCTGGCGGATGCAGCAGGAAGACATCGATCGCGTGCAGGAATTTCGCAAATGCATCGAATGTTTTTTGTGTCAGGATGTGTGTCACGTTCTGCGTGATCACGTAAAACATGAGGAGTTCATCGGCCCGCGATTTCTGGTTTATACGGCTGCCCTTGAGATGCATCCGCTCGACACGGAAAACCGTACCGAAGAATTGAAAGACGCGTTCGGAATCGGGTACTGCAACATCACAAAGTGCTGCACAAAGGTCTGCCCCGAGCACATCACGATCACCGACAATGCGATCATCCCGCTCAAAGAACGTGTCGTTGACGAACACTACGATCCGCTCAAAAAACTTGTTAAGCTGTTTCGCAAGAAATGAATTATTCGCAGACAGCCTGGGCGGAAAAGCGAAAGGCCGGGATCGGCAGATATCTATTTTTCGACGGAGTG
>QHXS01000073.1 GCA_003223975.1 Acidobacteriota bacterium
TGTAAACATGTCCCTTTGAGAAAATGCCAAGGTCAGAGTGTAAGGGGGAAAATCCAAGGCCTTTCAGGAAGGTTGCCAGAGTATGGTACCAGATCCTTGGAGACTGCTTCAGTCCATATAGGGCCTTGTTGAGGCGGCAGACTCTGCCAGTTCCATCACTCAGCTCATGGGGCTGCTCCACATAGACCTCTTCATCAATATCTCCATATAGGAAAGCAGTCTTGACATCCATTTGTTCAATGTCCAGGTCCAGGGCTGCTGCTATTGCAAACAAAGCTTTGTAGCTCATGGGTTTGACAACTGATGCATAGGTCTCATTATAGTCAACACCTTCTTCTTGCTCAAAGCCTCGAACTACCCAGCGTGCCTTGTAGCGAGTGATCTCCCCCTGTGGACCTCTCTTCAGCTTGTAGACCCATTTCCCTCGAAGGACCCTCCGGTTTTTAGGATGGGTGACCAGTGTCCAGGTTTTGTTGTCCAGTAATGACTTGTTCTCAAGATTCATGGCCTCTAACCACTCCTTCCACATGATATCAGCCTTGGCTTGCCTAATACTCTTTGGCTCAAAGGGCTCAGTTGCTGATATGGCAGCTCCAAGGAATGCAAACAGGAGCATGTATCTTCCATAGCTTTGAGGGTTTGACTCTGAGTAGTGGCCCTTGTTTGATCTTGATGATGTCCGTAATTCTGGATGCTGGTCAATGTGTTCTGCATTATCAAGAGTGCTGCTTGACCTGTCACTCAAACTGTCTGACAGAGTGGGAGGAGAATCTCTTTCAGTGGAGTTTCCTTCAGGGGGTTGTGAGTCCTTCTGCAATGAGAGAGATTTAGGATCCATTGGCCAAGGTGGAAGTTCATCATTCCCTCCCCCTCCAAGGGGAATTAAATCTGTCTCTAGAGGTGTTCTGTGGTGTGATTGTCGTTTTGCTGGTGGCTCTTTCTCCCCTTCTGTCTGAGAGTCCTTGTCCTCATGATGTCTCTTAAGTGCTTCAGCTATGTGAGGTCTTTTCTCCTGGAATATAACATTTGAAGAGAGGATGATTCGGCCATCTGGTGTCAGGAGGCGGTAGATGAGGGTACCTTCAAATCCAAGCAGTTTGCAAGGTAAAGCTTTCACATCAACAAGGTCCTTGCGTTTCCGTATTGGCTTCAGGGACAGGCAATCACAGCCAAGGGTTCGAAAGATATTGATGTCAGGTTTGTCCCCATACCAAGCTTCATAGGGTGTCATGTTCTTGAAGGCTGTATGTGGACTGCAATTCCGAATTTTGACAATAGAGAGCAGTATTTCTGGCCACCACTTAAGGTCAAGACCAGACTTGATCATGGTTGGGTGAAGTTTGTTCATGAAGATTCGGTTCAAGACCTCAGCTGATCCATTCTGCTGATGTTGCTCCACTGCTGACACCTCAACAACAATCCCCCTATCTGCACAGAATTCATGGAACTCAGTCAGTCGATTCTCACCTGCCCAGTCAAGTCGTAGGCGATGGCACCGTCGCTCTGGCCGCTCATGTTTCTCCAGGAAGTGCCTAAAGCATTGGAAAAACTCGCTCCTTTTGGAGATGGGATGTGCCTCTGCCATCTTTGTCTTGTCATCCAGGAAGGTAACCCAATATCTTTCCCCCTTGTTACCAGGAACAGGAAACGGCCCAGCAATGTCAGTGTGGATAAACTCAAGTGGGTAGGTGCCAGGTTTGAAAGGGACCTTATGGGGGCCTTCCTTCATTCTCCCAAGAACACAGGCTTCGCAGAGGCAGGCTTCTGGAACGTCACTCATTCCATATGACATCCCTTTAAGCTTCAAGAGGTTTTGTTCTCCAAGGTGTCCCATCCTTTCATGCCAGATCTGGAGCCAGGGAGTAGAAATGGAATAAGAAGCAAGTGCCATTGGTGAAGGGGGACGCTTCTGGCGTCATAAGTCGAGAAGGAAAAGCCCAGAGTGCTGTGTGGCTGTAAAGGCCCTTTGGCCATGGGTGATAATTGCCTTGCTGGACTGAAAGTTGACCTTTGCACCAACTTGAAGCAGTTGTGAAACAGATATTAAGTTGACTCCCATGGTGGGGCAATAAAGTGTGTTTGTGAGCAGCATGAAGGACTGCCTTCCCCGCACACTGCAATCAACTTTCACAGTTCCAACACCTTCAGGCATGAGTTGGACTCCACCAATACCAGACAGGGGCTTTCCATGGTAGGGATATAGACTGACAAAATCTTCTCTCCTACAAGATGAGTGTTGAGCACAGCCAGTGTCCACCACATAGACACCCTGCAAGGGGGTTGAGGTTGTGTTTTGTGATGCTATGAACACTCCAACTCCACCAAGTCCACCAAGGTCAATGTCATTGTTGTTGTTGTTGGGGATCTTCCAGGCCAGATGGGCACCCAAGGTTGGGTCTTCGGGTTCTTCAGTGTCTTCCTCACTTGTCTTTTCCTTCTTCTTGTTCAGTTTCTTCTTCTGGGAGGCCCGCTTCTTCTTCCTATCATCATATGCTTTCTTTTTCTCAGGGTGGAGGATCCAGCAAGTTTCTTTGGTGTGGAAGGCCTTGTTGCAGTGTGAGCACCTTGGTTCTTCCTTCTCCTCTCCACCTCTTCTTGCCAGGAAAGCAGTCTTCTCTTCCCGGACCTTCTGACTCTGTTCCTCTCTCTCAGCTGCCATAACTGCTTCCTCAAAAGTTACAGCTTGCACAGCCAAATGCTCTCCTTCCCCCCACTCAGGAATCAAGGAATGTGTTTGATAAAAGGATGTCAAGAAGATGTCATAGTCAGGGCCAAGGCCAGCAAGGAATTTGTTGACAAAATGGGGTTCACCAATCACACATGTCTTGTCCAACTCCAAGAGTTCATTCCTTGCCTCTCTCAGGTTTTCGGCAAAGTCTGAGACTCCTTTGCACTCAGCCAGTGTGAGTTCATGATACCGCCGATCAAGGTGTTGGAAAATAGCACTGCCAGTGGGACGAAATCTCTTTTTGAGTCCAAGGAACACCTCATCCAGAACACTCTTGTCCTTGACTTCCTCCCTGGCATTGTACCCAAGTCTGCTCCTTACTGCTGCACAGGCTCTCTCCTGTTTGTCAAGCCATGTCTCTTGCTTTGCCTCAAACTCCTTTGGTGAAAGTGCCCCCTGATCAAGTGGTCTGTCTTTGTTTCTTCCCAAAAGATCCCCAAAGCCATTCATTGCAAGGTAATCTTTCATCTCTTGATTGAATTTGGTCCATCCAGCTGTGGATTCCAGCTTGGCTATGTTTTGGAGACCTCCAAGGGTTTTGTCTGATAATTGAACAGCCATTGTTGTAGTGGTGGTGATTTCGGGTTTTGAGCTTGATGATGACAGAAGGGGGGACAGCATGGCCAACTTAAAGAGGCATTGTGAAAAGGGATTCAGCCTGTGGAGAAATTAAAGGCAATTCCACCCTCCTGAAGGCGTTTGAAGGTGGTTCAGCTCATGAGAGCAAATTCAGCCTGTGGAGGCACTAAGGGAAATTTACCTCCACAGGAAACACCAAGAGTGCTTCGGCTCTTGAGGAAATTCAGCCAGTGAAGAGACTAGAAGCAATGCAATCCTCTTGAGGGTGTCAGCTCATGTGAGCAAATTCAGCCTGTGGAGACACTAAAGACAATTCAGCCCCACAGGAAACACCAAAGGTGCTTTGGCTCTTGAGGCAGTTCAGCCAGTGAAGAGACCAGAAGTAATGCAATCCTCTTGAAGGTGTCAGCTCATGTGAGCAAATTCGGCCTGTGGAGACACCAAAGGCAATACACCTCCACAGGGAACAACAAGGGTGCTAGCCTGTGGAGACACTAAAGGCAATTCAGCCCCACAGGAAACACCAAAGGTGCTTTGGCTCTTGAGGCAGTTCAGCCAGTGAAGAGACCAGAAGCAATGCAATCCTCTTGAAG
>QHXS01000033.1:0-17789 GCA_003223975.1 Acidobacteriota bacterium
TTGTCCATGGTTTCCCATCCTTTCGCTACTGCCCGCCGTGTTTGAAGTAGAGGACGGTTGACCCGCCCGACGGATTTTTTCACGCCGCCGCGTGTGTTCCCCGGCGAGCAGGAGCCAAAAGATATCCCTTCATCCCCGCCCATCGGTCTGCGCTCCGGTGGGCAGGGTGAAGGGACTCTATTCCAATGCGCCCGCCGCCCAGTCTTCGAAGGCCGGGTCTTCCGCGCATCGCTGATCAAACGCCGCATCTCGCGCCGACTCGCGGGCGAGACACGGCTGGCAGATATGAACCTTTAGTCGCGGATGGAACGCCGCATCGGGTCCGCGGCAGACTTCGCACTTCATGGTTTCCCCCCGAGGTAGTAGAAGGATCGCGCGGATCTCACGGTCCATGACGCACCGACCTTTAAGCGGTCCATCATTCGATGGATCCGCTTATCGAAGTCATCCTCGAATTCCCGCCGCGACCTGTACCCGGCCTCGGGGTAATCGCTCTCCCATATCTCGACGTTTATGGCGTATTTCCTGATTCTGATTTCCGGGGACTTTTTCATTTGATCCCCGCTTTTTCGAGGACCGTGGTAACGTGTTCAAGCAAATCCTCGTTAATCTCTTTTCGATTCAGCCGCATGTATTCCCTAAGCACTTTGGCGAACGTCACCAGGTCATCGTGCAGGTTTACCGCCTGGATAATCGCCGCCACAGCGCCGGGGTCATACCCGGACACTGTGGCGACGATCCGCCCGTCTGTTTGGTCAATTAACTCCGCGTCGGCATCCTCATTCGTTTTGAGTTCGAGGTTCATCACGGTTTACACTCCTGCTGATACATGACGAACCATTTCAAATCCCTGTCGATGTTGGCGTAGGTGGGCTTGAAAATCCTCGCCTCCGCCTGCTGACAATCCGACAGGTCGTTAAACTTCTTAACCATTTCATCGAAGGTGCCCGCCGTAAAAGACAGCCAGATCACGGCGTGGACGGTCGTTACCCATTTTTTGAGTCGCATTTAGTTCGCCTCCGCATTTGCGACTTGTTCCCAGTCCGACTTGGAGAGCTCGATCACTTGCCCGCCTAACCGCTCTAACTCCGTCGCGCGGTCGTACTCCTTTACGTCCTGACTCGCCCGCGTAACCGCATTCATCAGCCCATACTGCGTCAGGTCGCCGCCCTTAATCAGATGGCGCAGGATCAATGAACCTTCCGTCTCGGCCAACTGGAACTTGTCCGTAAATACCTCGATCACTTTTTCCGGAGCGCCGCCGATTTCCTTTTCCGTAGACTCGATCAGCTTCCGCGTGATCTTTTCGAATACGTCCTGGCGGAACGATCCAGAAACCACGTCCCGGACTTTCATCCAGAATGCTTTGTCGTCCTGGCGTCTCGTCTCGTCGCGGAAAAACTCCGTGGCTAGATCAGAGTCGCCTTGATTCCTTCCGACGTGATACTTGTTCATCGAATAATCGGGCGCGATCATTCCGTTTAAGCAGACGAGCCTGAAAATCATCGGCTCGACTTTCACCGATCCCCAGCCGACTTCCGAGTTGGAGATGACGATTCCCGCCTGGATCACGTCGCCCTTGCGAACCTCCGTTGTGATCTTGTCCGTTACCGCCTTGATATACATTCGCGTTTCCGTCAACGCGCTTGACTCGATCCGGACGCCGTTCCCTATAAGCACGGGTAACACCGTCTCGGCCAATTCGAAGTTGTCTAGCGGTCGATACCGCGACGAAAGGAACGCTCTCATTTTTCCGTCGAGCGTCCGGACCATTCTTTTTTCTGGCTGGTCTTTCATCCAATGATTCACGTTATCCACCAACAGATGCGGGGCATATTGACTCATTCGGTCGTAGTACTTTCGGGGAATCCCGAGGCGGGAACTTAACTGCTCATGCGCTGTGTTCGTGAGATCAAATGATCCATGACCGTTCACGCGCATTTGGAGGTGGGCCGTCTCGCTCTCGTCGTGAATCTCGGGCGCGATTTCCGCCGTCATTTCCAATTCACTAGACGGGGCTAAGAAATCCCGTTTCTGACTTTTCTGGCGTTCTAACTCTGCGGCCATTTCTTGGAGTGACAATCCGGTTTTCATTTTGTATCCTCGTCGATTTTTTGAGATTGGAAGGCTATTGGCGTTTTCTCCGCCGAACCTTCCTGCCCCGCAGGGACTTTGTTTACGCGGCTTTGAATCCGTACAGCACGTCAAGGCTCATGTCGCGGATCACGCGGTTGACCGTCTCGCGCCCATCCTTTTCTGCGACCGTTCCTAAATACATCCCGATGACTTCGAGCAATTCCCCGATCTTTTCTATCGCCTCCATACTTTTGCTAGACAGCCGATCCTTCCTTTTCATTTCCTAAGCCTCCTGGTTTGATCCCCATTCGCCTGGGGTCCGTCTACTAGATGTCCCGCGCTCTCTCGTACTCTTCGATCCGTTCTTCCTCGGCTCCGACTTGGCAAAGAATCTCGTCGGTGAGCATTCGCCTCTTGCTGGTTTTTGGCCCCGTCGATATATCCTCCGCGTCTTCCAACATTTCGACGATGATTTCCCAGTCGTCCGCTGTCAGTGCTACAGAGATGAGCCTGTTCATTTGATTCCTCCTTATTAGTCGCCCGTCCGCCGCCACGCCTTGCGGAGGGTCGGTTCCTTCGTTTCGTGATCGAGTTTCAGTTTGTTGATAAACCGCTCTGACGCCACACGGCTCGCCGGTAATCCCTCGCGGTTCTCTTTGTATTCCTCGACGCCCGCCGCCTCGGACCAACGGCTAAAGAATTCTCGGAACCAGTTGATCACGGGAAACATGATCATTTGCCATTCCTCCATGGCGCGCCCTTCCCATATGAGTTCGCCGTTATGATCCACACCCACCACGGTCGGCTGTATCCGTTCGCACGTTGTGACGATTTTCATTTTTGGGGTTTTCATGGTTTCACCTGCACGTCGAGGACTCTATCGAGCGTGCCAAACGCCCGCTTTAATTCCGCAATCGCTAGATCACTTGACGCCGCGATTATTTCTACGGTTTGGGGCTGACTAAAGAAGCGATAAAAAGTGACCGAGTAGGTTTTCATGGTTAGGCCACCTTATCCAGCGATTCCAATTCCCGCGCCAACGCCTCACAGACTCGACCCTGCGCCGCGACTTCGTAAATGTCCGACTTCCCGTCGGTCGTCATTTCCTGGAACTTTTCGAGCGCCGCTTTTAACTCATTCCAAACTACCGATTGTTCTCTAGCCATTTTCATTCCCTCCGCGAGTAAGAGATGCCCAGGCTTTGGACTGGGGTGCCGCATTAACGAGGGTTTCCCCTCGCCCATCTGCGCCCTTCTGCGAAAGGGCTCCGTTCTCCAGGTTCCACGTCATCGCCGTTTTGGGACACTTCCCGGGCCGATCAATCCGCGTCTTTCACGCGCACTAACCGCCCCGTGTGCGCCAAACCTTGACGCGCTCTGGGTCGGATCTCTTTATGTTGCCGCCTCTTCGGGCCTACCCTTCGACGGTCTGTCTACTCTTTGCTTCCTTATTAGTAGCTATCATGAATGATATACACGCGCAACAGGAGTTATTCGTCTCAAAAACGCGCTGTTTTCGTGTATACCCCTCTTATTTACGCTTTGATTTCGGTCTGTGGCCCACGGGCCCTAAAAAGGTGGGTTTCCGCTCTTGATCCCCGCCGCTCAATTCGCCCTACCGATCCGATACGCTGGAAGGCCCCAAATTTGACTCTGGAGCCGCTGGCGCGACTTTCGGTTCTATTCCCCGCTGGCCGACTTTCGGCCCCTGGCTGGCAAGATCCGTCCCCTTCGCTGGCATCCTGGCCGCCTCTTCGCTGGCGGGTCCGGTTACGCTGGCGAGCGTTGTAGGTTCGCCGCCCTTCCCGTTCCCGAGCGCGAGATTCGCCAACATGATGGCGTCCTGTAATCGCTGGTAAGACTTCAACGCGTCATCGCTTGGGTGCATGAAATAATCCAACGCCGCCACGGTCCCTAACGCCGCGCGGAGCCGTTTGATCTCTTTGATCATTTCCCGAGCGTCTTCGTACAAATCGGTCCCGCCTTCGCTGTAGACCGATTCGAGCCTGGCGATTTCTTGGTTTCTAAGCATCTTGGACCCCCGCCGCCGCTAGTAGGTCGGCATCCGATAGATTTTCTACCGCTGTGTCTCGGCAGAATTGGCACTGGTTGACTCGGCAGACTTTGAGATTTTTCAGCTTCAGGTCGTGGGCTTCCCGGTCGGACATATCGGGTTCCGGTAGAACCTCGACCGCCTTGGCTTTTTCGGACGCCCGCATCGGCGGAGGATCCGCCTTGGTGGTAATCGCCGTTTCCGGATACGCTGGCGGCTTCGCGCCGTCCAGGTTTTTCTCGTACAGCCTCACGCGGTTTTTGAATTCCGGGTTATCCAAAATCCGCCCGAGTTGGTCTTGGAATTCCAGAATGCGATAGCCCTTTTTGTGAGCCCAAACGTTCTTGCCCGTAAAGAAATAATCCGACGCCGCCATGATCGTCGGCACGTTGTAAGCGGCCACCAGTTGCGAGAGTAAGACAAAATCTCTCGTACCCTTCCACGGGTATTTAAATCCCGTTTGGACCGCGTAGAGCGTGTCGATGTGGAACGTCAGGTCTTTGAAATTCGGCACCGTCCGGGTCAGGATTTCCATGGTGGTCGGCTTAGCCGATATGGCGCGCCCCTCGCGGGCGCGGCCTTTCTCTTGCTGTCCAGATTCAACGGAGTCAGAAACGTCAACGACTGGAAGAGACGGACTAACGGCAGGAGAACTGCTGTTAACTGCAGAACCATCCACAATCTCTGGCACAATTCCTGGCACAATCTCTGGCACAATCTTTTTCAAAACGCGTTGATTTTTCGGTCTTTTCGCTGGCACACTTTCTGACACATTCTCTGGCACAATCTCTGGCACACTCCGACGAAGCAGTTGGACCTCCGTATACCGCCTCGGAATGGTCGTGACTTTGATCAATCCAATCACTTCCAAACGCTTTAGCGCATACTCCGCCTGCCGCTCTGTGATCCCCGGCGAATCCTCCGCGAGCTTGGACGCCGATACCCTAACCCGATCCGTAGAAAAACAAATGGCCCGCTGTTCGCAGGCCATGTAAACCCATCCTGTATGCAGTTGTTCGTCTTTTAATATCTCTAGGACTTCACACTTCACGCGAGCCTCCCTCGTCTTATTCCAAACCACGCCCCGGCTCGTTACTTCCGGGCCGCCCTTGCATCCGCCTCTTTGAACCATTGTCCCGCCGCGTCTTCGCCCATCAGCGATGTAATTAAAAACGCGCCGTCGCCCTGCTTGAACGATATCGTTCCGACTCGCCGCAATTCCGCTAGGAGCGGAAAAACATTCCACGGCGTGTCACCTTCCCCGACGGTGTTCGCCACACAGTAGATTGCGGCGAGCCAGGGTTTTCCGCCCTGGCATTTACTAAGTATCGCCTTCAATAGCGGAATACTTTTCTTGCTGATCCGGAATGGCCTCGTCGTCACTTCTAACATTCCGATCCTCCATTATTTTTTTTCAGGTTCTTTTATTTCTACCCAGGCACCCTCTTTATAAATCCACGTCTTCCCGGTATCACAGTCCATGCGAACCATCATTTGTCCGACGGGTTGGAGGTGAAACCTTCGATCTTTCGTTTCTTTTTTAGCCATAAAAAATCCCCGACGGTTCAAATAGCCCTTGGGCAGGGTTTCCGAACTTCCGTCGAGGATTAAATTGGGTCCGTCTTCTTCAATCCGGAAACGTCTTGTCCTTAGCCCAAGGTTCCCGAATTAAACGAAACGTTTATGGAAGAGTCAAACTCCGGGGATGGGGGAAACTATTTTGGGGTTGAGATCGAATGACTTCAACGTGTCATCGCCGCGCACACTAGCCTTGTCGTTACCCCAGTCTTTGCGGACAATTTCCGATCCCCATTTCTTTTGGAGGAGATCAAATTGCTGCAATTCTTTTTCGACCGTCCGGTAGACCGCGCATCCCCCCGCCTGTTCATTGTGGAGCGCGAAATACTGGTACGCGTTTAACCGGAGGATTCCGCGGTATCGGTACAGGTGCTGGATGGCGTAATCGTAATCCTCTTTAAGTGAAAACTTTTCGTCATAGCGCAATTCGTTCGGCACGATCCCGCAGAAGGTGCCGAGCACAGGCCGCACGGTGCAGAACGGCATCCCCTCGCGGTACGCGCCCTTATCCACCACCATGTTAATCCCCCACATTTTGTAGCCCCACTCATCGCACAGATTGAAGCCGGTTTCGATTAACTCTTCGGCTTCCTCCGCGTTTAGCTTCCGGAACTTTTGCTCCTGCCATACGCCGATGAATTTCACGTCATCGTCAAACATGACAACGTTTGCGTCTTTGTTCTGGTCCAGAATCCAATTCCGGACGCGGGCGATATTCCCGCGAATCGAATCCGGGCACACCAGGATATCGTTCCCGTTTTCTTTGTACGCCGCCGCCTCGCATTCATGGACAACCATTTTGACGAACGGAAACGCCTCTTGGACAATCGCCTTTTCATGGCCCCGTTTGTAGGAAGGGGAAAAACAGCGAATGGGCAGTTCGCTCATTGGATCGCCTCATCCCGTAACTTTTTCAGCGCGCTTGGCCCATCGATCACGCGCCCGAGCCCTTTACTCCATGGCTTCCCGTTCCGCCGCCTGGAATACGAACTTCCCAAGCCAAGCACCGTTTGAGCGTTGAGCCAATCCACCTTGTTCTTGAACGCTAGAACGATGTAATTGTTTTCCTCCATGAGTTCAGTCGCGAACTGAATCTGGCCTTCTACCAGGTCATCCCCGCGTTTCACTTCCCCATGGATACCGCTCAACATGAGCGCCTTGAACGTCTCGGGCATCGAGTTCCGGATTTCTGCCAGCAGTTCGTCTACTTCCTCCGTAAATACCCCCGAGGTTTTTGGGTTATTGAGCGCCAGGTTCAGCGCCTTTTCTTGCTGGTCGTCGAGGTCCAGAATGGCTACGGGCACCGTCGTATATCCCATCTCGGCCATTGCCGCGACCCGCTGATGTCCGCCCACCACATACCCCGTCCGCTTATTCCATACGATCGGTTGAACGATTCCAAACTGCTTGATGCTTTCTTGCAGACCTTTCAACGCCTTGTCGGAAATCTCGCGCGGGTTGTACGGCGCGGGTTTCAGGTCTTTGATATCCATTTGAACGATTTCAATAGCTTGCGACATAAGCCCCCCTAGAGTTTTTCTATCTCCGCGCGTCTTCGTCTTCGATGTTGATCCCGTGCCGACTCGCCACACTTAAAGGCACAAAATCCTTCGGGTCCGCCGCCGTGAACTTGGGATCTTGTTCGCGGAACCTTATGGTTTGCATCACATACTCCGCCGCATCGACGGCGCAGGCCGCTAATTGAGCAAGCACCGCATTCTCGACCCGTGGAATTTCGCGCCCTATCAATAACGCGGCCATCATCTGGCCCGCGAGTTGCGTTTTGTCATCCATTAGTCGGCTCCTTCCGCCTCATAGAAATTCCGTTCTGGCTTTTTGCTGGCCGAGAATTTGTTCGCGTCCGCGCACGTCGAAAAGTGCGAAACCATCGCTTTAGAATCTCTCACCACTTGGGCCACGCCTTCCTTCACGCCGCTTTGCCGCCAAACCGGAGCGGAAGCGTCTAGCACTTGCCACTTCCCATCAGGGTCTTTGGCGAATACGACGAGCTTTCCACATCCCCTGCAAGGCTTCGCGCTCATTTTGTCGGCACCCCTCGAATGGTTTCTTCCTCATACGGCTCGACCCCGTTGATGCTCACCGTCCCGCCGCCCGTGATCTTGTCGTGCACATAATCGTCGAGCCACTTCTGGTCTACTTTTACCGCGTCCATTAACCCCGGATCTCGCTCAATCGCATGAATGAGGTCGCGCTTATTCATCACTCGCGCCCGCCAACGTTTCTTGTGGTTGATACCTTCCACTTTCACCTCCGATACGATTCGAGCGGAGGCGTGTCCCGCGTTTTCGAGAATGGCTTCCGCCAGCGCGAGGTTCCCTTGTGCCGCGAGTTGTTCCGCCGCCGCCAGCCGTTCCTCGTCGGCTTCTTTAACGGACTCCGACATTAAGCGATCTTGTTCATTCTTTAGCAAGATGCGCTCTTCCTGCTTCCAAGCCACCATGCGCTCCGCAATGATTTTGATCCCGTGTTTCCGGGGCCAAACCACTTTCCGGATTTTATCGAGGATGAGATTCCGCAACAGGTTTACCGCGTCTTTGATTTCTTCCGCGTCACTCTCAATGCTTTTAATCTCAGCCTTCCGCGCCTTGATCCATTCCGCCGCCGCGCAATAACCCGCCGCGTCCGTGATCCGCGAAACGACAGCGTTGGCCTCCTCGGCCAACGCGTCGGCTTCCGACGGCGCATATTTATCGAGCTTGGTTGTGCTAATCGATTCCATGTAAGCCTCCCATTGTTTGCTGCGATTGGAAGCACGTTACCGCCGCGCGGCAAATCATGCTGTCAATCGCATCGTCTTTGTATTCCCTGGGTAACGCCGATCCCCAGGACGTGAGCCTCACCACTACCCGCTCATAATCAGCGGGCCACCATTTTCTTATCGTCATCTTTTGGAACATCGTTTGGAACCTGTGCCAGTACAGATGATCGCCCGTTTTCTTTTCCACGATCACGGGTTTGCCGCCGTGCCACGTTCCAAAGCAATCCGGTGTGACCCCGTACAACAAATCGGGATCCCACATCGGCGTCTCATGCAGATACGGCTTGAAGTCGTGCTCTTGTCTGAATCCTTCCCATCCGGTGACGTATGGAATCTCATCATCTTTTACGTCGGACCAATCCAAGTCATTCTCATCGAGCCAGTGCGTGAAAAGGTGGACCCGTGTCCCCCGTCTCCCCGCCCGATCAATGTTTTCCTGGTGCGTAGCATTTTTCGCGCGTCCCTTAAACCCAGTCGCCTCTAGGATTTCGGAAACGCTGGGAATTCTTTTTTGATCCAGCCAGTAATGATGCGGCTCCGGATCGAATCTGAATCCCCGCCGCGCCGACTCCGCGTCAAACGACAGCAGAGCCGACGGTTGTGTGATCAAAGCCCCAGTTCTTCTTGTGGGGTGGCGATCCATTCACAGATGTCGCCGTAGTCGCGCTGTCTTATGAACGCGGACGGCTTTACGGAATCTTCGATTCCATACTCTTCTTGCAGATACTTTTTGAATTCCTTCAGGTCCACCTTGTGTTTACCGAGGAGGGCCACGATGTTTTTCCGTTCCTCCGGTCCAATGAACGCCTCGTCAGGTTTCACGTCTACCGCTGGATTTTCTGGCGTCGGCTCCGTCCCGTGAACGTTTACCACCGCCTGTAATTCGCCCGTATCCATGGGCTTGATATTTTCCAGCAGCTTTTCCTTTTCGCTTTTCCGTTTGGGTTCTACTTCCGCCGTCGTTTCGATGGCGTTAGCGTAATCGTTTAACTCTTCGACGCCCGCGAGCCCTTTGAGCACGTCCGATCCCGCATCACGCGCGGCAAACCAAAACGCCCGCCATCCCATCTGGCGAAACGGGTACTGGGTCCATGGCCCTTGCTTCCCCCACAGTCCCGCCGTCTTGGCATCCTCAAGAGAGAATGTGCGCTCAAATACCGCCCCATCGGGCCGCGTGATCTTGCACCACGCCTGGCCTTTCGCTTTGGTTTCAGGTGTGTCGCGCTCCTCGATCTTGAACCCATGCGAATGCAGCAGCGCCTTTCCGATATCGCCATACACTCCCGGCTTTCCGTTAATCACGGCGATGTTTTGAAGCGCCTGCATGGGTGGTAGACCTAACTCCGCCCCGAATTGCATCCCCACCAAACAATTCCCCGGCTTCCCTTTGTAATCCTTCGGCACAAGATCACTCGCCGCGAGCATATCCGCGAGCTTCATGGCCTGTTCGATGTCTTTGGGTACGAGGGAAAAGAACTTCGGTTGGTTGGCGGGGCCTGGGTGAAACGGTACGACTTCCTTTTTTTCATTTTCTTCGTTTGGCTCTGGTGCAGCGGTCGCAGTTGTCATTGGAACCTCCTAAAAAAATAGGCCCGGATCGATGGGACCTGCTTCCAAAGAAGCGGGGCGATCCGGGCCATAATTTTATCCCCTTTTCCGTCGATCCCATAGGAGACATGATATCAAAGAATATATACAGGTTTTCGCAAAAAGGAGCCCGGCGCAAAGCGGCGAAACTTTACGTCGGGCTGGTGTGTGGTTTGGTTCTTCGGGAGGCTTAGTACTCTCGAAGAAATTCAGTCTAGCAGATTTACTCGGCCTTTCGCGGTGCCGCCGTTTTCCCTTTTAATTCGGCTTCCAACTCTTCCGGTTCTTTGTTCACCGTATCCCGGCTCGCGACCATTGATCCCCCCGTCATCATAATTGCCGGGGCCAGCCATCCGTCCGCGACCCCGCCTGTCTGGGCATTGATAAAGACGCCGTTAGCCATGGTGAGTAAGCCGATCAGAATTTCTGAGGAGCTTTTGTATGGGTTGACCCCTTCCGCATGGGCCTTCCGACGCTCAAGATGCTGTTCACCCAAATCGCGAGCTTCGCATACTCCGGTGGGATCATTCCTTTTGCCGACGCGAACGCGCTGATCCCGTTCGCTAACAACGTGGCCCAAAACGCGGGTTCCTTCCACTTGCTTTTAATGTTGACGAGGTTCGCCGCGACCTTTCGCCCCGCCCACATCAGTTTGATTTTCGTCAGAATCTTTTTCATGCCAAACCCTCCTGTGATTTGAAGTCTAGATACCGTCTCGCCAACGTCACCGCATACCGCTGGTCTGAGGCATACCCCGCGTTTTACAATTCCTGAAAAAAAGCAGTCGCATCGCCCGCCCGCGCCCGTTCCAAAGCCTTGGCGTAAATCCCAAGCCCCAAAACGTAAACGTAGTTGTCGATGCAAGCCGCCATACTCGGGAACTTTCGAAACCATCGGTTTTCCGTCCGGAACGTTCCGTCCGGGTTCTGCTCTTTGGTCGGGTAATTGACACAAGATTTTCCAGGCTTTGGTTTCCCGTCGATCCCGAGCCAACTTCCCGCCGTGAGCCCGAAGTAGTTGTTGTCCTTATAAGCAAGCGCGCTATTTCCGAAGTTCGACTCGACCGCCGCCTGGGTCGCGATGAGTTCCCAAGCGATGCCGCCCAGCAATAACCCCGCCCGTTCAAACTCCGGTCGGAACGTCGCATAGAACGAAGTCATGTCGTGCTTAGGGATCACTGGGTTTCTACCTCCAAACGTCCCGCTGAATCTCCATGAGAGGCGGAACTGTAACCACCTCTCCGGTAATTTCGTAAGCCAACTCATTCCGCGCGACGCCGTTGTTCTTCAAGGAGCTTGCGCTCTTTTTCACGAACGGCTTTTCCGCGCGGTCCGCGTTTTTCTTTTTCACTTTCCGCTCTCAGTCTGGCCGCGCTCTTCGGTTCCCACTTAAAGAACGCGGCCACTTCCTCTTTATGCGTGATTCCATACTGTCCGAGCCATCCCGCGCCCGCCAACAGCGCAAGAATGATGGGAAGCCAAAACGACTTGTACCACTCGGTTTTCTCCGTATCGACTTCTTTGCTGACCGCCCGCCGTATGGTCAGTTTGCTTACGTCCGCTTGGATGTCGTCTAACTGATCGACAATCCTCGACAGTAACCGCCCGTGCTGCGTCTGTTCGTGTTCGATGATGGCAACACGCGCGTCGAGCGATTCCCGCCCCGCGACCCCGCGCAGATGGTCGTCTACTTCCTCGACGTGGTCGGAAAGTTTCCCTACATGGATCTCGATAGAGGCCAACGCCTGCTGAGTCGTCCTTTGGGCAGTGATCAGATTCATCACGTCCTTCTGCACTTTCAGCCAACGTTTGTCCTCGTCTCTACGTCCGGGGTTTTCCGCGTCACGGCGATTTTCCATCGAGCGCGAGCCTCGACAGACCATCGGGTCTGTTTGAGTACGCGCAGGTCCGAAGTCGCGGACGCGCTGCCGTAGAGCGATCCCGAGAAGTCCTGCATCGTCAACGTGTCGGAACTTTTCAGGACGTATCCTTCCGCCGAGGTTGCTTTCGCGCCCGTCGTGCCGACGTAAACGATTCCCGGTCCCGCGTTGTACAGGTACAGATGCTTACGCGAGGACGTTCCGCTCACCACGGCAGCGGTGCTGGTCGTGACCGAGACGGTATCCGCGTGCGCCGCCGCCGCGACGCCAAACAGTGCAACGAATACTGCAAGTGCTTTCAGTTTCATCGATGGTTCTCCTTGTTTTTATGTACGTCGTGCAAATTCGCCTGCTTCAGGTTTCGGGTACTTGGCTTTTACCGCCTCGACCTTCTGCCAATAGGCCGCGATCGGTTCCGGATCTCCGTTCTTTTCATGCCACACGGCATCCACATAATCCGAGAGAGGCGGATATTCCGACGCTCGAAGCGAAACGTAGGCCACCTCATCCACAAGCGCCTTTAACTCTTCCATGCTCGGAGGCTTTTGCCGAGGACTCTCATCCTCCGCCTGTTCCAAAACGCCCTTTCGTAAATTCCAGCTAACGCCCGTGAGTTGTTGCGCCGCCTCTAAAATATCCATTAGGCCACCTCTAGAAGGATGATCGTTCCGCGCGGCGTTCCGTTCGTCGCGCTCGACGGAAAATTCACGGTCGCGGCGTTGTTGGCGTTTCGTATTTTGCAGGAATAGGTGAGCGATGAGACGGACGCGGGGCTGTCCAGAATCGACATGTGGATCGGAAATCGAAATAGACCCGCTCCGGAGCCTGGTTGACAGCTATTCAATCCGTTCCCCGCGCTCAAGTCGGTTGATCCTCTAAAGATTGAGAAATAGAACACCGTGGTATTTCCCGTTACTTCCGCGTCTCCGGTAACGATGGCCAGGATTTTGTTAGACGTGCTGGTCGGCGTGATGCTCGTAGACAAGTTGGTCGTCTGAAAGGTACTCGACGTGGTGGCGAACGCGGTATCGGTCGTCGCCGTAACGACTTGAATGATTTTCAATTGTTCGAATCGAACGCTGTCGCCCGCGGCTGAACCCGCCGCGAGTCCGGTCAGCTTGTTCGTTCCCATAGCGATGTTCCCGGCCATGGTTCCGCCCGTCAGTGCCAAGTATGCGCCGACAAGTTGTTCGTACCGAATCGAATCCCCGGCACCGCTCCCCGCCGCGAGCCCTGTCAGCTTGTTGCTTCCCATGGCGATATTTCCCGCCATGGTTCCGCCCGCGAGCGCGAGGTAAACCCCAACGAGTTGTTCGTACCGCAACGCATCGCCGCTGGTCGTTCCAGCAGCTAACCCCGTGATCTTGTTAGACCCCATCGCCAACGCCACGGCCAACGTCATCGCCGTAGTAGACAGGTCTACGCGCTTAGTCCCGCCGACAGACAAACCCCAGTTGTTCGTTCCGATCCGGTACGGCCCGTTATCCGAGTCCGCCGAGAATGACAACGACGGCGCGCCCGCCGTCCCGTCTGGGAGCAACAGCGACCCCGTCATCGTTCCGCCGATGGCTTGAACGAATCCCGCAAAGAGTGACAGGTAGCCTAACGCCGCTTTAGCATCCGACGTGATTTGGGCAGGGACCGCGTACAGGAAAAGCGAATCGATGTAAAACGCGCCCGTAAAATCCGAGTTGTTGGCTTCTACCGTAACCGTCAACGCCGCAACGCTCGCGGATACGGACAGCGGCACATACAAGCTTTGCCATGTGCTATTGCCTGTGTGGTACGTCGAATAGGCATCGGTAATTCCGTCCGAGACTTTCAAACGGATCTTGTTCGCCGCCGCGCTATAGACCCGCGCTCCAAAGAGCACCGTTTCAGAAGCAAACCGCGTTGGAGCCGTGACCGCCTGGTGAACGTCCCATACCGAGTCCGCCGACCCCGCGCCCGTCACGTTCACTTTCATCGAATACGTTCCGGTGTCCTTCGTTGTTGATTCCCGCGTTACGTCCACCGTCGCGCCCGAGGTTCCGGTTTTTAAAACGACCCAACTGTCCGCCACGGTCGCGCCGTGCGCCGGGTTCGTGAACGTCGTAGCGGAGTTCCACGTTTCCATGCCCGCATTTTGGAGGAAGTTGCCGTGAATGAGCGCCGTCAGGTAGTCGTAATCCGTCATCCATTTATTGGCGTCCGGAAAATTCCCGACGCCGTTTGCGAGTCTTAAAGGTACGCCGACGCTCATAAAAGAATCTCCTCTAGATCGAATTCATTCATCCACCGTTCTGTGTCGAGGCGGATACCCACCACCTTGCACAGGGTGTTGGCAAGGATTTGTTCCGATGAGCCGTAAAGGTTGATGTTGTTCTGGCCGATGTAGACGCTTGTATCTCCGAGCACCCATAACGGTGTCGGGAAGTTATCGAGGAACGTCACTTTCACCGTATCGGAAAGATCGAGGAGGGGCAGGAACTTCGCCTCGATCCGGAATTTTCGGCGCGCCCGTTTGTAGTAATTGAAGAACGAATTCGCGACGCCCGTCGCAACGTCCGCGTCCCCGTTAATCAAGAGGTCGCCGCCTTCCACCTCTAACCGCTGGCGCGCGAACTGAGCGATGGCGCCCGTAGAATTTAAGGCGTTTTCCGTCACGTCCGTCTGGTAATTCCCGTAGGTCGCCCGGACGGTCGAGTAAACCTGGTCATACCCGCCCTTAACCGAGTTCAGGTTCATCAGAAAATTCGTGTGGTCCAATTCCATAACCGGCGTAGTCGTCACGAACTTAGACCTAAAAAAGAACGCCTCATCGGCCGTAAATCCCCATTCATAATTGGCGAACTTGGCAAGCTGGCTAATGGCGTCGTAAACCGTCATCCCCGAGAAGTTGGCAAGCGAGATCACGGTCTGAGATGTGATCGATCCATACGCCAACGCATGAACGATAGGGTCTTGGTTCGCGAGCAGATTGGCCGTAATGTCGATCCGGACCTTCGCGTATCGCCTGAGTGGGGCCTGGTTTTGGAGGTTAGCCGGCACCAGCGCGTCCGAGCTATAAGTCACGTTATCCGTGCTCGACCGCGTGTAGAGATCCACGGACCCGCCAAACAAATCATGTGTGATGGTAAGAGGTGTCCATGCCTCGGGCGTCCCGCCCGCGTCAATCGCCGCGCTCACCCAAGACGCTGTGATCGTATCGGGCGGAATATACAGCGGGTAATTCCCTAACTCGATGGCTTCCGAGGACTGGCTATCGATATGAAACCCGATGTAATTCCCGGTGGTATAGGTCAGGTCCGTCACGTCCAGCTTTTGCGCCCCGTCGTACAGCACCACGAATCGCCCCAACGCCGTCCGGTAGACCTGGATATGGTGGTTCTGAGTCCAATCCCGCGTGATCGACGCCGACGCAATCTCGGTTTCGGTCCCGATAGTCGAGCTATCGTTTCGAATGAACTTGATTGTGGGGGTCGAGGCCAGCGAGATTTTGATGCTGTACCCGTTAAAAAAGTTGTTCGCGCCGAGACTTCCAACGCTTTGGAAGCTGAAATGAAACCACAAGGTGATCGGATCGGTCGTGCTCGAAGACTCTTTAAAATCAAAATCCCATCGCCCCGCGCCCTTGAAGTTTGGACGGTACGCCCATCCCGATGTTTGCGTAGCACCCGAGGATGGCGTGAACTTGAGTCCCGCCGACGCCGACCAAACGGCCGTAGACGAACTAAACGAGACGCTTGGAACGTTCACCGTAGGCGTGTTCCGGTCATCCGTCGTAGACAGGGCCGCCCGGACCCGAAAATACCGGAAAACCGCCGCCGTGAAGGAGTACGCGCCCGCAGGATCAACCTGGGATCCGATATTGGTCCATGACGAGCCGTTATTCGATCCGTCAACGTAAACCGTGGCCGTCAGCCCCGCCGCATAGCTTCCGCTGGCGGAAAGGGTAACGGTCGTCCCGTAGGCGTACGGGTTCACGTCATAGGTCGGACTGGTCCACGTCGCCGACCCTACCACCGCCGTCGGCGTGAGGGTGTAACTTCCCGAGACTTGCCCAAGCGGGCCGTCCGTCTGGTTCGTTTCCACGGGTTCCCATGCCGTGTTTGCGCCCGGAGCCCCAGGGCACCCGCTATTTTTGAACGTGAACCGCGCGAGACAATACCCGCCGCCGCTCCAATTCCCGGTAGCCTGGTTGATCGCAAGGATGCGGTACGCGCAGTTCGTGATGTTGGCGGCTGACTCTTCGTACTTAATCCAATAATTCGTTGCCGCCGTGACCGCAAAGCTGACCGTGACGCCGCCCGGATCATAGGAGCCAAACCCGCTCACCACCTGCGAATGAGTGACGGCTGATATTTCCGACCCCGGCGCGCCGCTGGCGTCCGCGCATAAAACGATTCGTGTCGCGACAGTTGTCGCTCCGCCCGCCCACTGTATCCGGACATTCGCCGCCACTTGGGTAATCGTTCCGGACCGGGTCGGCCTGATTTTGAAAGCGATGGCGGTGATGCGTCCGGTCGATTGAGGCGTGTTGAGCGATCCGCCTGAAAATCCCGACCCCGCGACCGTTTCACCCGTGAAGTTTGTCGTGGTCAGATAAATCGTTTGGTTCCCCGTGTTGACGGTTAAACCCGCTGGCACCGTTCCAGATTGCACCGTCGGGCCAAACGTGGGCGCAACCAGCGCCCCGGCCGAGGTGAGCCATCCGTTTAGAGAATCCATCCAAGTAGTCGCCGTCCGCGCGAGGGTCGCGTCCGAGAAATCAATCTTGAGATTGTTAATGCTGGTCGTCGTATCGATGGCCGTCTTTGTCCCGGCATTCCAATCGTCCTGCGTGGCAAACTGGCGGCGGTTAATGATCTTGCTCGGGAAGATCACAGGATCAACGCTGTAATCATCCACGCCCGCCTCGTCTAGAAGCGCGGCAACGAGGTCTTCGAATTTCTGGACCGTGCGCCAGTACCGGTAACTAATCCGGATCGTGGTCAAACTCGCAGGCGCGACTACAAACGTGATCCTCGCGGGTAACGTCGTGCTGTTAAGCTGACTCACCGTGTAATCGTTTCCGGGCCGTTTCGTGACGCCGTCAACGGATACGAGATCAATGAGCCCGACGCCCGTGAAATCCGTATCAAAGTTCACCGTCGCGCCGTTTCCCGTCCCGGCATTTTCCTGGTTGACGCTAGTGCTCACGCGCTCCGCGTCCGCGTTAATCAGCAGGCTTTCGATCCCCGAGAGCGTAATTTGCATCGACCCGCCGCGCGAATCTTGCAGATAATCCGTAGCGAGTCCCGTGAATACCGTCACCATCTCGGTATCGCCGTCCCTGAAATCCACGCCCGCCTTGATTTGGAATTTCATCCAGTACGGGTGATACCCCTGGGGACTCACGTCATCCCCGCCGAATCGCCCGTAGGCGTTATCGGCTTTCCATTCGTTCCGGAGGTTGCTTACGACGAGGGTTACATTGGAAACTTTGAACTCGTTCAGTTGCGCCGTATCCAGTTGCCAGTTAATGGCTGACACGCTCACCAGCTGGTCTTCCGGCAGAAGCGTCCAGTCGTCTTCCCAAATGTAGGTCTTGGAAGATTCCTGCCAATACCGTTTTTTGAAATAGACTTCGCGCTTAACCGCCGTCTCTTTGGAAAACAGTTGGTCTTTAAAAGATTGCGTGACGGTCTTCATACTTCCTTCAAATCAAATTCGAGGTCGTACCCCGTCCCTTTGTACGGGCTCGAATACCGACGCCGCCATGTGCTCGACCAATTCACCAGGAAGATTTCGCTCGGTCGCGTCTCGCTCTCGGGATACCAAAGGAACTGCTGACCCGTCTCGCGGATATCCTGTAAC
>QHXS01000033.1:17794-18315 GCA_003223975.1 Acidobacteriota bacterium
CTTAAATTTCACTTTCGCCTCATACTTCTGGGTTCGGTTCGGTGCCCAGTAAATCGAAACCTTCTGCATAGACCCATCGCCTAACATGAGCGTCTTGTCTTTGCCGCGGTAGATCACGTCGTAGTCGGGTTCCACGTCTACGCCCACATCGAGCGTGAGCGCGCAAGCGATCAATTCCCCGACCGCTTTTTCCGCGTCCGCGACTTGAGTCGCCGTCATTTCGAGCCGCAATTTGGCCGTGGTTTGGCTCGATAGGCTCTTGACGGAGTTCTCGTCATCCTCCGCCGTCACGGTAAGCCACGTCTGGAACGTCGATCCGTCCCAGTAATACACGATGAAATCTTTCAGGTTATGGTTGAGCAAAATCAGCGTGTCGATCGTCCGTTCAATCGCCGTTTCACCCTCGTAAAACGTCACATCGATTTGGACCGTCGTGTCGTCGTTATCGGCGGAAGTCGTGATCCATTGACTGTCTTTGTCCCGGTCGTAGATATTCCCGATAGACCCGGACCCGTGCGTGA
>QHXS01000033.1:18519-22547 GCA_003223975.1 Acidobacteriota bacterium
AGCCGCCGCCTGTCCGCCACTTCCAACGTTTCGAGATCGATCCGGATATTGATCACGGGGATGTTGACGTTAATGGTCTGACCCGTTCCGCCGCCCGCGCTCGATGCCGACGGTTTCCCGATGATGATGGTCCCGCCCGCCGTCTGGTTCCCCGCACTATCCCCAAACCCGCCGATGTCGCCCGTCGTTTGGTTGAGGAAATTGCCGGGGGATATCTCGGTGAGACTTGTCGTGGTGATGGCCGTCGTGGGCGCGATGGCTTTATGCTGAGACGCCGCCGACTTAATGGCCATGGTCTGAGCCGCGAACTGGGCAACGATTAAGGCAATCTGAGCCGCGCCGAGCGCCTGCCCGACGCCGGGAATGGCCATCGTTGGAGATGAGAGAATCCGGGCAATCGCAATCGCTTTTTCGAGTGCGAGAATCAGCATGGCCCGATTCACCTGGCCTTGCGAATCCTTTTCGCTCATCGAATTGACGATGGATAGACCTTGAAGCGCCGTGTCCACCGTATCGAACAGCATGTCCCGCTTAGTGACGGCTTCGAGACGCGCCAACTCCGCGCCTTGCTTGGCTTTCCACGCGTCGAGTTGTTGCAGGATTTCTACTTGTTTCTTTTTATCCTCGACCTCTTTAATAATCTTTTGGCGCTCTACCTCGTACTCCGCCTCAAGCATCTTGAGCTTCTTTTCGTAAGTCTCAATGCCGATAGCGTCCATTTTCTTGGTGAGTTCAAGCTTAATGGCGAGGATCTTGTTCGCTAACTCCGCCTCAGCTTTCAAATCCTGTGCGGACGCCTGAGCGTGAATCTTGGGTTTCTTGGCCGCCTCGGCTTCAATGACCTTGGTTTTCTTCGCCTCGATCTCTTTGAACTGGTCCGCCGTCGCGTCCCAGATATTGGCCATGCTCGCCCCGGCTTCCTTCGTGTGCTGAATCAGGGCCTTAAAATTCCCGGTCATCACATCCACCATGAGCTTGCCCATGTTTTGCAGGCTATCGACGATGGCAAGGATCACGGCAGAAACTACCGTCCCGACTTTCTCGGTCTGGTTCATGCACATCGTTAGGAAGTTGAGGATCCCGGTAAACGCGGGCATCAGCGACTGCCCGACGAGTTTCGCGAAGTCATCCCAAGCGTTTTTAAACTGGGCGCTGGCTTTCGCCGCCCCTTCCTCTTGACGCGCCGACTCGCCAAAGGATTTAGACAGGTTGTCGAGAATCCCCTGGGCGTTCGTCGCGCCGCCCGTGAAGTTGCCGAGTTCACGCCGCGCTTGGCTGATCGCCCTTTCATTCCCAAGCATGAGCCCCTGCATGAGGTCCAGGGCTTCGTTCATGGGCATTCCAGCTTGGACGACGAGGCCCATTGCTACTTCGGTGGCGTGTTGCGCCTCCGCCGTGTTTTTGGTCGCTTTAGAGAGTTTTCCTAGAGCTTCCAGCGCGTCCGTGTCCGAGAATCGGGTGGTGGCTTGAAGCCGTTCCGCCCAGGCTTCGATCTGTGGCTGGGCCGTGGCCCATGACTTCCCGTTCGCCTCGACCGCGAATTGGAGACGCCGTAACGCGTCTTCGTCCTGCTTCGCCTGGTTAAACGCCTCTTTGAAAAAGGCAATGATCCCCGCGACGGATGCGACGTTCCCTAACGCTCCAAAGAGTTCCTTGGTAGCAGAAGACATTCCAAGGAATGACTTCCCTGACTTTTCGCCTTCCTCCGCCGCGCCTTTCAGCTTGGCTCCGAGGACTTCTAACTGGCCCGTCTCGGTATTGACCCGGACGTTAATCGATAAGTTTTTTTCAGCCATACGTCACCACAAGGTCAGCTTCTTTTTCAATAAATGCGATGAATTGAGCGAGGAGTTTCGCCTTGCGGCGGGCGGGGACTTTTAACTGTCGGATCTTCCGCCACTGAGCCCATAAAAAGAGCTTCTTGACGGCAAGTTCATCCCCGCCCGCGGCCGCTTTGTGAGCGCTTTCGCGAGCGTCTTCTTTATCAAGCTGGCGAATTTCGCGAATCCCCAGCGCCATCGGTTAGTAAGAAACGTCGGCGTTCGTCAAGTCCACCGAGATAGCCTTGGTGGTCGATGTGTCATACTTCGCGTCAAATTCCACCGTCGCCCCAAGCAATCCGTCGAGATCCGCCAACGGGTACGCCTTGTAATAAATCTTGGGAAGGTAAACATCCACGGTGTACTTGTACGTCGAAGCAATCGTTGCGCCTTCGCACAGGAACCTCAAGTTCTGGCTGGTTCCTGCCAGGAATTTCGCTCGCTCTGTTTCCGATTGGAAATAGATTTTGAAATTCCCGCTGATGTTCATTCGCCCTTTTACGAGGATGTCGGAAATATCCTGCGACTGGCTCAACGTCCGGTGCGCCGCCGCGCCGTTGTCGATATTCAACGTCCAATCTTTAATGTCCGAGTCGATACTTCCGCCGATCTTTACCGACACGCCGTTAAACCCGAGGTACTGATTCGTCGGGAACGCGGGCGTTCCGATAGCTCCGGTGGCTTCCGTCTTAAAAAGCACGTCCATATCGGCCATCACGATTCCGTCGGTGGGTCCAGTAAGCGTCAATTTCTTAACGGTGCCGAGGTTATATTTCTTTACGGAAATACCGTAGTCCATAAAGAACGTGTACCCCGTCCGCTGGATCGTTGTCGCCCGCAGGAACGTGTGCTTATACGCAATGGTCGCCGCCTGTTGCGCCGACGTAGGCGCGCCCAACAGCGAGACAAGGAATTCCCCGATGCTCTGAGCGTCCAACGGCATCTTGATTTTCCCCGACCCCATCGTGGTTCCGAGGTTTGGCGGAAACTCTTCCGCAATCCCGCGTAAGGCTTTATCGTCGATCAGGTTCAGCTTGTAATCGAGTGACGTATCCTTATCGACGGGATACCACTTCGCGGGCGCAGCTTCCGCCGTACCCCGGCTCGATTCCTTTTTAATTCCAAACTGCCGTTGTTCTGTTGAGTAGAGAGACATTTACTTGGCCTCCGATTCGACGTTTTGAAAAAACGGATGGTGTTCGAGCGCCAGGTACGCGTCGTGACCCTCCACCGTATCCCCGACTTTGTAACTACCGACCCCCGGCACGTCGCACTCTTTAATGCACTTGAGCGCCCCGCGTTTCCGGTCTGACTTGGAAATCTGATTCTCGTTGGGTTCCTGCATAGACTTATTCTTTGGTTCACTCATGGCACTGTTCCCTCCGTGGCGTATTTGAATTTCACTTCTATGAAGCAGAGGGCGTGCGCCTGGATATCGCCGGGGTCCGTCCGGATGCGCTCGACGTTCGTGAAGTAACACCGCCCGCCCTGTTTGTGATCCGTCATTAACGTTTTCGTCACGTCGGCTATGAGCGTGTCCATTTCCCCATGGGCTCCGCTCACGCCGTTAGGACTCTTGATCCCGCCGATAATCAATACGGTCAAATCCGCCGTGAACTGTGTCGCCGTGATAATTTCCCGCGTCTCATCCGTGCTCGAAACGAATAAGAACGGGTAATCCGCGTCCGTCAAATCATCCGGGTCGCGCTGCCCGCGTTGGACTAAACTCACCGTGTTCTCGTAGCCGCCCAGTTCGGTGATCGTTTTGAGTGGACCCGCGTCCGCCACAAGCCAATCAAGCAACGCTTGCCGTTTACTGACCAAGGCCACCCTCCGCGAACCGGCTCAAAACGTTGTCGATTTCTTTAAGGAACCTCGGGTACTCGGCTTCCACCGCAGGCCGCAGGAAGGGACGGGGCCGGATATACCCCCGCCGATCCCCGTATTCATGCACGGGCGCGTACGGGACGCTGGTTCCGAGCGACATGGTAAAGCCCGTCTTCGTGTCTTCCACTTCGTAGCCAATGGAAGACCGTAACCGCCCCGTGATCACGTTCAAACCCGGACGCCCGGATAAGAACCTCTCGCCCGACGTGCCCATGGCGTTTGAGCCAAACCAAACCACCTCCGCGCGGATCTCCGCGCGGAGCTTTTCCTTCTGCTCCATAGCGAGTAGCTCCGTCTTTTCGAGTTCTTTTAACCCCGTGA
>QHXS01000033.1:22575-35713 GCA_003223975.1 Acidobacteriota bacterium
ATCGTCATTGAGCGCCGAGCCTCCGATACCGATTCAAAATCTGCTTTACGTCAGGCAATAATGGCTCGTCGGAATAATTCACTTGCCGTTCGCCCGTCGATTCCGACGCGACCCCGTACCGCCGCTGGCTGTAATCTTGGAAATACTTCCACGCCGCGAGCTTTTTACAGGCCAGTTTCAGGTCATACGGCACGTTCGAGTTATGCGTGTAGCCAGCCGTGTAGATCACACGGACATTCCCGACCCCTTGCCCGTACAGGCTTTGGTTGTTCCATAACGTCAAAATCCCCGACTCCAAATCCGTTTGAACGTCCGCCGTTAAATCAATAGCCGTGTCCGCCGTCCACGCCCGCAGATAATCCATGTAGAGCGAGGTCACAGTAATGATGGGCCAATTTTTCAAAAACAATTGGCTGGTTCCGTTCCCGTCGTAGTACTCCGTGTACGGCACGGCCGGGTAAATCAATTTCCGTCCGCAATAGGTGTTGATCCACACCGAGCATTCGTTTATCAGGTCCCCAACAATCGAATCCTCGGACGTAGTGGTGATCTTGAGGAAGGATTTCGCCTCCGCCAACGTAATCAACGCAATCGTGGTGTCAACAGCCATTCGAAGCTCCTACCGAGGAAGGCGTCCGGGTTTCGCGTATTTCTCACGTCCCGCGACGCCCCGTGCCATCTTGTCCTCGACGATTTTTCCCTTGGGCGATTTCTTTTTTCGCGCCACGACGCGAGACTTATTTTTTGCGGCGTTTAACTTTTCTCTTGTTGCCATGTTCGTCTTCCTCCTCGACTTCCTCCGACAGTTCCTCACCCTTCAACGGAAGTTCGCCGGAAAACTGCTTCGCGGCCATTTCCTCATTGGTGATGCCGGGGTTTTGGGTTTCGTCGGCCACTTTACGGGGCGCGCGGCGAACGCCGTCCGGACCTTCAGGCCATCCGGAGTCATCCGTGCGCGGCTGCCCGCCATGATCCAACGGCGAATCCGACTGCTCGTTTACTTCTTCGCGGCTCTTTTTCGTGTCCATGCTGATTCCTCTCCTTTGGTGTCTGCGGTTTGGGCTGGTTCTGGCTCAGGCTCCGCGGTCGCGTCCGCAGGCTCAGGCGCGGAAGTGACGGGACTCGCCCCAATCACTTCCCAATCTTGCGGGTAATCCCGTTGCAGTTGCTTCACTTTGGCCTCTGGTAGATCGACGATGGCCCCGCGTGTGACCTGTAACGTCCTCACGGGTGGCTTGTCCGCTACCGTTCGATACGACTCCTGGGTAATTCCTAGGAACTTCACTTTCATTTTTTTCCTCCTCGTCAAAAAGGAACCAGGCGGGATGCGGGCCTCGCGAACCAGCAGAGCCCGCCTGGAATACTTATCCGTCGGTTTATTCGCTGAACGTCGTTCCGATGTTCTGCCCGGTCAGCAGCGTCTTATTCGCGCTGAGTGAGTAGATGGGCGAGAACGTCACGCGCTCGCGAACCTTCAAGGCGTCCTGGTCAAACTCCGCGTATTTTTCAACGAGGAGTTGGATATTCGCCTCGCGGCGAACGCCAGTCACAAAACCCTTCCGGTTAATCAAGTGCGCTACGGTCCTTGTCTGACCGCTCTGGTACACGCCCGAACTGTTCAGGTCTTCCCGAATCCATTCGCTAACGATCACTGGGCTACCGTCGAGCTTCGCGAGCTCGCCGTTCAAGATCGTCGCGCTTGTTCCGTACTTATCCACCGTGGTCAATTCCGGAAGGTTCACTAACTGCATGAACCCCGTCATGCTCACGATCCAAACGAGGTCCGAAGGCTTCAAGCCATACTTCCCCATCAATGCGCGGCCGCCGCGAATGGTGGTCAGGCTGAGATTCCCCAGGTCCGCCGTCAGGCTGCTGTCATGCGATAGACGCCGTAGACCCTTCCACATTTTTCGGCGCGATGTGGCCGACGTGGTATCAGAGTCTTCGTGCGTCGCCGTCGTGTCTCCGTTGAGCACGCAATCCTCGCGACCTTCCGCAAGAGCCTTGACGAGTTCAGAGCGAAGGAACGGCAACATCGGCACAATGGCATCCTCTTCCAAGTCCTTCGAGATCAGCACATACGCCGCATGGCCAACAGCCGTGAGCGTAATGTTTCCGCTGATATCGTTTCCGTCGGAGTAAGGAATCGCCGTCTGTGACGTATCCGCCGTTTGTTCCGGGTGCTTGAACGTGTTGATACGTCCCACCTGGATCGGCAGTTTGTACGGATTGGTAGGCATAACGATCTGGTCAAACAAAGACCAAACCTTGGTTTCTAGTCGGACCAATTCATAGAGGGTAGACGAAAAATCCGTCGGCACCCACTCGGACGCCCCGCCGCTTGTCGCGGTATCGAGCGCCTTTTTGAAATCGCCCATCTCGCGCTTAAACCCATTCCACGCCTTTAACTGCGTGGGATGCTTTTTCAGCGCCATAGACAGAATCAGGATGTCGTCCTGTTTCTGTTGAAGCTCTTTAGGAAGTGACTCCTCTAACGCGCGGACCCCATGGCTTCCCTCGGGGAAAACCATTTTCCGCTCGCCGCCGCCCGCGAATCCTGGGTGGTCTTTGAGTACGTCGGTGAGGATTCGTTTAACTGAATCTTCATGCTCCGCCGACTTCTTTTCTGCCAACTCTTTCAGCGTTTTAACTTGCTGACAAAGTTCTGTGACTTGTTCCGATGTTGCTTGTCCCATGTATTCCTCTGCTTCGAGGAAGCCGGGGGGCTCGTTAATTCCCAAACCCGGCGCGAGGATCTTCCTGAAATCGGTCTAGTACCTCTGTAACTCCGTTACGATCCGACGAACCTGCTTCCGCACCTGTTCATCGGTATATTGGGCCATGATCGCCTGAGACAATCCCTTGGCGTTTTCAATCAGCCCTGCAATGATCGACTCATCCACGCCTTCCTCATTCTCGACGAGGATTTCAGAAAATAGCGCCGAGACGCTTTTCAGCAGGCTCAGTTGGTTTCCAGGGAGGCGATTTCGCCGCGCGTCACGCGCCAATTCCAGGCAGGATTTCAAACTCGACTCAAAATCCGGAGCCTCGGGCGTCCCAAGCGTCGGGTCCATGACAAGGAACTTGGCTTCCCCGTCTACCTCGATCTCTCGTACAGCGTTAGGCATCATTTTCTGCGCGATCACGCCGATATCCCGCCCGATGAGAGCGCCGGGGTTCGCTGGAATCCCAACAGCGGAATACTCCAATAGCTCGGCGTCCGTATAAACGACGCCTTTGCGCTCCGGGTTAATGGGCTCCATGGTCCATTTCCGAGGAGCAAAACCGACGCTGAACGCGGAAAGAAACCCGCCCTTGAATAACTCAAAGGTCATTTTTCCGTCTTCCGTGTCAGCGAACTGCGTTTCGGCAAGAAGCCCATTGTCGTCTTCCTCGATGCGAACAGCTTTCCCGACCGGTGGCCGGGAATAGTCGTGTCCCCACATGACGACGGGGTTTTTCTTGAAATTGTCGAGACGCCACGACCCCTTAGAGAATCGTTCATCCGTCCTGTCCCAGTCGTAGGTCGAGACGTAGGCGGTAACCGTTTTTTTCTCCGCGTCGATCCCCTTGGCATAGGCGACCTTGAGGCCCTTTTGTTCTTTGTCCATGATGTGATCCTCCCTCATTGTTGGTGTGCCTCTGCCATTTGGCGTTTTTGGTATTGCGAATAATCCTTATCGCAAAGATAAACTTCCCCGCGATCCGTCATCACTCGATGCAATCCAAACCGAGTCGGGCAGGCCGCACAGTGAAGGAGATGCTGCTGGTCCAGATACGCCATGACCGTTTTACGGGCCACGTCCGGAACAATCCGATCCACGTGCGACTTGATACGGCGGTGCATTTCATCGGGCTGGTGTTGATCCAGCCATTCGAAAACTTTCGTTGCGAGCCAAACCTGTAATCGTCTCACCTAATCCTCCAATCGCCGGACGGGCCGAATCGTGCAACGACAGTTGCAGATTTCGCCTGGCCCGCCCGCTGGGTCGCCGGGGCCGTCCATATGAATTCCGTCGTGGCCCATGTCAAACTTTTCCTCTACGGGGATGGTCATTCCGTCCAGCGTGTCTTCGTGGTACTCGCGCGAGAACTTCCCGCCTCGCGCGTGAAGCCACCGTTTCCCCTCCGCGCCCGCCTGTTTCATCCCGGCCAACGTGCCCATGTTTGAGGCTGATAGCGTTTCCGTCCGGGCAATAAGCTCCGACCGGCTCTCGCGGGCAAGCTGGTACACGTCATCGATCCTGGCGGCAATCTCTTTGATCGTGTCGCCCTGACTCAGTCCCTCTTCCAGCGCCTCTTGAATCGAATCTACCGTGGCCTTCGAGATCCGCTCCATGGTGTAATCCGTCACGTCTCGCGTTAACTCCAATTCGCGCGTATGGAGCCAATCCAAAACGTGCGGATCAATCAGTTTGAAGTTAAACGCCGGGTTGATGTACTTCCCCGCCGCCGTCGCAAAATCCACATACGGCCCCACAATGTGATCGTGAACCGCCTCGCGCATTTTCTTGCGCTCTTTGGCGTGATCAAAAAAGACTGACACATCGATGATGGGTTTATTCCCCGATGACGCCTTGTATTCCTTCCCGACGCCGTACCGCTGCAACAGCGCCGGGGCGTGAGCTTCGAAGGAGGCTAGAATCCGCCGCTGCTGCGCTTTAAAAAAGAATCGGAGGTCGGTAGCGAATCGGTCTTCGAGGGGCTGTAACTTGAGGTCAAAAGCTTTCCATTCGGCATCCATGACCGCCTTGTCAGGCAGGGCCTTCGGTTTCGGCAGGGCTTTGGCCGCGGCTTTGGGTTCCGGAACTTCGATCCCAGTCGCCGCGGCCGCCCCGAAACCGCCGCCCACGGTAGGCATCGATTCGTCTCCGCCTTCGACCGGCTCAAAGGGTAAATCGAATTTGTCGATCAATTGGTTCAGTGGAACGCCCATCTGCCAATAGACCTTGGCGGTATCCGCGCGTTGTTTCTCGTCTACGCGCAGGGCTTCCACGTTCCCTGTGTCCGACTCAATGCTGATACTGGGGTCTAAGAAAAGCTGGCGCGCCCGTTTCGACAGCTTGTCTTGGATGGCTTTGATCCGGGGGATCATCGTGTGCTTCCAGAAAATCGAAGTCTGTTCCTTGGCATTGGCGTAATTCGCGTATTCGAGAACGCCGCACATAATCGGAGGGACGCCAAACGCCGCTAGGATTTCTTCCCGCATCTGCTTACGGAGTTCCACGAACTCCATGTCGGCGTGTTTCCAGCCCATCTCTCGCAGCTTGAGTCCACCTTCCAACAGCGCCGTCTTCCCCCTCTTATCTGACCCCCGGTGCATCGCATACCATCCCGCGAGAACGCGCTTGCGAACGTCTTCCCCTAGAACCTCTTCCGATTCAAAGACGGCATCCGGACGTGCCGCATTTTTAAAGAAGCCCTTGTTCCATACCGACGCATAGATGTCAGTGATCACGGATTGCTTGACGGCTTCGAGAGATCCCTGGCCGTAGAGAAAATTGACAGGGTTCATGTGTTCGTGGTGAATTACTTCGTTGAAGCCGTATTTAATCGTGACCCCATTCACCTTGTAGAGGTAATGGTCGATCATGGCGGTCGCGCTCGCGACGGGCTGCATATAGGACGTGGGGATGGGCCAAATCTCTTGCGGTTCATCCTTCCCGTTAAATTCCAATGCCCAATAAGCGTTTCCCGTGAGATCCATGCTCATGGACGTGAATTCCCGCAGGTTGTACCCGGACATATACGGGTTCGGGTTGTGCAAGAGTTTCACCATCGGGTGATCAATGATTTCCTCGTATTGGTCGTCATCGTCACGCCGATAGGCTTTCCAATCCAGCCCCGCATAGTTGCTGGCGATAGCGCGCGTGGCCGCATACACCCAAACATGCGTGTTGTACGCCTCGGCCAAGCTCGAATAGTCTTCCGGTTGAGGAACGCCGTCCAGAAATTGGAGGTCTGAGTTATACGCCTGTCCGCGAAACTCTTTTTTTTCTGGCGCGAGGGCTTGGTATTTCTCCGGCAAAATCAGCCTGGACTCACTCATCGCCGTAGCCCTCCTCGGTCATCACATGTAAACCCGCCGCCGCGCTCGAAGACTTCCCGCTCAGGATCATCAGCGCAATAACAATGGCGTCTACAACGTCAGCGTGTTCGCCGCTCGGGAACGCCGCCGCCTCATCGATAAGAGCCGGGGTCATCGGATCGTCTTCCGGTAACTCGACTAACCCCGCCTCGACGAGAGGGCTTACGATATTGACGCGTGTCGGTTTATCCTTCGTCGAGATAAAATCCACCACGGGTAAATCGGTTGACCGCCTGAAATCTTGAAGGACCGCCTGCCCGTTGCTGGTCTTTTCGATCCGGATCGAATCCGCTGGCGCGGCTTGGTATTCCATGACAACGCGCCGTTTCATTTCCGGGTATTCGAGCTTCTTGCGAACAATGTGTGTGACGCGATACCGCTTGTTGATCTTTTCCATGCGGACGCCAGCGGTGTAATCGTTTTCTTTCCCCGTCTCCGCCGCCGTATCCCAAGCCCAAACGCTGGCGTCCGCCGTAGGCCGCACGTCCACGGGAATGGCGTTGAACGCCGCGCGGTTGTAGAACTTCCACCACTCGTATTTGAGAAGCCCGCCGTCTTTAGCAATGGGATCCTGCTGGTACTGCGCTTTATAGGTGCGCGACCCCAGGCGGATTTTTAACTCGTCGATCCGTTCCTGGGTGTCGCGCAGGGGATGGAGCAATTCCCCCGCCGTTCGTTCGTAGACCCGTCCTGACGGGAAGACGAACGTTGCGGGCGCCGTGGTTTCCATGGGGAGTTTCAGGTGGGTCCAGCCGCCTTCTTTTAAGGCGACGGCGGTGAGGTCGTGGATATTCAATCGCTGTTCGACGATGACCATCGCCCCTGTCTTCTTATCGTCGAGGCGTGTCGCAAGCGTTTGTCTATAAAACTCGATCCCGGCTTCCCGCTTGGTCACAGATTCCGCGTCTTCCGGGTTAATGAGGTCGTCCATAACCTCGATGTCACAGCCTTTTCCCGTGATCGACCCGCCGACCGATGTCGCCGTCATCGATCCCCGCGCGGTGTTTTCGTAAACCATTTTCTGGTTCTGGTCATCGGCCATTTTCGCCGTGAGTCCCCATTGGCTCTGATACCAGGGCGACTCGATCACGGTCCGCCGATCCGTGGAATGTTTGACTGACAAAGACGCCGCGTAACTCGCGAAAATCCAACGGGTCCACGGTTTGAACGTCCAAGACCACGCAGGCCACGCCACCGAGACGAGGTTCGATTTAAGTGACCTGGGTGGGACATTGATAATCAGCCGCCTGATTTGTCCAAGCGTGACGGCTTCCAAATGCTCCACCAAATAATCGATGTGCCAATTCCCGACGAGTGAACGATTCGGTTCCAATACGCTCCATGCCCGTTGCAGGAATTTCCCGAGGGGCATCGGCTTCCGGGTCAATTCCGATTTGAGTCCTTTCAAAAACAAAGCGGATACCGCCTGGTGATCCGCCTGTAGCTGGGGCACGACTGCTAGGTGGGACGGAATCATGCGATCATTTCGAGCGCCTGTTTCCGTGTATCTAGGGTATTGATCGCCGCATCGAACTCGGGCATTAACTCTTCAATTTGGTCCTGCGTAAGTCGCCGCTTTAATATGGAGGTCACCAGCCCGATAAGCCTCCCGAGTTGTTCGTTCTGAACCTCGTGTCGGAACCTCTCCATATACTTCTCAGGAGCGCGCGACTTAAGCAGGAAAATCAGCATCGTGTTGTCGCCCCGCATCGCCTTGTCGATGGCAATGTCTTCGAGACGTTCCGTCACTTCGTTATTGACGGCATTGAAAGCGTTTTGAAACTCTTCGTCGGCTTTCAGCCATTCATAGACGGTAGACGGATCAATCCGCACGGCTTCCGCAGCACGGATGATCGTTCCAATACGCGAGAACGCTTGGAGGAAGGGTTTCTTCTTGGCTTGTTTGTAGGCGCGAGGCATCCCCTAGAGGATGTCAGGGAACCCCCTGTAGGGTCACGCGACTTGTTTGGACAAATGGCCTATGCCACTAGGAGATGTCGCCTTATGGTTCGTGGGTGGTTGCAGCGGATTAAGAATGACTCATCGTACGCCGCGCGAACGTCATCGAATCGCTGAATCAATTTATGGACCGCGGCTTCTGTTCTGTGAATGAGAAACGCAATTTCTTTGGGCGATTTTCCCGCCCGTAGGTAGAGTCGAACTTCGCGAATCAATCGCTCCGTTTGCGGCAGTGTTCCGTATGGCAGGCGAGCCCCCCTCGCTTTATTGAACGCGCCTGATTTTAGAACGCCCTGGGCCTTTTGGCAACCCTCGGTAAAATCCCCTATAGGCCCAGACACCGCCGAGGATTTATTGCTATCTTTAATTCGCCGTCTAACCTCACTCGCGGGAGGCCCCATTGGAGATCAAACGTGTCGGGATTTACTGTCGGGTTTCAACGAAGGATCAATCTGTGGAGACGCAGATGCTCGAACTGCGGCGCTACAGCGGACTCCGTGGCTGGCAAATCACCAGTGAACATTCAGACGAAGGCTGGTCGGGGACCAAAGATGTTCGCCCAGGCTTGGACGCGATCATGCAAATGGCGCGTCAAGGAGAGTTCGACGCCCTGCTTGTTTGGAAGCAAGATCGACTCGCCCGCTCACTGCCCCATTTTTTCCAAGTCTTCAACGAATTAAAAGCCGTCGGCATCGCCTTCGTTTCCTACAAAGAGGGCGTCAATACCGCCGACGAGGATAACCCCTACTCGCGCTTTTACATGAAAATGATGGCGTCGTTCGCGGAACTTGAACGCGAAATGATCTTGGAACGAACTCAATCCGGACGGCAACGCGTCATCGATGTGTTTGAGCAGACCGGGAAGATCGATACCAAGTCCGGTGTTTGGTTTGGCCGTCCACGTCTCGCGGTCGATGATGTGATCCAGGAATACGCCGAGCGTTTCAGAAACGGTCAGGTGAAGCTGGCAGAAGTCGCCGCCGCCGCAGGATGTAGCAAACCTACCGCTTGCCGTCGTTTGAAGGCGTTTCATAAATCCCCCCAAACTATGGGATTGTTCCCCGACGAAGCGGGTGTTGGAATTTAGCCATTTCAAAAAGACTAATTTTTGAAATCCTATAACGGCGCTCTTAATAAGGAAGGAGAAAAGGATGCGAGACTTTCTACGGACGCTCTTGGCAAAGTGGCGCAGTAGGACAGGATCCGATCCGCAACGTTACTACCGCGTCATCCCGATATTTGGCGGAAACTATCCCCGCCCCAACGAATGCGAGCACCAATGGTCCGCGCCGTTCAGCGATGAATACCAGGACGAAGGCCAGCCCGTCTATAAAAAGCGTTTCACCGTCCGCTGCCCAAAGTGCAGGCACGACGCCTCGGTTGTTGAGAACGAACGAGGTCATCCCATATCATGGTGGCGCGCGCGGCGCGAAGCCTATCAGCGATGGGCCGACGCTCATCCCGAGACTGAACGTTCAAGCGTCCGGGTCCGCCGCGTCAACAAGCCGCCGCTCGAAATAGCAAACCAACAGGAGGACGTTGAATGACTGACAAAGCGTTTAGCAACATGACGGCCCTGGAATTCCTAGAGGCCCTTCCAGAAAACATGCGCCGCGAAATTCTCGAATGGCTATGGATCGCGCGGCAAGATTACTACGCGAAGCGCGAAATAGGTATCAACGCCGCGATTCAAAAAACCCTTTACAAAGACCCGATAGGCGAGACGGTCACGAGCGCCCATCCTGTCGATGAGCTAACCAAGCTCAACTTCGTTCCCATAACTGGCGTCAAACCGGGGCCGTGGCAAACATTGGACTTCGATCCACCGGCTGAAACGCCAAAGGTAAAAGTGGAGCACAAGCCCTACGGCACGGGCGTCAAGATCGCAGGGAAGCGCCCGTATAAGAAGCGCTCGAAGTTCTGGAACTCCAAAAAGAAATGAAGGATGAATGGATCTTGGGTCTGACGATTGAGCAGGCGACGCGGAAGCTGCAAGCGGAGGGGCTGAAACTTCGTGTGACTTTCACTGACGGGGCCGCGGTTATCGTCACGCGCGACGTTAGACCAGAACGCGTGAACGTCGCAACAATCGATGGTGTGGTGGCGGAAATCCTGGGACGGGGTTAACGAGGCGGGCTTAGTTACTTTGGCTTAGCGTGACGGGTGAACCACTCTTCGATTCTTGCCACGGCTTTTTCCCCACATTGCAGAATGTGAGATCGCATTGGTCGGGCTGACTTCCTTCGCTCATTTCCCAGCTTTCTTTTTTCCTCTCGGGCGCTGTACGGCATCCACTCAAGAGTGAAAGGGTAAGGGCTGCGACGATCCACCTCACTGCGAGTCTTCCATGCCAACTGTCCGCTTAAGCGCATTAAGGTTATGAGAACGGATGGAGTCAGATTGTGCCCGTAAGCCATAGGCATCGATATCCCTGAATAAATCGAAAAGGTGCTTGAGGACTCGCCGCTGGGTACGGATGGTGGTAATAAGTTTCCTCACCTGCCACGGCTCCATTTGGCCGCGCTCTAAGTTAAAGACGATTTGGTGGATTTCGTCTTCTGTCAGTGCCGTTTCTTCGCTCATCCCCGCCCCACTCGTTAAACTCGGACGCTCCGTGTTTAGCCGGGTCGTATGGCTCGTACACCGCGAGGAAGCGATTTTCCTGCACCGGGAATCGAATCTGGTTTCCTATCTCAATGAGCCAGTCGCCGCGCTGACCTTCCAGCCATTTCCCGAGCCACGTTTCCACCACAAACGGCTCTGGCATTCTCACCGCAAAGACGCACTTTTGTTGGCGGACATACCGCGCGGCCTTCGCCGGAAGCGGTTGGCCCATCTTGATAATTGCCACGAATCCCTCGCGGGATTTTATCGACTCGGGACAGGATGGGTACAGGACTGCTTTGGACTTCTTAGGAGAGCCGTTCGATCTCGGAGCCGTCTACGATTCGCGGATCAACGCCCTTGGTTTCGTCTTCAGGAAGGATGATGTACGTCGTGGCTTGATTCCACACGGGGAGCACTTGTCGGATAACCCAACGCTCACCCTGGTATTTAACGATGGTGCCTACAGATACGCTCTCGTCATTCATTCGCCGCGGCCATCATAATTGACCCTCGGCCAGGTCGTCAATCCGTTTGATCTCGGATCGCCCATCCGGAAATTCCAGAATCATAAACCCTTCCGCCGTGTACTTGTTGATCCGGATCTCGATCCCCTGAAACGTCCCGAGGCTTTCATAGACTTTCAGCCGATCCGTTGGATTGACGTGAACCACTTTCGGCCACTGGTTGAATCTCGATTTCGATTCGTGGATTTTCCGGGTCAGGGTTAGGGAATTCGTGCGTGATCTCTCGGACCCATTTACGGCTGTCATCAGGAATTCGTCGTGTTTGTACGAGGGCGTCCAGAATAAACTTCGTACCGGCAGATACGTTATCAATGTCGCGACGAGCGTTAGGCTCCACCCATGTAATACGGAGTGCCACAGGAACGTCAAAGCTACCGCAAAGACCAGCCACAATCCATTCGCCAACCATTCGCGTGGTCTTTTTCCGAAGAGCACCGCCGCGACCCCAATGAGATCGATCCGCCCTGGTAATCTCATTCGTTCCCGGCAACGTTCCAGGGATGGTGAATGTCCAAATCATTCATGGCTCCAATAAGACGGACGCCCTGTGCCACACGTCGAGCCCGCGCTTGGACGCTAGACCTAACACATTCGCAATGATTTGACGCCGCGCCGTCATCGCATCTTTGTTGTAATCCCTCTCGTAACGCTGCACTTCCACCATAAGCCACACTCTCGCGGCTTCCTTGTCGGGACACGCGAGGAGATTGTTTAGCTGTTCGTCGTAGGTCATTCGTCACGGCTCACCTTGCTGCCTTTTTCCCTTCGTCGTAGACCTCGCGCATTAACGCGGCCATTTTAAACCGGAGGATGATCACCCATGGATCCTCGGGCATCTCCCCCATATAACACTCGCGGAGCACTTGCGTCACGCGCTCCTCGAATTCATTCATTAGTGCTGAAGCATTTCGAAATTCTCGATTTGTCGGCGCGCTCCCCGATCCGTATCCAAAATTTGGATGAAGTAAAAGGTTGCGGCAAGAACGGCAAGAGCAATCAGAATGTCGCGTGGTTTCATTTGATCCCCCGTGATTCAAGATCCTCTCGGATTAGGTGCCTGATCGTTAGAACGGCGAGTACAAACCCTGCTCCTACTCCGAGGATGAATGCGAATACCATCATTGGTTTTCCTTCGGTTTCCTTCCCGCCTTGCGAACGTTATTGATCACGAATTTGTAATGCCCGCCGCGCCTCGACGAATCCCAGCACATAGACCAAAACAAAAAGTTTTCCTGCATGGCGTTGATCAATGATTCATTCCCCGACCAGCCGCCTGTTGAGATCCAATAGGCGTTTCCCTTCCGTTTCCAGCCCCAGTCCGCCGCCCACCATAACGCGCGAACCTCCGCCATGAAGTCGTGCCAATCCGCAGGGCCGTTATCCACCGTGACGGCGGGCCACTTGGCGATGTGCTCTAACTCAAGGTCGGTTGGGTACTCGTCAAGGCTCATTGGCCTGCCGCCTCCGGCTGTTGACTTCCTCCGCAATATCGTGCCCCAGGAAGGCGTCCGACCGCGTGACTTGCTGGTGAACCTTCCAGATGCGGGTACACGTTCGGCAAAACACTTCGAAGTTTAACGTCCCGTCTTTTACCGCCGTCCAGCCCTGATTCACTTCCCCGCCACACTCGCAGACAAAAGCGAATCGGATTTTGGCGTGTTTCACCGCTGGCCCCGCATCGCCGCCGACATGTTCCCCGCCACATGCGCCGCTATGAGTTGGACCGCGTCCGCCTGAGCCGTCCCGTCCGGGTAAATGATTTCCGCCTCGCGTAACCGCGAAAACACATCGATAGCCGACCCGTATGGAACGCCCGATAACCGCGACAGCTTCGCGAAGTCAATCCTGGGCCACATCGTTTGAGCCGCCGCGCTTGGATCTTCCCCGTCTACTAATTCCCGATCCACATAGACAGCGCCGTACCACGTCCAAGCCGCTAGAACTTTCTGGGCGTCCGGAT
>QHXS01000245.1 GCA_003223975.1 Acidobacteriota bacterium
CCGATCAAAACAATGCCGGCTTTAAAACTGGGAATTCATTTACGACAGGCGTATTCGATTTCTGATTGGGCTCCTGTGCTTACCATTGTTTCGCAGAACACTGACCCGATCGACATTCATTGTTCGGGATTCCGCATTGCGAGACATCTTTTGCAAGCGAGCAATCAACTCCCCAGAATCGAGGACTCGCGTAGCATTATCCCCTCGCACAGCTTCATCCCGTTGCACGGCATTGTCGCTTCACACAGCGTTATCCCTCGCGCAGCATTATCCCCTTGGGACAAAATGCCGTCAACGCCAACGGACGGTAAGGAAGATTGGAGCGACCAAATGCAGGCCGAGGAGGAGGCACGAGATGTCTTCAAATCATCGACAATGATGCTAAGGTCCCCACGAAAGCGAATCGTGGCCCCAACTCCACCGGCACCGAAGAAATCGAAAGCCAGGTTGACGATCGAAGAAACCGAAGAAAACAACGAGCCAAGCACGCCCACCCGCCTCAGTCCTAGACCGGCCGCCAAACCCGTCGAAACGTCCAGTACGAATGACGCACCGGAACCACCCAGCAACCCGTCAAAAATGCTCCTGCAAACAGCCATCGGTATGATCAAACGAAGCAGGGACAAACTCGTCGCGCGGAAAACATCAGCACTCCTCCGAGACGAGGTAATCCCCGAACTCGACGACGTTATCAGCTTCATGGAAGCCATACAAGCAATCGAGGATAACATGGCGATCGTTAAACGCGAGCTCAAGGAAGTCAAAGAAACAATCATCGAAACCGCCAAGGCAGCAAAAACCGCACCGAATGCATGGGCTACCGTTGCAGCAATGCCCAGAGCCCCAACCCACCGCGACCGGCACCGCGCGCAAGAACTCGACGAAGAGAGCCAGCAGAAGCAAGCCCAACGCCGACAAGAGAGAGCAAAGGTCCAAGTTACGCTCACCGCTGAAGGAGCATCACGAGTAACACAAGCCAACCTGACCAGCAAAACCTACAAAGAAATGACGGAAAGATTCCAAAAAATAGCTGACACGACGGCAACGTCTGGTCCACCCCTCACGATTGGAGGCTTTCGAAAGCTGAAGAGCAACGACATCCGCTTCACATGCGACTCTGAGGAGGAAGCCAACCGCCTCCGTGAACTCGACTGGTCAAAGGCATTTGAAGGACTCGAGGTACGCCAACCCAAAGTCGGAATTGTATTCCACGGCGTCCCCATCGAAGAGATCAACCCCCACACTGATAATCTGGACGATATCGCCAAAGAAATTGGAGACCGAAATGGCCTCAAAGGCGTCAAACTTCGAACGCTACGAGCCCCCACAAAACTCGATCCCATGGCAAGAAACTACTCCTACGTCGCCCTGACCCATGACGTGGAAGCAGCAAACAAATGTCTGAAAAAGGGCATCTTCCTTAACTGCCGATTATTCAACACGGAGAAGTACACCCCGCAGTATCAACTCACACAATGCTACAAGTGCCAGAGGTATGGACACAAGGCGGGTCATTGCCGAGGGAAAGAAAAATGTGCGAGATGTGGAGACGATCATGCTACCAAAGACTGCCAAACCGACGCATACAAATGCGCCAACTGCGGAGATGACAACCCGGCATGGCACAGTGACTGTTCGCGGAGGATAAAGGAGATTGAGCGACTCGATGGACTGAAGTTCAAGGACAAAAACGCGTATTATAATGAATAGCAATCAGCAGATTTCAATATTGCAGTACAACCTCAATCGCACCCAAGCCACTACTCAAAGCCTTCTCAATCATCCAAACTCCAAGAAACTTGCCATCCTCGCTGTACAAGAACAGTATTGCTCGCCACGGACAGGAACGTCACAGCCGTACCAATCGTGGACGATAATAGAGACGCCGAGTCAAGACCCCGGCAAGAAACCGAGAGCAGCAATATTCGTCAACAACAGGATCCTACCCGCGACATCATTCCAAGCCCTGCATTATCCGTCGAGCGACATCGCAATGATCCAAGTGAAAACTGACGAAGATAGCCTCCCCATGCTCCTCATCAATGTCTACAACACGAAAGGCACGACCCTCATCAACGACCTCGCTACGTTCCTACGATCCCACCTACGACACCATCAATACGACGCAATTGCAATGGTTGGAGACTTCAACCTCCACCACCCCCTATGGAATCCCCCAGATTACGAAACGCATGACCATGAAGCGGAGGATCTCATTGATCTAATGGCAACAAATGGGCTAAACCTCATACTCCCGGCCGGCACAATTACATTCCCACGAAACAGCACAACCATCGACCTAGTATGGGGAAACGCGCAGATGGAAGAAAAGGTACTGAGATGTAAAGTAGCCCATAATCACGACCACGGCTCAGATCACTTCGCGATTATAACGACACTCGATATGAAGCTGGAAAGAATGGAGCAGGTACCAATGTATAACTTTGAAAGGACGAACTGGGATCTCCTCAAAGCCAAGATAATCGAATCCCTCCCCCCGATAACTAACGAACCAGCATCCCCGGCGATGGTTGATCGATTGGCGGAGGACATCACGGCGGCTCTGGCGAAAGCGATCGAGTGCACGACCCCTCGAAGAAGAATATCCCCCTTTAGCAAGAGATGGTGGACAGAAGAGTTGACGAAGGCCCGGAGGGAAACAAACAAGGCAAGGAATAAGTTCAAGAGGACGGGGAATGAGGAGCATCAGAAAGTATGGAAAAAAAGAGAGAGGGAATACAGAGCAAAGATCAAGAAGGCGAAGAGGAGTACATGGAGGAAATTTGTGAAGGAGGCTGATGAGAAGACGATCTGGAAGCTTAAGAAGTACATGGATTCCACCCCAATGTCGTCCTATATCCCCACGATCAACGAGACGGCAGCATCGAACGATGAAAAAGCAGAAATCTTCAAGTCAACATTCTTCCCCCCGCCCCCACCGGCGGATCTCAGTGACATTGAAGCAGCCGACTACCCCGAGCCAGTACCAACCCCCCCGCGAATCACCCTATCCCAAGTTGAAATGGCGATCGAAAAGCTCTCTCCGAAGAAAGCCCCCGGACCAGACGAGATTCCCAACCTCGTCCTCAAGAAGTGCTACAATGAAATAAAGGAACACCTCTTGCTTCTTGCACAAGAAAGTCTTGAAACAGGCCACTTCCCCACGATCTTCAAGGAATCGACAACGCTCGTACTTCGCAAGCCCAAGAAGCCCGACTACTCGAAACCCAACGCGTATAGACCAATTGCCCTTGAATGCACCATTGGGAAAGTCCTCGAAAGTATCATGGCGGAAACAATCTCATACCTCACCGAAAACCACGAGCTACTCCCAGCCAACCACTTCGGTGGCCGACCGTGCAGATCGACAGAAGATGCCATGATGCTTTTGACAGAGAACATCTACGAGACATGGGGACAAAAGGAAGTATTCTCAGCTGTATTTATGGACGTCGCTGGAGCGTTTAATAATGTTCACCACAAACGACTCATTCACAATCTCAGGAAGCGAAGAATCCCGCCAAAGATCACCAGATGGATAGAAAGCTTTCTCCAAGGCCGCTCCACCCGCACCAGCTTCAACGGCACTCAATCCACCAGCTTCCCTACTCCCGCAGGGATCACCACTTTCGCCAATTCTCTATATCTATTACAACGGCGACCTTCTCGACATCCCCCGCAGCAACAACCACCTCGCATTAGGCTTCATCGACGACATTGGGTATGGAGTTAGAGGCCTCACACCAGAAGGTAACACGGCGAGACTTGAGGAAATGCTGGCAAAAGCGGAGGAATGGAGACGGAAACATGGAGCGCAATTCGAAAAGTCAAAGTACATTCTAATCCACTTTACGAGGAATCGAAACATCAGGACAGACGCTGCTATATGCATCGAAGGGACA
>QHXS01000034.1 GCA_003223975.1 Acidobacteriota bacterium
CTCCCCTTAGAATTGCCTCACAATTCATCCACTGGCTGACCTTGGAAGAGACATCTGTCGATCCCCCCTCGCCTGCCCCGCCGTAATTGTGCAAGATCTGAACTTTGGTTGAGTTTGGATATCGCTTGCGCAAATATCGTAGATAATCGACCGACGCGTTTACCGAAATTAACGGATCGCTAACGATCATTTCCGGCGTGTACTTCATACGTTTTTCCGGATAGAGCGCGTTCATTATCCCAAGAGTTGCACGCTCGATCTGGCCGAATCCGGCGGCGTACTGTTTAAGGTCCTGGCCTTTGTCGCCTTTTTGCCACCAATTCTGAAACATGCTTTCTTCCCAAAAGAGGCCGATCATCAGCTCGTTCGAAAACTCAACACGCGTGTCGAGCACATTTCCGTATTCGAGGAAATTCCACATCTGCCCGAAGGTGTAGCCGTGGTCGGACGTCCATGTATAGCCTTTCCAATCTTTGCTGGGCATTTTTGTTCTCCTTGTGAGAGGAGTCAATTTTTTAAATATTTTTCAAATAAAGCCAAAATGCGCTCGTATTCGTCAGTCCAACTTTCCGGCCGAACGAATCCGTGATTTTCAGAGGGGTAAAGCATCGCTTCGAAATACTGTGTCTTGCCGAGACGAACAAGTTTCTCGATCATTTGCATCGAATCCTGCACATGCACGTTGTCGTCGGACATCCCGTGAAGGATCAGCATCGGCCGCTGAAGCTTGTCGGCATACGTGATAGGCGAGCTGCGTTTATACGCCTCTGGATTCTTGTCCGGAAACCCAAGCCGCTGCGCGGTATAGCCGGGATTTGTCGCGTAGTAATTCTTCCAGACCATCACAGGCCGAAGAGCCGCCACAGCTGCAATTCGTTCAGGCGCACGCGTCACGAGCATCGCAGCCATAAAACCGCCGTAACTGCCGCCGTATGCGCCGATCCGTTTTTGATCGACGGAATAGTTCTTGACCATGTAGTCAATGGCGTCGATATGGTCATCGAAATCCTTGCCGCCGAGAAAATCGTAAACGTCAGTGCGCCAATCGCGTCCATATCCGGCAGAGCCGCGGTAGTCGATATCAAGAACGACATAACCTTTCTGAGTTAACAACTCATTGAACATGAATTCGCGGTAGTAGTTGTTCCAGCCGTTGATGGTGTTTTGCAGATAACCGGCGCCGTGGACGAAGACCACCATCGGATATTTCTGCTTCGTATTGTGGCCGGCCGGCAGATAGATCTTTGATTTGATGACCTTTCCGTCGCGTGATGGGATGTCGATGAATTTCGGAACATTCCACGCTCGATTCAAAAATTCCTTCGGAACCGTATTAGTGAGTTGTGCCGCTGCTCCCGCTCCGTAACCTTCGTCCGTAACTAGTCCGCTATTTCCTAGCCCTGTGATCCAGTACAAATCTTCTGGTCGATTCCATTCAGAATACCCAAAAAGTAACGTGCCCTTTTCAAATTGCGGACTGGATATTATGCCGGGAAACCGTTTAGGATCTGGCAGACCGTTGGAGTTGAAAGACCAATTGTTTCGTTCTACTGAGCTCGGTGCCACGGCGGCAAACTGGCGGCCAGCTGTACTATCTTTCGTAGAAAGATAGACAATGTAATCGCCTTTGGGCTCCCACTTCGCCCATTCGATCTGCCAATTGCCTTTCGTCAGTTGTGTCGTTGAAACATCGGGCGAATAACCAGAGTCGCCTTTCGCACTTGTCTCACCGCCGCCGAGTTCCACCTTGTTCGGCGTGAGTTTTGCCAGATAAATATGGTTGTATCCGTCTTTTTCCGAGCCATAGAAAAGCTGTGAAGGATCTTTCGGATTCGGTTCGAAAATCGCGGATAACGAAGCCTGCCATTTGTCGTCGGTTTCGTCCGTCTGCTCGCCCTTTCCACCCGGACTGTGAACGAAGAACAACTGACGTCGTTTAGTATCTTTGTCGACGCGATCGACTATCAGGTTTTGCCCGTCCGATGTCCAAACCACTCGGCGAAAGTTGCTCACTCCTTCCGATTTTGGGAGTTTGATCTCGAACGGCATTTCGCGGCTGCCGTCTGCCGACGTGACATAAAGCTTTTGTTCGGACCAGCCTCGACGCGGTCCGCCTCCGGCGACGAATTCGCCGAGAAAATTCGGCACGACGAATTGCCTTTGCTTCGAGGCATCGGTGACCACGTAGGCGAACACCTTGCCAGCTTTATCCGGAGTTATGTTTCCAACAGAAATGAAGTTTTGCTGATTTGCTTCGCGGGTCAATTGAATGAGAGTCGAATCCGCGATGTTAAGAACGAACACGTTTCCGTTTTGAGAAAATAAGATCCGGTCGTTATCTAAAAAACGCCCTCCGAATTCGGGCGATTGCGTTCGCGTAAACCGCTTTGGTTTGGCCTCTCCGATGGTCAGAAGATAAAGATCGCCGCCGTGCGTAAACAGCAGCTTTTTTGAATCGGGCGACCACTCGAAATTCCCAAGGGCATTTTCCCGTTCACGAACGAACTCGTCTCGAAGATCGACGCCATAATTCAATTTGTTTTCATGTTCCGGGGGCCGCGGCGGCGGCGGCAGATCGCCCGGGCTGAGAAGTTTTGTGGCAGCTCCGCCGGAGGTTGATTGCAGATACAAGCTTTTTGGATATTTATTCTCAGGGTTCCAAAGATAAACGACCTTAGATCCATCAGGCGAAAGACGTTCGTTTTCGACCCGCATTCCGGCGATCGATGGCTCCGCCATGATCTCGCGGACCGTTAAAGGTTGGCCATGTACCTTTAGGAGGCATAAAGCAAGTGCAAGCACTGCAAATATTCGAACGTTACGCATAACATTTTGTTGTGAAAGTAGGTGCGTTGAGATTATAAATTAGGTATGCCTGAAAATCCGAAAGCAAAGGAAAAAAAAATTCGCGACGGTGAAGAGGCTTCGTCGTCGGAAGAAACCGGAGCGAGTTCGTATTATTATGACGACGCTCACGGTTACCAGGATTACGACAAGGACAAAGAAAAAGACGAAGAGGATAATGCACTCGACGACTAGGCTTGGGTCGTCTCAATGTCGACCGTGATATTTCGCCATTTACCCTGGCTGAAACGCAAGATGCTAAGCAAACATCGTGTAAAGTGGCCTGCGAGGATGGCAACCCATATATGGATCGGCTCGAGCACACCGATCTGCTTCATTACGAAGCAAATCCCAAGCGGCACCGCGACCTGAGAAATGATCGAGATATAAAGCGGGCCTTTTGTATCGCCCGTTCCTTGAAGCCCGCCGGTGTAGGTCAAGGCAACCGAAATGAAAATGCCCGAAAATGCGAGCACGTGCAGGAGTTGCGTTCCGATCTGAACCACTACAGGATCGGTCATACCGAAGATCGCAAGTAGCTGCTGCGGGAAAAAGAAAAAGAAAAAGCCGACGAACGCTGATCCCGCCATGCCGAATCGCGCGGCAACGTGAATTGCGGTATTCGCCCGGTCGGGATGACCGGCGCCTAGATTTTGACCGGCCACTGACGCCGCTGCTCCCATCAGGCCCATCGACGTCCATGTTATGAGCGAGAATAATTGAACATACGAGACCGCGTATGCCGCTTGAGCGGCTGCACTTTGTGCGAGCGAGCCTATAAAGGAAAGCATCAACACGCCGCCAACGTTCATGGCGATGCCCTGAATCCCGGCCGGGAGTCCAAACTTAAACAGCTTGCGAATGACGCTCCAATCGGGTGCCCAGCTGCCGCCTCGGGGAAACGAAACAACCCATCCGCCGCGCCACAATTTCCATAAAGCAAATAACGCGACCGAACCGGAGGCCATTGCCGTTCCCATTGCCGCGCCCATTGTGCCGAATGCCGGGATCGGCCCCAATCCGCGGATCAACACGATGTTGAACGCTATATTTAGCACCGTCATGACCACGCCGAGGACCAACGGCGTGCGCGCATCGCCGGCAGATCGAAGAGCGCCTCCAAGCATGAAAAAGATCAACATACCGCCGCTGCCGACGTACATAATGCGCAGGAACGGAAGAGCTTCCGTCTTGACCTCGGGAGCAGCGTTAACCAGATCAAGCAGAAACGGCGCGGCAAAATAACCTACGGGGGCGAGAATGCCAAACGCCATAAATATCGCCGTCAGAAAAGCCTGATATACCGTTCTGTTGACTTTTTCCGGCTCGCCCGCGCCCGCAAACCGGGCAACCAAAACGCTCATCCCGATAAAGATCGATGAGATAAAAACGATGACGACGATCCAGAGTTGAATACTGACACCCATGGCCGCGTTGCCGCGAAATCCGACAAGGTTTCCGACAAGAGCGTGGTCTATCATCCCTTGCAGCCCGCCGATCGCATTCGTCAGCATACTGGGCCACGCGATCTTCCAAACGGCGCTCGAAAGCGGCCCTTCGACGATCGAACGGTCAAACGGCTTTTTAACTGGTACAGGTTCAACCACCGCCGGCTCGTCGGCAGCTATGATGCCTTCTAGTTCTGAAGAATCGGTCATCGGGGAAAGTTCAATACTAAAAACATAACACCGCCAATCTTAAACGCGAATGGCGGTTCAAATGTTTATTCGAATTGGCGACGGAAAACAGGCCAAAAAGTTTATCCGATCTATTAATATTTGGATTCCGCGTTTGTTACGGTCTTAAGATGCCCGCAAAACGGTCGCGATAGTACCAGGCGAGAAATATATTCGCGAGTACAAGAAACGCAGCGACCGGGAGCCCCGAACGGTCCAGAAAAGTATGCACCATCAGAATGTTCACGATGATCGGCGAAAGGATCACGAGCGCCAGGGGCACAAAAAATCCTGTCACGAGAAGCAGACCGCAAACCAGTTCTGTGATCTTCAGGAGTGTAAAGAAATAACCCGACGCCGCCAGACCCTCATTAAACGTTTTTATCGGACCCGTCATGGGCGGCGGAGTGATCAATCCAAATAAGAAGGTGATGGACGCAAACAGAAACAAAAGTCCCATGAGTGTGCGAACAATTACCATTGCGATCTTCATTTAGGAATTCCTCCATTCACTAGCTCGTAACAACCGCCGATCTCAAAGGGACGAGTGCAACAAGATGGCGAAAGATCTCGACCATCGCGACGGTATCTAATTCACAGTATTTTTCCAGGTCGGAAAAAATTGTTTCTCTTTCCTCGTTGCTGAGGGTTTCCCACTTGACGGCACGAAACCAGCTTATCGTCGCCGTCATTCCATCGCCGATCCCAAGGTCTTTATAGGATAATTCCGGCACAAGCACCGGCAAGACCTTCTTGATCGACGATCGCCCTTTGAATTCAGGATGGATATACAGGTTTTCAGAAAAGATCTTCATCAGGTCTTGGGTTTTCGAATTAACTTCTTCGAAAAACGCAGCGTGTTCAGGAAACATCGCAGCCATTTCACTATTTCGTGTCTTTTCGAACGACTCATACCACACAAAAACATTCCCGATCCCGCCTGACATCGCTTTCTTCAGACTCTCCGCTAAGGCACGCGGCGGCTCGCCGTCTCCGCGCGATAAAAAGAAATCGTGTCTTGGTTCAGCACCAGGGGCATCGATAGTATGCAGGGAATACTGAAAGCACATTTGCTGAAATGGCTTCAGACCGTCGAACTGCGGAATCGCATAAGCAAACGTCTCGTAATCAAGAAACTGCAACGGATATTCCCAGCCCTCGACGCGTTTGACGATCTCGTCACGGTCGATCTGGATCTCGCCCAATTTCGCGACCGATACCTGAAGTCGCTGCTTAGCAGACAGTGGATAATCGTCCGGCACGTCAGTGATCGAGACAATGCCTTGCGACAGCAAGTCGCGACGCTTCTCGTTCTTTAGAAACGCAATATCAAAGACCGTATATTCCGGCAGATCAGGAAAATGCATCTTAATAAAGCTGCAATCCAGCTTGTTCTCTGCGCAGTAATCTACGAGCGAAGGAACAGGAACAGTTTCGAGATATGCCCTCGCATTCTGAGCTCTCTCGATCGTCGACCGCATTAGTTCCCTGACTTGCTCAGTTACATCCGAGACAACGAAAAGCTGTTCCGGGTCGATCTCACCAGCCCGAATGTAATCGCCGTTCATCGTGATCACAAAACACCGGCCGACGGTAAATCCATTTCCTTCGGCGACCATCGCTTGAAACGCGATGTCGTCGATGTGTTCTGCTTTTACCGAGGCCGCAGATTTTGTTTCATAAAGGTCGATCAAACCGGTCGCGTTCTCGGTGACGGAAATATCGCTGCGCGCGTAAAACTCGGCATTCTGAAACGGACGCTCAAAATCGACCGTGTATTCATCACTGGGAACAAATCTCCTCAACCGTTTCGCCAACTGTTGTACCGCATATCCCTGTTGCCGCAGATGCTCGTATTCCAGCGTGATCGGTTCGGCCACCAGCAGCGGTTGGTGGTATTCAAGCCAAAACTCCTGCGGACATTTCAAATAGCGAAGGTACGCGGTCTTTGTGAGGCGGTCTTTCATACAGGCAACGCAGAACTATTTATAAGATTCTACGCTTGCCGCTGCAATTAATCACGCCTGCAGCACTTGATTCAAGCAGCGCTCTTGCCGATATTGATCGCTATACCTTACGCGGTTGCGGACCTGTCCTTTTCGCCCTCCGTCTTGTGTTTGACGATATAAGAATTCAATTCTGTGATCTTGCCGTTCTTGAAGCGATAAAAATCGCAGAAGGAGTATTTTCCTTCATTTCCCTTTTCGTCCTTCATCGTCATATCGCCGCGACAAGCAACGGAATCGCTTTCCGCGATGTATTCCGCTACAGTAAATTTCGGCGGTTCCATGTCCTTCATGCCGGCCATCCATTCGCGGATCTCGCTTTTTCCGTTTCTGGTTTTTTCACCGACCATCGACCACACGACGTTTTCATCGCATAGATCCAGAAATCCTTCCGGATCGTTTGCAGTAAATTTTGCATTAACTTCTTCGACAATTTCTTTATTAGCTTTTGCCATTTTCTTCTCCTTGTTATGAATGCTTATCGCAGCGGATCGTGCGACGGGTGGGTAGCGTTCATCGGCACCGAGACGTGCTCGTGAACCGTGATCCATTTATCCTTGATCTTTTGGAAACAGGCCGTAACGCGTACCCATGGACAATGGTCCGGATCAAGACCCGCTGCGTGAATACTCGTCAGCGTATGAATAAATCCAATTTCGTCTTTGGCGAAAATTTCTATCTCCCGAAATTCGCACGTGATAGGCCCTTCGATGCGTCCGAGAAAAGATTCCCAATTCTTTCGGTAATTTTCCTTACCTCTAATTTGTTCTGGCGTCGGTACATCGAAAACGCGAACGTCGTCCGTGTAATGTTTCAGCAAAGCATCGATATCCCGAGCTTCGACCGCGGCGGCCCAGTCGTTAATCGCATCACGCAGTTCGTCAACGGCTTTGGATCTTGCTTGTATTGCTTTCATAGTTGTACTCCTTTCGAAATGATTTTCGGGGGAAAAATTGAAGGGCTAGAATGCAAAATCATGCAATTCTAGGACCAACAAGAATGCGGTAATTTTGTTGCAAATCTGTTCGATTTCAGGACGATATTTCGCTGAATGCCAAAAAGGCTTGTGAATGCGAAAAAGTCAATTCGCTGTTTTACGATTGGAAAAATCTAAGCGGTGCGAGCTTGAAAGCAGCACTTGGGTGATGACGACCGGTCACATGACTCGACGACATCGGTTTCGAGGATCTCAGAAAGCATCGACTCAGTGACTTTGCAGACTTCGGGATGTTCCTTTACCGCCTCGGCGAAAGGACAACTGTTGCTACTGATAATGGTTTGGCCGTTTTCAATTACGGCCGTTGCAGAACCGCCAAGCGATTCGATCGCAGCAATAGCGCGATCGACCCGTTGATTCATATTTGTATCAACAGAACGTTTGTTTTCTTTGCCGATTCCGAAGCCAATATCGCGAATTCGTTCCATAAACGCGGACGGCGACAAAACGCCGCGAAGGGACGATAGCAGCCGGTTGAATAATAACCCGTATGGCCGGGGAAAAAGCTCGCGGGCATAGTCAGAGAGCCCGTAAATGTAATGCGGCTTCCTGACTCCTTTGATCATTCCCTTTTGCGAGATCAGTCCATCGCGTTCAAGCGAAAGTAAATGTGCCCGGACAGCATTGTCCGTCAGGTCGAGTTCCGCCGCTAAACCATTGACGGTCAGATCATTTCGCCGCAAGAGCAAGATTATGCGGCCTCGTGTGCTTTCCAGAAATCGACGGTCGAAATTTATTTGAGCCATTTTGTTGTTCCTAATAGGTTTATTGCTCTCGGTAAACATTATGTTGCTAATAAGTCCAATATCTTATTGACTTATTAGATATAATAGCATAGGATTCAGGTTACAGCATATCTTTTTTGCTGAAATTGCATTGTTTTGGAGGACTTATGGCATCTATTGCACAAAACACAAGCGCTGTTGGATTGGATTCATCCGAGTCTATGACTGGCAATCCGACTTATCAGGCGTATCAGATACTACATTTCGGTTTTACCGTTGCTCCGATAATCGCCGGTCTGGACAAATTTTTGCGTCTATTGGTCAATTGGGACCAATATCTGCCGGCAACGGTTAACAACATACTTGGGGGTCACGGGCACGAATTCATGTACGCAGTTGGCGTGATCGAGGTTATTGCCGGTATCGGCGTTTTTCTCAAACCGAAGATCTTCGCTTACGTTGTTTCGGCGTGGCTATTCCTGATAATCGTGAATCTGCTTCTGATTCCCGGCTACTTCGATGTGGCATTACGCGATCTCGGATTGGCGCTAGGCGCACTCGCACTAGGCAGGTTGAGTTCGACCTTCGACAAATAGAATTTCTTTCCGGTTGATCTTATGACTCGCTGATGACCATCGGTTGTCAGCTATTTTTTTGGCCGCTCGTTCGATTTGAGAACCCGCTTTCTCAGACGAATCGCCTTTGGCGTGACCTCGATCAGTTCGTCGTCTGCAATGAACTCCAATGCACGCTCAAGCGACATTTCACGCTGCGGAACCAGACGCATTGCTTCGTCGGCCGAAGTCGTCCGCATATTGGATAGTTTTTTCTCTTTGATCGCGTTTACGTCCAGGTCGACGGCCCGGGCGTTTTCGCCAATGATCATGCCTTCGTAAACCTTGACCTGCGGCTTTACGAACAAAGTTCCGCGTTCCTGCAGGTTGTAAAGAGCGTAGGTGTTTGTTTCGCCCATTCGGTCGTTAACGAGCGAGCCGGTCTGGCGCGAACGCATCTCGCCCTGCCATTTATCGAACCTAAGAAAGATCGTATTCAGGAGGCCTGTGCCCTTGGTCTCCGTCAGAAACTCGCCACGAAAACCGATCAACCCCCGTGACGGAACCTCGTATTCCAGACGTACGCGTCCAGAGCCGTTATTGATCATTTTGGTCATTTGGCCCTTACGCCGGCCGAGCGCTTCGGTGACGACGCCGATAAAATCCTCGGGAACGTCGATCACGACCTGCTCGATCGGTTCAAGTGTTTCACCGGTCTTTTCGTCTTTCTTCGTTATGACCTCGGGCTTTGAGACCTGAAGCTCGTAACCTTCGCGTCGCATCATCTCGATCAGAATTGCCAACTGCAATTCGCCTCGACCCGAAACCTTGAATTGTTCGGCAGCTTCGGTTTCGCTAACACGCAAGGCAACGTTTCCAAGCAGTTCCCTATCGAGCCGTTCCTTTATCTGTCGCGACGTAACAAATTTCCCGTCGAGCCCGGAAAACGGCGATGTGTTGACGCCGAAGATCATAGAGATCGTCGGTTCATCGACGTTTATGACCGGCAACGGTTTTGGATTGTCAGCCAAAGTGATGGTCTCGCCGATCTCAACATCGTCAAAACCCGCAAGGGCGACGATCTCGCCCGTGCCGGCATTGTCTACAGTTGCACGCTCGAGTCCTTCGAAAACGAAAAGTTCTTTGACACGCGTTTTAACCAGCGATCCGTCGCGTTTTGAAACGGCGACCTCCTGGTTCTTCGCGATGTTGCCGGAAAAGATGCGGCCGATGGCGAGCCGGCCGACAAACGGGTTGTAGTCGATATTGGCAACCAGTAACTGAAGCGAGTCGTCGCGCAGGGCGTGCGGCGCAGGAATCGATTCGATGATCTGGTCAAAAAGCGGCTTGAGGTTTTTGCCTTCGTCGGTAAGTTCTTTTTTTGCAACGCCGTCACGCGAGATCGAATAAAGGATCGGGAATTCGATCTGATGGTCGTTGGCGCCCAGGTCGATAAAAAGGTCATAGATCTCATTGACCACTTCTTCGGGACGCGAATCCTGACGATCTATCTTGTTGACCAATGCGATAGCCGGAAGTTTCAGCTCAAGCGCTTTTCGCAGGACAAAACGCGTTTGCGGTAGGCACCCTTCCGCCGCATCGACCAGCAGCACGATGCCGTCGACCATCTTGAGCACACGTTCCACTTCGCCGCCGAAGTCGGCGTGGCCCGGCGTATCGAGGATATTGATCTTGTAGTCGCCATACCGCACAGAGGTATTCTTTGCCATGATCGTGATGCCGCGTTCGCGTTCAAGATCCATCGAATCCATCACGCGATCCACGACCGCCTCGTTCTCGCGATGCGTGCCGGATTGAGCGAGCATCGCATCGACCAAAGTGGTCTTTCCGTGGTCAACGTGGGCGATTATGGCGATGTTGCGTATATTCTCGGTAGCGATCATAGATGTAATTCCCGTGCTGAAGGCAAACGAATATAATGCTTCATCGGGGATGGAAACGCAAAAAGCCGGCGCAAATGTACCGGCCTTTTGGATATTGATTCTTGTTGTGAGTTAGCGAATAGCTTCGCCGCCGACTTTCAGGTTATTGGTCACGCTGAACGCTCCTGGAACCGATCTCGCCACTATATTCATATGGTTGTAGTCGCCCATGTTGTAAACACTGCCTTCGAGCGTGATGTGCCCGCGATCGACTATGAGTCGAACATCCGGGTTCACGGTCCAAAGGTATCGAGAAAGCCCGCCAGCATTCGATATCGTCCTATATAGATCGCGGCGGATTTGTTCGTCAAAGCTACCAAGCGGCAGCAATTCGATCTTGTTCACTACGCCCGTAACGCCCTTGACGTGCTTTACATAACCCTCGGCGTCACTTTTGTTGATCGCATTCCGGACCTTGCCGGTCAACATAACAACGCCGTTGTTGTCGATCGAAAAATCGATATGATCAAAAACTTCGTAGCGAGGGATCTTGAGAATGCTCTTTGCAACCTGTTTTTCTAATTCGGCAGGTGCCTGTGCGTTTATACTTACCGCTGAAATCGATAACGATGCCAAAATTGTAAAAATTGCGAATAAATTTGTAAGCCTTTTCATCACTTTAATAATCACTCCTCAATCTATCATTCGTGTAGGTAGGAGATTCGAAACTTTGACGAAAAAACGACATCCGCCGTTGTACGAAATCGTGCATCTCAAAGGCTTAGATCTCGATCTATTTCGTCGCCAAAAGTGAGTGATAGAGGACAATCGCGACGCTGTTTGAAAGGTTTAGGCTACGGACTTTCGGATTGGGCATTGGAATGGTCAGGCAGTTGTTTTTATTCGCCGCCAAGACAGTCTCCGGCAAACCGCGGGTCTCAGGACCAAAAACAAGGCAGTCGTTTTCGAGATATTCAAAATCCGCATACGAACGCGTCGCTTTAGTAGTGAAATATAAAAAACGCGAATTCGGAAGGGCGGCCAGTAGGGCGTCCAGATCCACGTGTCGATGGAGTTCGACATGTTCCCAGTAATCCAGTCCCGCACGTTTCAGCGTCCGGTCGTCCATTCGAAACCCGGTCACCCCGACGATATGTAATGGCGTGAAAGTTGCGGCGCAGAGCCGTGCGATATTGCCCGTATTTGGCGGTATCTCGGGCTCGTAGAGTGCAACATGAAGCATCTTTTTAACGGGCGATTTCATCAACTATTTGCCGGATTTATTGCATCTGCCGCTGCTCTCCCGCATCTTACTATGCTACAATCCGCGTTTGTTAATTTTGTCGTAAATCTCAGGAGAATTGATTTGTTTTTTCGCAGCGTCCGAACATTAGTTGTAGTTTGCTTATCGCTCTTACTTTCGATCGCGATCGCGGGCCAGGTTCCTAACGTCCAGAACCCGGTCCCGAAACCGCAACCGACGCCGGAACAAAAGCAGGATAAGGAACATAAGCAGGATAAGAAGGATGAAAAGAAGGATTCGAAGTCAAAGACTGCTGCGAAAGACCAGCAACTGACCGCCGAACAGGTCGCCGAGAGCGTGATCGTGGTATATGCATTCCCTGTTGGCCGGCCTAAACTTAACCAGATACGAAAAACCGAGATCGAGAAAGGTAAGCTTTTGATCACCGGAGCCGATGGCCTTGTAACGAACGCGAACTACCAACGCTGGGCGATGCGGCCTGAAGCCGGGGGGATCGCAAAGATTCGTTTCGAACAGGAGTTGCCTACGGCCACCTATTCGATGGTGTCGAGCGGGGACAAGATCTTTGGTATCTATAACGAATCGATCTTTCAACCGCGTGATGAGGCAACGCTGTCTTTTCAAAACCGAAATGTACACAGTATCGAGGCGCTCCTATGGTACAAGGAAAATGAATCAAAGGTTGAGCTTGCCGGTCGTGACAAAATACTCGGCGTCGAATACTACCTTCTTGATCTCACCGACAAGCAGGGCAACAAGACACGCTTCTACGTAAGCGCTAAATTCTTTCGCGTCATGATGCTGGATTATGAGATCGGCGGGATCAAAGAAACGCGAAAGTTTCGCGATTACCGTTACGCACAGGGCGTGCTTGTTCCGTTCTACTCCGAGCTCCGTGTGGGAGATAAACTGATCGAAGAGGTCCAGGTCGGCACGGTGACATTTGGACAAAAGGTCGACGAAACGCTCTTCGCCGCCTCTTAATAATTTGCAACAAAACCTGGGCAGCGTTGTTTAAGGATTTGAAATTTTGAACTTCGAATCTTTGAACAGGAGAACACAATGCACCCCAGACGATCCCTTTTGTTTCTATTTCTTTCTATAATTGTCTTCGGAACTTCGATAAATGCATCGGCTCAGGACCGCGACCCGCGATTTACGGTCGAGTCAAGTTATGACGTCGTTTTGCAGGTCGTGATCGGTGGCGACGAGAAGAGCGGCAGCCGCCTGCCGGATAACCTGGGCGGCGTTGCCAAGCAGCTCAAAAATAACTATCAGTTCGCCGATTACCGGCTGGCAAATACGTATGTTGGGCGAATTGCGAACGGCGGCAACTTTGAATTCAAGTCGGTGTCGAACATCTTCGGTAAGCCGATGGATAGCGAAACACCCAGCTTTTTGGAATGGAACCTTGGCGGGCTTCGTGCCGGACCGAATGCAAGCGGAAAGAACGACATCATGCTCCAGGTTTTTCGCTTCGGTGCACGTATTCCGATCCGAACCGGAAGCTTCAGGGAAGAAGGCGGAAAGCAGCTTCCGATCATCAATTATGAGGCGATCGGGCTTAGCTCGGGCCGTGTTACGCTGAGCGAAAACACGCCGACACTTCTTGGCTCGCTCTCGCTGCCAACCTCGGAAAACTCGATGTTCCTTGTGCTTACGCTGCGTCCAGCATAAAGCGGGTTTATCCAATTTTTGCAACTTTTCAAGCCGTTCCGCGTGATCATCAATGCGGAACGGTTTTTGTTTCGATCGGAAATCTGTTGTACAAACGTATGCGTGTATGGCATTGGGCAAGGTCGAGATCGGGAACGCGGAGGAAACACTCGCGCCGATGCATGACCACAAACTTTCCGATCATGAACTGGTAGCCGCAACGCGTTCAGGCAACGAAGATGCGTTCGCCGAAATAATGTCGCGGTACAAAAACCCGATAACAAATTTTTTGTACCGGTTTTTGAATGACTATGAAGAAGCAGTCGATCTTGCGCAGGAAACTTTTGTTCGGCTCTATTTCGCGCTCGATCGCTATCATACGGAATACGCGTTTTCGACCTACATCTATCGGATAGCGACGAACCTTGCGATAAGTGAGGTCCGTAAACGAAAACGGCGCAATCTGCTTTCTTTGACAGGACTTTTTCAAAGCAATGAAGGCGAGGACATCGAGTTTCAGCCGGCGGATACACGAACATTGCAGGATGCGGGATTTGAAGACGATGAGCTGAGCAAAGCGATTTCAAAGGCAATAGAAACACTGCCGCCGAAATACAGATTGCCGGTCGTGCTAAGAGATGTCGAAGGCCGAAGTTATGAAGAGGTTGCCGCGATCTTGGAATTAGGTTTAGGAACGACAAAATCCCGCATCAGCCGCGGGCGAGGGTTATTGAAAGAGAAGTTGAAAGAACATATTTAGTTTTAAGGAAAAGCGAGAAGTCATGGATCCCCAAGAGAATGATCAGGTCGCAAAGATGTTGGGCGG
>QHXS01000035.1 GCA_003223975.1 Acidobacteriota bacterium
ATATTTTTCGACGGATTCTCGTACCCGTATTTCCCTGGTTTTCGGCGATACATTCCGGCTCTTGCGATGCCCGCGTTTTTTGGGTTTGTCGCGATGATCTGGAAACTCGTAGGCGGTCAGCAAGAGCTTACGAATCCAAAATCCAAAATCCAAAATCCAAAATTGATCTTCGGGGGTCTCGCCGTCCTGTGCTTTGCATACTGCGTCTTTTCGTACTTTTACATCTGGACGACGGCGGCGGCGTTCCTTGGCTGCGTGGTTCTGGTATGGCTTGTGCAGAGGCCTGACGGTTGGCGACGCGACATCAAGAATCTCGCAATTGTCGGTGCGGGTTGCGTGCTCACATTGATTCCATATGCCTATCTGCTATCAAAGCGCACCGACACGATGGACAACGTGCAGCTTCTTGTAAATACCCACGCACCCGACCTTTTTCGATTTCCCGAATATGTGAGTTTTGCAGTCTTGATCTTGTTGATCGCCGGGCTGGCATGCAAGGCGATCGACCTGAACGGCCGTTCGACAATGTTTGTTCTTTCCCTTACATCGGTCGCATTTGTGATCTTCAACCAGCAGATGATCACGGGAAGGTCGCTGCAGCCGATCCACTATCAGGTCTTTATTGGGAATTACGTCGCGGCATTGGCAGCAATGTCTGCGATCGGCATTCTTTGGAAAAAGAAGTTGGTAGCGGGGAAGTTCGTTTCCAGGATCGCCTGTTCGGCGTTGATGATCGCCGCGATATTTTGGGGATTTGTCGAGTGCCATTACACCGTTCGGGTACTTGATGATGCGAATATTGAACGCGATAAAGCAGTTCCCGTCGCGAACAGATTAAGCGAGCTGGTGAAAGATGATCCGTCGCGAAATAGAAAGACAGTGCTTTCATTCGACGGCATTTTTGCCGACGACATGCCGACCCTCGTTCCGCAAAACGTGCTTTGGGCGCGGCATCAGCATGTTTTCGCTGGTTTGTCTTGGGACGAAAGCAAAGAAAGGTATTTCCAGCAGCTCTATTATCAGAACGTCGACGAACGCGGATTAGATTACTTGTTGAAGAACGACTTTGTTTCTCAGATCGCTCTTTTTGGCTGGGGTCGACACACGGACCGGCTCAGCGTGGAATCAAAGCCCCTGACGTACGGCGAGGTCGCTGTCGAAGTGCGAAATTATAAGGCGTACCGCGAAAATTTCGGGCGGGCCCAGGCGTCGAACCCTTTGATCTCATTTGTCGTCATTCCGAACGACAACGCATTCGATCTTTCGAAAGTGGAACAGTGGTACGACCTGGACGAGGGGGAAGTTATCGGCGGGCATACGCTTTACAGAGCTATCTTCAAATAAGCACTCCCGGCAAGAAGCCGGCGTTCCAAACAAAAAAGACCGCCTTCGGAGGCGGTCAATGTTGGTATTACTAAAAAATATAAGTACTTCTTCAGGCTGCCAATAAGTCGTTCGACGTCTCGGCAAAAACTCGTCTGCCGTTCATAGCATCGTCAATGATCTCGCGCACGGCCGAGGCATCAGGATTCACGTCCATTCGAGCACAAGCCCGAAGATGTCTGATGATGCCCTGGGTAGCAATATCTATACAATCGCCAGTTAACTTGGTAAACCGGCGAGCCTGGATATGATCGATTTGCAGAATTCTCTCCTGCAAAGTCATAGGTTTAGCTGCTGCCACTTTAAGGTCTCCTTTGTCTAAATCTAACTAAATAACCCTTTTCCCCAAAATAACTTGGTCGGAAAACAACGCAAAACTCCGCCGATCCGCATCCTGATGATGCAGTTAGTTCAATGATCTAACTCTCGGGTTGCTAATGTTTACTGCGCTCTTCCGTATACCCAACTTATGTTACAGAAGCATAACAAAAAGTAATGGATATGTCACCATTTTTTTTTGATCCAATATGGGTTTTGGTAAAACCAATCGCAAAAAAACCGCCGGTGCTGCGGTCCCGGCGGCCTTTAGAAAGGGCTAATCTATTGATAATAATTAGCTTATTGAATCCTTCATGGCTTTACCAATTGCGAATTTTACGGTGGTTTTCGCTGGGATCTTGATCACCGCGCCGGTCGCCGGGTTGCGGCCTTCGCGTGCTTTACGATTGGTCTTCTTCAGCTTGCCGAAACCCGGCAATGTGAATTCTCCGTTTTTCTTTACTTCGCTGGTGGCCATGGTTGCGAGCCCTTCCAAAAATCCTTTTACATCGGATTTCTTCATTCCGGATTGCTCAGCAAGAGCGCTGATGATCTCGGATTGTGTCATACGAGCCATAGTTCAATTATCCTCCAAGGTGGTTTGAGTATTAATACTTTCTAACTTTAGAACTGCGATGCCGGCGAGGGAAGAAACAGCAACGTCGGGTGAAGTGTTCCTAACTGAATTGCCAGCCTGATGGTCGGGGCGGCAAGATTCGAACTTGCGGCCTCACGGTCCCAAACCGTGCGCACTACCAGGCTGTGCTACGCCCCGTTATTTTTATGCGAAACGGTTCCAAGCATCGAATTTTACAGGCGAATATTACGAGGGTCAAGCGAAATCGCGTAAATATCGCATTATTTTCGCGATCGCACGCGCTCGATGACTGGTCTTTTGCTTCACTTGATCGCTCAATTCGCCGAATGTTTGATCGAAACCTGCGGGTATGAAGACAGGATCGTAGCCGAAACCGTTCGTCCCTTTTGGCTTGAAAGCGATCGATCCCTCGCACACTCCTTCAGCTTCGAATAACACGTCGCCATTGGGTGACGCGAAGGCTATATGCGAAACGAACCGAGCCCTTCGGTCCTTGTTTTCGGCTTCGTCGAGCTGTTCTAAAAGCAGACGGATCTTTGCGTCGTAATTCTTTTTCACACCGCCGTAACGTGCCGAGAAAACGCCAGGTCGCCCGTTCAAAGCCTGGACCTCAAGACCCGAATCGTCTGCCAGCGTATGCAGTCCGAAATGCGTCGAATACGCCGCCGCTTTTAGCTTTGCATTTTCAGCGAACGTATTACCCGTTTCTTCGACGTCCGGAATATCCGACAAAGCATCGAGGCCGATGAATTCATGCCTTTCATCGGAAAGCAGTGACCGAAGCTCTGCGATCTTGCCTTCATTCTTCGTTGCGATCAGGATCTTCATAGAATTGCGTTGCCTTGAGCCGAACCTATGATGTATAAATTAGTTAGCGGCATAACCGCAACCCGCCTGCTCAACGAACCAAATTTAGAGAGGAAACGCCTTTGATGGCTGGAAAGACTCAAGCCCCTGCTTCCGATCGATCGGTCGCCGGCATCACCGAACGTAAATCGAACGGCGATGCAGCGCTGCAAGATCTCGCGTTCGAGCTTGGGCTTTGGGTGCGCGGGCTTGAAGTCTTTTGCGCGACCGAACGACAGGTTTTTCCGCTGCGCACCGGCCCGGAGCATGCTGAAAGGAATTATCGCGTTGAATTTCTGATAACGCACGCCGTTTTCATCAAATGCAGCGAGTTGATCGCTACGATCCATCGTGCATTACAGGGTGATGGTTTTATCCAGCACGCGATCGCGGAGCTCGGCGAGGCCATCGGCTCCCTGACTGCGTTGAATAACTCGATCAGGCAGAACGCGACTTTAAGTTTCGTCGAATGGAACGCCTGGTGCAAGATGGTGGCGGAACGGCTTGCGAAGACATCTGTGTTCGCCACATTCGATTCTGATCTGGCAGCGACTGGCCGTCGGTATCTGCCCGAAAAGCTTGATAGGCTGATCGACGACGACACGTTAAGCATTTCGGACCGTTCAGACCTGAAACGTTATCTGCCGCGATTTGGCGGCATACTTCGCGTCCTGGATGTCGTAAAGGGAATGCTCGACCGCGATGAGCCGCTGCGGCCTGCTCTTGTTATTTTTGCCTTCCTGCACGAAGCTATCGATGAATTGAACTTTGATATCAATAATCGCCTTTTGCGCTCGCCGGACGAAAATGCCGAAATGTTCGTAATGCTTGATGCGGCATCGTATTCACTTTCGATGGAGTCCAAGAAGGCGTTTTCGCAGGAGCTTGCCGGGGTCTCGGGAATCCGATCGGCGATCACGGTTTTCGCTCGCGTCGAGGCGGCACATGGCGTTCTGAACGACAATCTGCGGATGTTATTGACCGGATTTCTGCGTCTTACCGAATCCGGCCAACCTGAAAGTGATGTGTTTCCGGAATTCATTGAAAAACTGGACCGGTCGTTGCAGCTTCGCGCCAAACTTTGGGAAATTCTCTGTGCGGTCCGCACGGCGGAAAGTCAGCTTACGGACGAAACGATCGGAAAACTACAAACGGAACTCGATTCATTTAGGCAAACGCCGCTCAGCTATCTTTTCTACAAAGACCGCGAAACGTTCGAACGGTTTTGCAAGGAGATCTCGATCACAACGGCGGGTCCCGATGCCGGGCCAGTGCTGCATCGATTTTCTGCCTATTCGGAAACGCTGTTCAATCAAGTAGGAATGCGTGCTGTGCTGCAAAACCATCCTTTCGAGCCTGCGGAATAGCCATCTTTAATGTGACCGCAGTGTAGAAAGTGGTTTTTTGAACAACACGTCAAAGCTTGCGGCGGCGCCGACGATCATCACGATAGCAGCGGTGATTCCGATTCCCAAAACAAACAACACCGCGTCAAAAGTCCAATCTATATCGAGCAAATACTTGCTCACGGCGAACGAAAGCCCGACGGCAAAGGCCGCACCGATCACACCCGACAACATTCCCAAAACACCGTATTCGGAGAGCAGGATCGCGGCGAGCGTACGGCGTCGTGCGCCGAGCGTCTTCATTATCGCGTTCTCGTAGATCCGCTGTGATTTGGTCAACGCGATCGAACCGATGAAGATCAAGATCCCGCTCAGAATGACGAAACTGCCGACAAATGAAACCGCTATCACGAAATTGTTTATAAGCCGCTGGACCGCTGTTAGTATGTCGGCGACATCAAAGACCTGGACGTTGGGAAATCGCGTTACGGCGTCACGCTGCAGCCGCTGGCGTTCGGTGGCACCGATTCGGCTAAGCGTCGTGGCTGCAAACGTCTGCGGCGCGTTTTCAAGCACGCCCGGCTTGAAAACAAAAACGAATGCAGTCCGAGTGTTTCGGGCATCGATCTTTCTAATGCTTCCTACACGCGTTGTTATCTTCCTACCTGATATCTCAAATGTCATCGAATCGCCCGGCTTTATGTTCGCACGTTCCGCGACGCCTTCTTCGACCGAAACCTCTGGTACATCAGATGCCTCGTTCCACCAGCGGCCGGCGACAAGGGTCTCATTCTCGTCGAGATTTGGCCGATAAGTTACCGCAAACTCGCGGCCGATCTGGCCCTGTTGCTGCCGCACTTCGTTCGTTTGATTGCCGCCCATCGGTTCGCCGTTCACGAACGCAACGCGTGCACGGACCGTCGGCGTCAATTCAGGTGTTTCGCCTGTTTTCTCGACGATCAGATCTGCAAGTTCCTGCTTCTGGCTGTTTTGAACATCAATAAAGAAAAGGCTCGGAAGACGCTGGTTGCGAGAAAAGTCGAATTCGCGAACAAGGTTGGTCTGCAGCGATTGGACAGTCAAAACAACGAACGCTCCCAAGCCGACAGCCAACAAAATGACTCGGGTCTGATTCCCGGGCCGATAAAGCGAATTGATGCCCTGACGAAGTGCGAAAGATCCAAGCGGCTTGATACGTCTGAGCAGCCGAGTCAATACTATCGCTGCAACATAAAGTACGGCGGACGTCGCTCCAAGGCCGCCAATGAAAAACCCGCCGACAGTTAGCGAGCCTGCCTGCCACACCGCCAAGCCAAGCAGGCCAATAAGACTAAGTGCACCGATTAGCCATTTCGTCTTATCGAGCGCACGAAGGCTTTCGTTGTTTTCGTCGCGTAGCAAAAGCCGCGGCTTGATCGTGCGGACCTGAAGCAGTGGCAACGCCGAAAAAAGCAGCGAGATCAGCACGCCGAGCACGATGCCCTGGGCGACCGTCGAAACGTTGACCGAATAGGTCATTCGGTCCGGCAACTCTGCAGCAAACCGCCAGCGAACAAACCAAAGCGTCAACTGTGCAAGCAAAACGCCAAACAGGCTGCCTGCAAAGCCAAGCGTCAAGATCTGAAAAAGATAAACGAGAATTATCCGGTTGCCCGAGGCACCGAGGCATTTAAGCACGGCGACTGCTTTTCGTTTTTGTTCGACGAAGGCCCGCGAAACGTTCCAGACGCCGATTCCGCCAAGCACGAGGATAAGCAATCCGGTCAGTGCCAGATAGTTTTCAGTGCGCTCAAACTGTTCCCCTAATCGCTCCTGCGTTTCGCGGTAGGACTGAACCGTCAGCGTCGTGCCTTTGAGCGTTTCCCGAAGCTGTTTTACAAGCTCGGTGGGATTGTCCGAAGTTCGATATAGAATGCGATTTCTGACGCGGCTAGTCGTTCGGTTTATGCCTGCCTCGTCGAAGGCTTTCTTCTCCACAAAGACCCTCGCACCGAGTCGAAAACCGCTTACTCCGCCGGGCTCTTCATCGAAAACTGCGTTGATCTTAAAATCGCCCTCGCCGATCTTGATCTGGTCGCCAACTTTTACTTTCAGGTCTTCGAGCAATATCCGCGCGACAACAGCGCCATGATCGTCGAGCAGCGAGAAATCGAAAGGCTTGCCGCCATCGAGAACAAAGTTACCGACGAGCGGAAATGGAGGCTCGATCCCTTTCAGCTCGATCATTCGAACGCTTTCGTTCGCCACGTCTAGCGGCCGTGCCATTGTCGACGTAGTGATGGTTTCGTTTCTCGCCTCAATAATAGGGAAATTCACCAGAACGGAATCGATCTTCGCGAGATCGGCGGGAGAGAAATCATTGGTCGAGCTGACCTCAACGTCTGCCGTCATCAGCGCACGTGCGTCTGTCCCCACCGCTCGCGTGACATTCTGGATCAGCGAGCGTAGAGCCACGACGGAACCGACACCGAGTGCGATACATAAAAAGAAAAAGAGTAGCCGCCGCCATGAAGAGCGGATCTCGCGCCGGGTTAAATTCAAAATAAAACGCATAAGCGTCCAGAGAGTCTTGGGAGTCCGGAGAGTCCGGAGAGTCCCGAGAGTCCCGAGAGTCCCGAGACTCCCGAGAGTTCAAATCTATCGAACGTTCCTCAGGTGTTTGGTCAGGCCCATTGTCATCCGCGAAATCTCGTCTAGTTCGACGTAAAGTTGTTGAAAATCGGCTTTCGCCAAATAACCCAGGTCCATCGCTACATACGCGTGGGATTGAGTTTCCGCGACGGAGCCATGAGCAATATTTAAGAAACTCGAAAACTCTTTGTCGGATCGACGACCAAAGCCTTCGGCAACGTTTGCCATGATCGACACACTGGATCTTCTGATCTGATCGCGAAGTCCAAAATCCTTCGAAAAATTGCCGCCGCTTGTGATCTGGTAAATCCTTTTAGTCACTTCTCGCGCTCTTTGCCAAACGATAAGATCTTCAAATCTTTCAATCGTAGCCATTCTTCTCTCTCCAAATTTCTGTCCAATTGTATTTACAATGACTCTCAAGACACCCCAGACTCTCCGGACTCTCTGGACCGGTCTTCGACAACCGCTCCGTCTTTCAAGACTATCTGCCTTTCCGCTCGGCGTGCGAGTTCGATGTCGTGCGTAACCAAAACCAGCGTGACTTTATTCTTTCGGTGCAATTCGGTCATTAGATCGAGTATGTGCCTACCATTTTTTGAGTCGAGGTTTCCAGTCGGTTCGTCCGCTAGCAAGATCTTTGGCGAATTGGCAAATGCACGCGCGACGGCGACACGCTGCTGCTCGCCGCCCGAAAGTTCCGAAGGGTAATGATGCCCCCGATTCGTCAGATCCACATCTGCGAGCAGTTTGTCCGCTCGCGATGCAGGATCGCTGACGCCCAATATTTCAAGCGGAATAAGAACATTTTCATACGCCGTCAAACTCGGAATGAGGTGGAACGATTGAAAAACGAAACCGATCTTTCGGCTTCGAATATCGGCAAGGCCGTCTTCGCTCATCGACGTGATCTCTTCGCCGTCGATCGAGATCGTACCCGAGGTCGGCGCGTCGAGCCCTGCGATCAGGCCGAGCAGTGTCGATTTGCCGCTGCCCGAGGCGCCGGTGAGCGCGACAAACTGCCCTTCGGGTATTTCGATGGAAACATCCGAAAGGATAGTCAGGTCGTCGCTGCCAGAGCGGACGGTTTTTGAAACGCGGTTGATGTCGATCATACAAATTGAATCGTGAAGCGAATATGCAAAAATGTAAAATCGCCGCGCGAATACCGACAATCTAGTGCGGCGATCGAAACCGGAAGTTCGCGAACATTTGCAGCGGCCGCTACGTAAAACGCATCTAACCGATATGAAGCAATTCATCCATTTCCTGATATTGGCCGTGATCGGTGCCGCCTCGTTCGGCTGCAGCGTGAAAAGCGCCGAACAGATCGACGTTGATGGAAAGCCGCTCGTCCTGCCGAAAAGCGTTGCAGCAAAGCCGAAGATCGTAGCGTTTGGCGACAGTTTGACGGCCGGGTTCGGTTTGGAAGAGACAGAATCCTACCCTTATTTGCTTCAGCAGAAATTGAACGCCGAGGGCTACAACTACGAGGTCGTAAACGCGGGCGTTTCCGGAGATACCAGTATGGGCGGCCTCGAGCGCATTGATTGGACGCTTGAGAACGACGGCGTTCAGGTGCTAATCCTCGAACTTGGAGCAAACGATCTTCTGCGCGGCCTTTCACCCGCAAAAATGAAGGATAATCTTGACAAGATCATTCGAAAAGCGAAAGCGAAAAACGTAAAGGTGTTGCTATGCGGGATGCTCGCACCGCCGACGCTTGGTGCCGATTATCAGCGCGATTTTGCCAACGCATTTCCCGACCTTGCCGACAAACACAAGGTCGCATACCTGCCGTTCCTGCTCGACACGATCGCCATGAAAAAGGAGCTCAACCAGGCCGATGGCATCCACCCGAATGCGCAGGGGACCAAGATCATGACGGAGAACGTTTACAAAGAGCTAAAGCCGCTTCTCGTTAGATAACGGTCACTGGCCCAACGCCTTTGCAAGATATGATTCGATGGACGGCCCGGGAATGGTCTTGATCTCAAACTCCCCGATCTTTCCGCTCCGAACGTACATTTCGATAAAATCACAGCGAATAAGTTTCTGCGGCAATGTGATCACGATCAATGCGTCGGGGTTGCCGGCACGCGGACTTCTGTCGATGCGTGCATCCGCGGGAATTGTGATCTTGACCTTCACAACATAGGACTCCCCGGTTCCTCGGTCTGCGCCGTGAACAAGACAGTTTTTCCATTCGTTTTGCGAAAAGTAGATCTTGCCTTCGTTATCAGCCGTAAGCCCGAAATTTCGAACGTTGTAGAGCATTTTCTCCGCGCTTGCACCATGAAAGAGTTCGTAATTATTCATCGTCGCCTCCCGGATTCATAGTTGTTTTCGTTTTCGGGAAAACATTCTATACCGGATCGACGGAATTGGCCTTAGGAATTTGCGTTTCGAAATGCCGTATCGCTTGTGCCGGAAAGATCTGTTCGGTTAACCTCGCATCATGAACGTTACACATCTCGAATGTGCGCTTTGCGGCCTTCGCCACGAAGCGCGCGTGCTGCAAAACCTCTGCATCGAATGCGGAAAACCACTGCTCGTCCGCTACGACCTTGAAGCTGCGGCGCAGACATTGACGGCCGACAGCTTGAAAGACAGGGAAGCGAGCCTTTGGCGATATCGCGAGGTCTTGCCGGTCGATGACTGGACAAACGTCGTCTCTTTTGGTGAAGGGTGGACGCCGCTGCTGAATGCAAACAAGCTTGCCGAAGACCTGGACATCAGCATCAACCTGCTCATCAAGGACGAAAGCCAAAATCCTACTCAGAGTTTCAAAGCACGCGGCATGACAGCCGCCATTTCGATGGCAAAGGAATTCGGTGTTCAGAAGGTTGCGGTTCCGTCCGCCGGCAACGCTGCCGGCGCAATGGCCGCGTACGCCGCGCGTGCGGGGATGGAAGCGCACATCTTCATGCCCGCGGATACTCCGAAAGCGAACGTCGTCGAGTGCCAACAAACCGGCGCGAACGTAACGTTGATCGACGGCCTCATCACCGACTGCGGGAAGATCGTCGCCGAGCGAAAAAAAGACGAAGGCTGGTTCGATGTTTCGACCCTCAAGGAGCCATATCGCGTCGAGGGCAAAAAGACGATGGGCTATGAGCTGGCTGAACAGTTGGCAGTGCCGGTTGGCAGCGGCAGCGGCAATCATTCCGCCAACCGCCAACAGCCGACTGCCTACACTTTACCTGACGTAATAATTTACCCGACCGGCGGAGGCACCGGCCTGATCGGAATGTGGAAGGCGTTTGACGAAATGCAGCAGATGGGTTGGATCGATTCGAAGCGGCCGCGGATGATCACCGTGCAATCCTCAACATGCGCGCCGATCGTTCGGGCGTTTGAGAACGGCGAGCGATTTGCAGATGAATTCGAAAATGCTTCGACAGTCGCCTCAGGCCTGCGCGTTCCGAAAGCCATCGGGGACTTTTTGATACTCGACGCCATCCGCGCGTCCGGCGGCACCGCGATCGCCGTCACCGACGAAGAATTGATGGCCGCCGTCGCCGAGATCGGCGCCGCAACCGGCATCTTCGCCGCACCCGAAGGCGCCGCATGCCTGCCCGCCCTGCGAAAGCTCATCGCCGCCGGCCAGATAAGTTCCGGCGAAACCGTTGTCCTCTTCAACACCGGCTCGGGCATCAAGTATATGGAAGTCTTTGAGTGAATCAAACAGTTAGGGGGTGCTTGAAACTGCATCGAGCCCAATCATGCTGTCGCATGCACAAAACACTGTACAATCAGTGCAAATCGTGCTATCATCTGGTCGGGCCGATCGCCCGGATCTTTGAAAATTGAATCAGGGAAACACGAAACCGGTCGAAGAAAAAAACTTTTTTCAAAATCGACCTGTTTTCGGGTGGGAAAAATCGGCAACTGTTGGATTTGAACAACTTGTTTGTCCGCTCACATTTGCCGGACAAGCCCCGGACAAGCGGTGGACAACGTGCGGACAGATCCCGATTCGACCAGCACCGCTCGCTCCGTTAGAATAATCCTTTTGCCCATGGATAGCCTTGTATTTTCAAACATGATGCACCGGCCGGCGAGGACGATCGTCAGCATCGCCGGCATCGGCATCGGAGTTTTGTTGATCGCGTTCACTATCGGCCTTGCGAACGGCAGCCTCCGCGAGCGAGCGAAGCGCGAATCGAACGTCGGCGCCGAGATCATGTTCCGGCCGTCGGGAAGCATCGGCTTGACCGGATCGGATGGAATGCGTCTGCAGGCTGCGCTGGTCGATGACGTGAAAAAGGTTGACGGCGTCGCCGATGTCGTACCGATTGGGCAAAACAGCGTGCGTGCCGAAGACGGCATCACGGGCAGCAGACTAGTAGATGGCATTCCATACGCAGACTACGCGCGGGTTGCCGGGCTGCAGGTGATCCAGGGCCGCGAGTTTGTTGAGGGCCGGGACGAGATGATGTCTGACACGGCCTGGCTCGCGAACCGAAAGCTCAAGATCGGCGATCATTTCAGCATCTACGAACGCGACTTTGAGATCGTCGGCACATACGAGCCCAGCGTCGGAGCGCGGATCAAAATTCCGCTGTCGACAATGCAGGCCCAACTTGGTGCTGAAAATCGAGCATCTGCATTCCTTATCAAGATCAAGCAGGGCTTTACGCCGCAGTCTGTCGGTGAAGCCATCTCGAACCAGTTCCCGAAATTTCAGGTAATGCTTACAAGCGAATTGGAAGAACTTTATATGCAGGGCGTCCCTGCACTGAACGTATTCCTCAATGTCGTCGTTGCCGTCGCCGGCGGCATCAGTGCTTTGATAATTTTGCTCACAATGTACACGACCGTTACCGAGCGAACACGTCAGATCGGCGTGCTCAAATCGCTAGGGATGTCGAAGACGAAGATCGCTATCACCATTTTGCAGGAGGCTCTGCTTATCACATTTGCGGGCGTTATCTTCGGCGTCGTTGGTACCTTCGTTTTGAAGTTCCTGCTTTCCAAATGGACAACGCTGCAGGTTGAAGTGGACCCGCAGCTTGTTTTCAATATCCTTATCGTCGGGCTGGTCAGCGGCACGATAGGTGCACTTTATCCCGGACTGCGGGCTGCACGGCTCGATGCGGTCGAAGCCCTCAACTACGAATGACCGCGGACCAGATCTCAACAGCCAATATCAATCCAACCACTTATTTCCGAGAAGGCGGCATCCTCGTGGGAAGGTTTGCGATCGTCGCGCTTTTGACAATATTCGTCATCGGCGGCTTCTGGCTCCGCGCGGTTAATCTGAGCGACGAAAGCCTCGGCGAGGACGAATGGAAAAAGCTCGAAAGCGTCGAAGACTATCGGGCGCATGGACTGACGGGTGCTAATGGCGAACATCCGCTGTTTCTCAAAGGAATACTCACGATCTCGGTTGTCGTCGCGGAGCGGTGGAATTCGGCGTTCGCTCAGAATAACGAATCGCTTCAGATACCCGTTGAAACGGCATTGCGTTTGCCCGTGACGATCTTCGGAGCGTCGAGTGCCATTCTTATTTTCCTGATCGGGGCGGAATTATTCGGGATCGAGGTCGGCCTCATCGCTGCCGGTCTGTGGGCCTTCGACCCTTCCGCTATCGGCTTTGCCCGGATAGCAAAAGAAGACGTCATCATGACGTTTTTCTTTATGCTCGCGAGCGTGTTTCTGCTCCGTAGTCAGCGGGTCGCGGAAACAACGCGTGGCAATTACATGAAGTGGATGTGGCTAACCGCCGCAGCTTTCGGCGCGCTGATGGCAACAAAATACATGCCGCATTTTCTGGCGATCGCCGCGGCCTATTACTTTACGTTTCAGGCATTGCCCACGACGAAATGGCGGCTCGGCCAAAAACGCTGGCTGATATTTCTCATCATTGTCGGCGTTTCATTCCTGGTATTTAATCCGACCATTCTGTTGCCCGACACGTGGCGAGCGATCGCGGCCTTCGTAAGCGAAAACCGAGTCGGCTACAAGGTTGAGAGCAGCTATGAATATATGGGCGTGATCTATCGAAATAAGCTCACGCTTTGGCTATTCGGGGTTCCGTGGCATTTTTATTACGTTTTCATGGCGGTGAAGCTGCCATTGACGACGATCGCCGGCTTTCTCATCGGACTAGTTCTCATGTTTCGGCGCCAGCTCGGTGACGGCCGTTATTTCCTTTTTTGGTGGTGCTTCTTTTGGTTTTGGCCTTTCACAGTGTTGGGCGGCAAATTCCTTCGCTATTTTGCATTTCCATTGCCGGCGGTAATGTTGATCGCGGCGATCGGTATCGCTTTTGTCGTGCGTCAGGTCACATATCGCCTCGCGAAAAATGGGTCAGATAACATTGCGGTCCGCAATGGAGTATTTGCCGCCGTTCTTTTGACAGCTACTGCGATCCCACTGATCGATTCGATTCGCGTAACGCCGCATTATCGGCTCTACACAAATATTCTGGGCGGCGGAATGGCGGAGGCCGGGAATTATTTCCCACATGACGAGTTTTTCGATTCAAGGCTTGGAGAAGCAATGAAGTTTGTTGCCGCCAATGCAGTACCTGATGCTCGAGTCTACAGCGAAACCGCCAAATTGACGGAATATCACTTGCATCGATTGGGTCGCGACGATATCAAATCCGTGTGGCTCTCCGACCCTTCGGAGCTTGCACATATGCGTCCGGGTGACGTGGTCATCGACGCACGCGGTCGCAGATACATTAGCAACAATGCTTTTCTCAAGCGACTCGAAGAGGTCTCGATGCCGGCCGAGATCGTCAGTCTCGGGGAAGTTCCAGCTGTCGATATTTACGTTATTAACGAACAGTCACTAAAGTTATTGGTATTACCATTGCAAAGCAGGGATACTCCTGATTTGTAGACGGGCAAGGGTAGGTTATAAACTAATCAATTACGTCAATTCGGCGGCACGGCCGTCGATGAGGGTTATTGATGAAAGTTGCGATAATTGGGAGCGGCCCCGCCGCCGCCGGCGTGTTGATAGGCCTTACCAAACACGCACCTGATGCATCAGTCACTGTCTTCGACATAGGAAAAGTCCCGGAAGTAAGTCCGGTGCACGACCGCGCTCCGAAAGATTGGTCGGAAGACGAGTACGAGAACCTTCACGCACAGATAAGGTCGCAATTCGGCTTTGCATTTCCTCCCCCAAAAACTTTTTTCGGCCAAGGTCTTCGAAAGCACCAGGCAGGCCCAAATGCCAAACCATTCATAAGCGAGTTTTACGGCGGACTTAGCCGTCATTGGAGTGCAAGCGTTTTTCCTTTTGTCGAAAACGATTTCGAAGGGTGGCCGGTCGGACTTGCCGAAATGTCTGAATATTATTCAGAGATCTCGGAAGAGATCGGAATTTCAGGCATGCACGACGAGCTGAATACATATTTCGGCGAGGATTTCGTCAACCGGCCTCCGATCGACATTCCTGTTCCGATCAAAAAGCTCAACGATCAGATCAACAGCCGTAAGGACCAAGCAGGACCGTACAATATCGTTTCGGGACTGAACCGGCTTGCAGTTGAAACGAAGAGTTCCGCTCCGAATTCGTGTGTATATTGCGGAGAATGCATGTACGGCTGCTTTCGCAGCTCGATCTACGACGCAACGAAAACTATCGAAAGAGCGAAGGCGCAAGGCATGGTCGAAAAGATCGTCAACGCGAAGGTGACCACCGTGTCGAGTGCGAATGGATCGGTTTCGCTGAAAACGGCAGACGGTCATAACAATGGGTTCGATAAGCTGTATCTCGGCGCCGGCTGTTTCGGGACTTCCGAGATCATGATGCGGACGTTGGGAATCGAAGACGGAATTACGGTCAAAGACAACAATTCGTACGTTTTCCCGATCTTCTATCTTGGTGGTAATTCACGAAATGGAAACCATTCCGAATATATTTCGATCACGAACACCATTCTGGCGTGTGTTCCACGAGACGAACACGGGCATTACGCGCATGTTCACATTTCCCCATTCGCTGATTATTATTGGCGATATTATTTCCCGGTCGGATATTGGCGATATTTGAAATTCTTTGCATCGAAATTCAAGGCGCGGATGATACTAGCAAAAATGTATTTCCCAACGCAGATCTCGAAGTCATACTCGCTTTCATTGAAAGACGACAAGCTGGACGTTTCAAAACGATCGTACGGGCAGTCGGATGAACACGCCCGTAAGGTCCTCAAACAATTGAGGAGCGTGGTTTCCGGTCGAGGGTTCATTTTGCCGCCGGTGAAGCTCGTGCGAATGAGCACAAGCTCACACTATGTCGGGGCATTTCCATATGCGGATGCTGCTGTGCCGGTGAAGCCGACCGGCGAGATCATGCCGAATATATATGTAGCCGATTCTTCGGTCTTTCCCGAAAGCCCAGCACAAACTTTGACGTTCACAATAATGGCCAACGCCGCGCGGACGGCGCGAGAGTCGCTCGATGACAAATAGATCGGTCGTCGTTACGGGCGCTCATTCCTATCTTGGCCAAAAACTTCTCGAACATCTTTCGGCGGTCGGCGGTTTTGACGTTACGGCATTAATTACCCCGTGGGCGGATGAAGACGGATTGATCAAGGGCGACCACATAACCTATTTTAAAGCTGACCTGCAGGAAGCTCTGCCGGAGAAAGAGGCCGCTCGCGTTCGGACTGCGGATCGCGTCTTACATTTTGGGTGGATCCGAGGGAAGGACGAAGACAAGATCCTCGACGAGAACCGTCGGATGTTCGAAAACTTGAAAGAGCATATTTCGAGTCCGGATAACCTCGTATTCATTTCATCCGTTGCGGCGTCGCCGGATACACTGAGCACGTATGGCAAGACGAAATTCAAAATGGCTCAAGAATTGTCGAAGTATGGCGCGATCATTCTTGTGACCGGATTGATCGTCGATAAAGAACCGAAAGGCCCTTATAAATTACTCGTCAGCGTCGTGAAAAAAATTCCATTCTCATTCAGGTTCACAAAGAATTCGGTCAAGGTCTATCCAATACGCACCGACGATTTTTTGAATGCGATCGTAGCGATCCTATCGGCGCCGGTTTCGAGCGGTTCGTATAGACTTTATCCGTCCAATGCTGCTGACATCAATGATTTTTTGGACCGGCTCGAAAAGAAGTATTTAAGAACCCGAGTTCCGCTGCCGATCAGTTATAAACTTGCCTTGGGACTGCTCAAATCGACGCATCGCCTTGGTATTTTGCCAGCGACACTTGGTGAAAAGCTCTTAACGTTTCTTTATAAAGACGAGGCCTATCTCGCAACGCATGCGACGCTTCCGGGAAGCGAGAATATCGATCGGCCGTTCGATGAATTGATCTAACTAGTGATTTTATGGCATTGAAAGCGCTTTGGATAACACTTCTTGGGGTCTGGCTGGTGCTCGTTTTGATGGGCAAAGGTGGGTTTATCCATCTTCTTCTTTTAAACGGCGTAAGCGTCTTGATGATCGATCTGGTCGCGATTTACCGCTCGCGAAATGTTCGTGATGCAATAAATGAAAATGGCCCGGCAAATAATTAACCGGGCCAAATAGCAGATTATCGTTATCCGAATTAAGCTTCCTCAGACGCGGGTTCAGTTCCCGGTTTTGCAAGGCTCTTGGCTCCTCTGTCAACCGTTCTCCATAAAAGGATCGCAAATCCGAAACCTGCCCAGAAGAGGATCGCTCCACGGCGAATCAATGCCAGAGCGACACCGATCGCGGTCGTGTATCCGAGTGCCTTCAGGATTATTCCATTACCACCTTCGTACACACCGACAACCCCGGGGATGAAACTGAACGCGGCATTGATCACTTTCGTTAATGATTCGATGATATAAGCGTGCGAAAACGTTGGAGTGTATCCGAGCAAATTCAGTCCGAGAAATACCTCGAGCACGCTGGTTACATGAGCCAGAAATCCGAGCCCAAGCAGCGAGTAAAAGAGCGTCGGCCGCTCGTTGTAAACGCTGTAAACGTTTGTCTCTATCTCATGGATGTACTCGCGTCGAGTCGCTACAAAACCCGGCAGCCAACCCCGCTTGTCTAAACGCTCCAGCACGAAACTTAGAGGCCGCGCGTTGAACTTTACGACCAGGAACATGCCGACAAGCATGACTGTTGCGGCGATCCCTACCCCGATCAGCGTATAACGAATGACCTTGCCATTCGCGCCGACTGTCAGGGCCATAAGTAATACGCCGCTCAGCATCATCAAGGCCACGGAAACGTAATACATGATGTCGTCTACGATCACGGCTGCCGCGCTGCGGGCAAATGAAACGCGGTTTTTCAACATCGCCGCCTTTGTAGCTTCACCAAGAACCGGACCGGCAAAGGTCATAAGGTTCATCGCCTCGCCCGCAAGCCGCGCAGCTAGTACGTTGTGATAGCGCACGTTTCGATGTTCTTTCGGGATCGCAAGATAGATGCACAGTGCCCGGATGAGGTGCCGTGAGAAATTTGTTCCCACGATTATCAGGAATCCCCAACCTATTTGACTAATAGTTTCGGTTATAACGCTGAATCCGATCTTGTAAAGCACAAAAACGAGCAAACCAAGCCCAGCGGCAAATACCATCCCCTGGATCAAGATCAACTTACCTTTTATTGCGGGTTTTGAATCAGGCTCTTCGAACGGGATATGTTCGGTTTCCGATGCGAGTAATTCTTCGTTAGTCATTAATGCGTAATTTGTCGTACGTTAAATTCAAACCGACAATATTAGCATACTCGCTGTGTCCGTTTACAATCTCCGAATGGAGTTGCGTTGGATAACGACGGTAAGCGGTGCGGGCAAACAGTTTAGGAGCTATTTGCATCCAAAAGAGGAAATTTTGACAGAAATTTCAGTTCAATAATATGATTCTTCTGGCTTTACGGATTTACCACGAATCTTCATCATGCCGTTTATTCGTGGTATTATTTGCAGATAATTTTGCCTTCATCAACTCCTCAGGCAAAAATAGAAATCGCTAATTAGGACATGAATTTGTTGGAATTCACTTATTTTAAGAATGCTTCGGCGAAGTTCGCGCTTGTCGCGTTAATGTCCATTCTCTTGGGCAGCGTACCGGCTCGCTCGCAGGATCTTCTAAATAAGACCGGCTCCGTTAGTGCCCCAACAACATCCGAGGAAGCCAAACTTCCGTTTTCGGTTGAAAAGATAAATATCGAAGGTGGCGCTGAATTGATCACGATCTTTTATCGAATGAACGGCACGTTCGATAAGCCCGACGCGGACGGTGAGCGCCGTCCGGTGCCGCTTGTAAGCGTCTTACGAGACACCCTTGGCGACGATCGTGATGAAAACGACAAACTGCGATACTTGTGGATGCTCACGTACACCAAACCGACCACGTCTCAGCGGCTTTTTTCGATGATCCCTTTTTTCTATAAACGGGGTTCGTCGAAGCTGGATGCCGGTAAGTCGGTTCCACCCACGATAATGAATTTTGCCGGTTCTGGAATGGGCATAGAACCTATTATCTGGGAAATGCTGACGCGGAGTTGGTTCGGTGCTGCCGGTGATAAAGTAAAGCTGATCTACGGGCCGTTTCGCGGAAATCGCGAGGCTTATAAGAAAGCGGCGATCACTGAAGCCATGACCATCATTTCGCTTTACCAACAGGTCGCGGGTGAGAACGGATTGAATGATCTCGAATTACTCGACCTGCAGACGAGGTTGGGCCTGACCGACAAAATGTTTGGCGGGATGATGCAGCAGGCTAATTTCCTCCGGGCGAATGACAAGATGTTTCTTGAAGGAGCGGCTAACCGAGGCCAGACGCGCGAATTGCTCAGGCGGTTTACAGAGGCTGCAGGTCTCTATTTCCAGCCGCTTGAAATGCCGAATGGCGACGCGAAACATGCGATCGCCTGGGTCTTTAAGGAAGATCTGGAAGCCAACAAGACTCGCGCCTGGAATGGCCGGTTTCTAAATATCAAAAATCCTTGGGATGATGAGCGATTGCGGAATTGGAAAGGCTATTCGGAGGTTCGGTGGTTTGACTCTGAAAGTCGCGAAGTAGAACCAAACACGCCCGGCGCGGTGAGCAAAACGCTTATTCCTTTGGCGGTGTACGGGCTTGACCATCCCAAAGTTCCGATCATCTTAGTCGATTTCCGCGATGCTGGTAATCCAAAAAAGCGCGAAATGACCAAACGCGCGCTCGACGATATGATGGGGAATGTATTTTCGCTGTCACAAGGCGGTGGAAGGGCACTCGCTTACGGACGATTCATTTACAACTTCGTCACCGGCCGGCGTGGAACGGACCTTAACCAACCAACTCGCGTCCGCGCTTATTCGCAATTGAAAATGATCCTTGCGATGGACGAAAGCCTGAACGAAGACTTTCGTAAGGAAATTGAAACACGATTGGAGAAAGTTTCACTGAATCCGCTGGATAACGATCTTGCAGCGGAAATGAATTTAGCTCGTAGCCAATACAAGAACCTCGTCGAATACGCGAAGAGTCCTGACGGACTTCGGCTAAAACTCGAAAAGGACCGTATACGAGAAATGACGCTTGCGGCCCATGGTGGCAAGATGCCTCTGGGCTATACGATAGCGAAATACCTCACCTTCGGATTGTATGAACATAACGTGAAACCCACACCGGAATTGATGGCTAAGGTAGATATTCGGCGGCAACTTGATTTCCACGAGCGCAAAATACGCGAAACCGCCTTTTATTCCGTTCGTCCCGAGATCGATGCCAACGTGAACGAGCTGATGCGATCGCTTACGTTCGTCGCGCAAAATGGTGGTCTTGCCAGCGAAAAGACGGCCGTAGCCATCGGAAAGATCTTTACCGCGTCCGAAGAAGACGACATTCGAAATGCGTGTCTGGCCGGACTCTTCAAGATAGATAATAAGGGGGCAAAGGAAGTGCTCACCGCGATCAACAATAATCAAAGATTTGAACCCCGGTGGCGCGAGGCGGCATCTGAATACCTAAAGCGTTCCAGAGCCGAAGGCCAAAGCGTTTCGAAACGCGATGGGGCAATTACAACAGATCTCCAACCTCAGCACTAAATTCAAGAGAAATAAATGTTCTCGTATTCAAGGTTTATCCGCCCGGTATTATTTTGCACTCTGATCGCGTTAATCGCCGGATTCGCAAATGCGCAGGGCGTAAAGCGCCTGGTATTGGTAAAGATCGATGGCCTTCCGTTCGATTCGGTAGATAAGTACGTCAAGATCAAAAATTCAGAAACCGGTAAGTCGACATTGCCGTGGTTTGACGAGATCTTTTATAAGAACGGTTCGCGTGTCGAGAATTTTTACACTCGCGGCATCAGCCTTTCCGGACCTGCGTGGGGAATGCTTGATACCGGACAGCACATGCAGATAAAGGGAAACGTCGAATTCGACCGGTTCACGCTTCAGACATACGACTACCTTCGTTTTTTCGCCTTCTATCTCGACAATTTCCGAAAGAAGCGTGCAGATATGCCGGCCGCCGAGGTAATGTCGCAACTGCAAATACCGCTTCTTGTCGATATGTTTCCATTCGACAAGCGGTATCACAGCCCCCAGTTATATCAACGCGATAACCGATGGTTGAATCAGCTTGGAAGTGGATTCATTAACTTGTTTCCGAGGAACCCGATCGACCTGATGAACGAGTATTCAATGGGATTCGAGTTTCTCGCAATGACCATGAAGCAGAACGAGCGTGACATTGCTGATCGGGTCATCACACAACCACAGATCGATTATTTCGACTATTACGATACGGCGTTTGACCACGTGATGCACGATAACAACGACGAGCGTTCACGGCTGATCGAGCTGAAAAAATTGGACACGACACTTGGGCGCTTTTGGACCGGGATCCAGAGATCATCTCGTGCAGATGAAACCGCTCTGGTTTTGCTTTCGGATCATGGCTTTAACGCCGAACAAGGGATCTTCAGCCAGGGATTCAATTTGGTAACAATGTTAACGGGAGCCGAGGGTGGCGGGCATCATGTGATGACCAAGCGCCGGATCCTTTTAGATTATTCAGTACAGGGCGTCAACCCGCTTGTACCGGCAATAATCACGCCTTCGAAGGATACGTATTACCTCAAAGGTCAGCATAAAGAATATCCGACAGCTCTAGTGGATTTTGACGGAAACGAACGTTCCTCGATCCATTTGCGAGAGAGCGGGCTGAATGAGATGCACATTTTGTTGCAGCAGCTTCAGCGAAATGATCTCTCTCCTGAGTTGCGTCAAGCTGCGACGGAAGAATTCTTTGAGATCGTCGACGACCACCGAAACCATTGGCAGACGTCGGCTGATCAACTGACCGAAGAGCTAGACGCGCTTCAACGATGGATCGATACGACGGAAAAGTTGATACAAACGCTGCCGAAAAAGTTTACGCCTGCTGAGATCAACTTAGGACTCGATAAGGAACCAAGGCGGATCGAAGGCCTTGTTCGCTCCGAAAAGCAGAACATTCTGGAGTACAGGAATTATGTCGGTACGCTTCGAAATCTTCTGAAGCTTGACCGAACCAATTTCAAACCCAGTTCACTAAAGATCGAAGAGCTGATCGCGCCCGGTTCGATGGGGCGATCGAATTCGATCTTTCAAATGCAAAATTATGTAGCCGGGCTGAAACCTGGTGGGATGACTTCGGGATCCAATGGTATAGATTTCGAAAAGAGCTTTCAAACTGTTAACTATTTTCAGTTGCTAAAACAACAATCGATACGCAGTAATATGCAGCCGAAAGTCAGCAACAAGCCGATCGATTTCATCGCAATACGCGTTCCGCTCGAGACTATCGTGAGCGAATTGCCGGATGACCTCAGGCCGAACGACAATCCGGTTTGGCTTTACGGAGGCGAAGATAAGCAGGTGCTGATCCTCACTCGTAAGACCGAGAGCGGTAACATTTCGCTACGTTATTTGCCGGTGTCAGGCCTGAAGCAGGATGCAAATGGGAAACTTACGTTCAAGATAGAAGAGATCGCCGAAGGATTTCCGCTCAAGATCTTCGAAGACCCGGATGTCGCCATTCCAGCCGATCAACGATCTGCGTGGCTCGGAGAATGGCACACGGAGATCGAATGGCTCCACGCTACCCACAAAGGTAAATATTCGAATGCGGTGATCGGCTTGAACGAGCAGCTTGACCGCCATCCTGTTTTCGACGACAACGAACCGAACCTGACTTCGGATGAAAAGCTGATCCGCCGATTTCGCAACCGTCAGCGTCAATTGACCGAGTCGGACATGTTGATCCTTGCGAACGACCACTGGAATTTTGACATCCGCGGATTTAATCCCGGCGGCAACCACGGCTCGTTTTTCAGGGTATCGACGCATGCCACCTTTATGCTGGCAGGCGGACCGAAAACCGGAATACCTAAGGGCCTGGAGATCGACGAACCCTACGACAGCCTTGCGGTGATGCCGACGATCCTGAGGCTAATGGGACGGGTCGATAAAGACAACAGGCCGGATCCGGAATTGTACAAAATGGGCTATCGACGATTTCCGGGACGCGTCGTCAGCGAGGTGCTCGGCGGTCAGACGAGTTCGGTCAAGTAATCGAACCCAAAGTCCGCATCCTTCGAAAAATGGATCCGCAAAGCCCGGCGGCCGCGATCTAAAAGAACCTGAAAATCACCCCGTGCTTGCGCTGTGTTAACAACGCCAAACGTATATTTTTGCCCAGGGATCGATAGCTCGGTCTCGTCTTCAGAAGTGATCTGCAGAAATACTCCCGTGTTCGGGCCGCCTTTGTAAGCCTGGCCGGTCGAATGCAAAAACCTCGGTCCGAAGCCCAAACAGGTTGCAGGTAAGTATTTTTCCAATACGCGTCGCCGTAAGTCTTGCAGGGTCGATTCGTTCCCTGAGTTCATTTCGACATAGGCTAACATCCCAAAATAATCATGCTCTTCGATCGTTGCTAGGTGCGCAGATAGGAATTCAACGATGCCGCGTTCGTCGACCATTTGGCGCAAGCGGTTCGCGTGTTGTTCAGATGTAAATAGCTGAATACCATTTGATTCAAAAAACGGAGTCTCCTCAGAAAGCGAGCCGGTTCTTTCATATTCGTCGGTTATTTTCCTTGCTTCGATCTTCGCTGATTCGACGTCTGGTTGATCGAAGGGGTTGATCTGCATGATCGAGCCGGCCACCGCGGTCGCAAATTCCCACCGGAAAAATTCTGCCCCAAGGTCGTAGAGGTCATTTATCGATATCTCGATCACAGGATGCCCTGCTGCAAAAAGTTCCGACAGGTCTGGCCCACTATCGCTTCCGTTAAACTTCAAATTTACGAACACACGGTCGTCCCCGTAACTTACGGCCGGCTGTATCGGCTCACGGTCGACCGGGATAATAGCAACGCCATTTTTCCCTGTCGATTCTGCGATCAATTGTTCGAGCCATGCTCCGAGATCATGGATCTCCGGCGACGTGAAAATGGTCAATTTGTCGCGTCCGATGCCGTGGCAAATCCCAAGGATCGTACCGAGAACCAATCCCGGATTTGACTGCGGATCTTCATTTCGACAAGCACCTCCCATTTCCGACCCCGGTCGCAACAAACGTTCGACATCCAGGCCCATTGCTGCGGCCGCGGTCAACCCGAACGCCGAAAGCGCCGAATACCGTCCGCCGATCTCCGGTTTTCCGTAGAAGATATGTCGAAATCCATCCGACTTTGCCGCCGCTTCCATTTTCGATCCCGGATCGGTGATCGCAACGAAGTGCTTCCCGGCGTTTTCCTTGCCGACCGTTTGCGCAACGCGGTCAAAAAAGTACTGTTTGAAACAATTTGGTTCGAGCGTTGATCCGGATTTGCTCGCGACGATGAAAAGCGTTTTCGCAATGTCGATCTTCGACTCGACGGTTTGCACCTGCGACGGGACGGTAGAATCCAAAATGTGGAAATTCGATCTGTTAAATGTGAGTGCGAGAACTTCCGGGCAAAGCGAAGATCCGCCCATTCCCATCAAAAGTACGTCTTTGAAATCTGCTCGTTCGATATCGGCAGCAAGTTCGCGATACTTTTCGAGATGAGCCAATTCCTCATCAGCAATCGTCAGCCAGGCGAGCCATTTTGATTCGTCTGCATTTGTCCAAACGCTCGCATCCTTCGCCCAAATTCGCGACACGATATTCGAGCTCCGCATGGCCGCCAACTTCGCATTTAAAGCGAGGTCGAGGAGTTCAGGAAGCGAATAGATCATCGAAGGCAGCATCAAAACATAATCAGCAAAACGAAGTTAACTGTCAACCAACCCGGCAGCCGGGTTCGCTCAGCGGGAGGATCATCGGCATTGTTTCTATGTCTAAACTGATTGCGTTTTTGGTCGTTATCTCATATAGTCGGAAACATTCAAAATTAAGAGGTTCGTTACATTTTCAGATCATTTTGAACGGAATTTATGAGATCAAAAGCGTATATCTTAACGGTGCTAGGAGCGTTGTTGTTTATGGGTTGTCAACCGGGTGGGCAAATCGCAAATAAACCGACGAACTCGAATTCGACGGCGTCGAATGCGAAATGGGACGCTTACGTCGATCAGTTTTTGAACGATTATTTCGCGGCAAATCCGACGTTTGCGGTTAATCAAGGCAAGCACGAATATGACGGCAAATTCCCCGATTGGAGCAACGAAGGCATTTCAAAAGAGATCGCTCGTCTAAAATCGGAGCGCGAAAAGGCGTCGGCCTTCAAGGATGCCGACCTCGACGACCGGCAGCGTTTCGAACGTGATTATGTGATCGCGCAGATCGACAGCGACCTATTCTGGTCTGAGACGGCCGACCTGCCGCACACAAATCCGAACAGCTATTCGGGTGCGCTCGATCCCGGCATTTACGTTACCCGGGAATATGCGCCGCTTGAGACCCGGATCAAGGCCTATACGGCCTACGCGAAAAACGTTCCGTCCGCCCTTTCCCAGATCAAGGGAACGTTGAGAACGCCGATGGCAAAAGATCTGGTAAAGATCGCGCGGCAAACGATCGGCGGCCTTTCCGGTTTTTACTCGGGCGATGTAATAAAGGTGTTCGGACCGGTGAAAGACGAGGCCGCGCAAAAGGAATTCAAAGAAGCAAACGACGCAGCGATCAAAGCCGTAAAGGATTTTGATACCTGGCTTGCCGAACAGGAAAGCTCCGGGACGAATGATTTTGCTCTCGGGCCGGAGAAATTTAAGCTGATGCTCAAGCAAACCGAAGGAGTCGACATCGACCTTGTTCAGCTTGAGGAGATCGGCAAAAAGGACTTGCAGCGAAACCTCGACGCGATGAAGGCAGAATGCGAAAAATATGCACCCGGGAAAACGCTGATCGAATGCAGCGACAAGGCGACCGCAAGTAAGGCCGAGGCAAAAAACGTCGTCGAGGCAGCCTCCGCTCAGCTTTCTGATTTGAAAAAGTTCATACAGGAAAAGGATGTATTAACCATACCCGGAACCGAAGAGCTAAAGGTGGCGCAGGCTCCGCCATATAAAGCTTGGAATTTTGCGTATATCGAGATCCCTGGTCCGTACGAAACAAATTTGCCGTCGATTTACTACGTTTCGCCTCCCGATCCAAAATGGGATAAGAAGAAGCAGGATGAGTATGTTCCCGGAAAAGGAAGCCTTTTATTTACCTCGGTTCACGAAGGATATCCGGGCCACTTTGTTCAATTCCTTCATGCTAATCGCGCCAAATCAAAATTCGGACAGGTGTTCGTCGGCTACGCGTTTGCAGAGGGCTGGGCACATTACACCGAAGAAATGATGTACGACGCCGGGCTCGGGCAAGGCGATTCGGAACTGCACATCGGTCAACTTCAGGAAGCTTTGCTCCGCAATGTTCGGTTTCTTTCTGCGATCGGCCTGCATACGAAGGGCATGACCGTGGAAGAATCGAAGAAAATGTTCATCGAACAGGGCTTGCGTTCAGAAGGCGAGGCCGAGCAGCAATCGGCACGTGGTACATTCGACCCCGCTTACCTTAATTACACGATGGGCAAGCTGATGATCAAAAAGCTTCGAGAAGATTGGACCGCCTCACGCGGAGGCCGCTCCGCGTGGAAACAGTTCCACGACACTTTCCTCACTTACGGCGGCCCGCAGATCCCAATGGTGCGGAAAGCGATGATGGGCAAGGATGATAAGGGTCCGCTCTTCTGATCGAATAGCCATCGAATATACGCGAAAAACGCGAAAGTGGAGTAAAATGTCCTACCCTATTTTCGCGTTTTTTTCATATTTCACTGCTAATTAATTTTATGACTCAAGCAGAACAAAAGTCTTCGCTCAAGAGCGCGATAGACAAACATAAGGAATTCCTTTTTCCAGCGGTTGCGACCTATTATCAGGAGCCGATCGCGATCACGAAAGGCGAGGGCGAGCACGTCTGGGATGACGCCGGTAATAAATATCTGGACTGCTTCGGCGGCGTGCTGACGGTGAGCGTAGGGCACGCTGAGCCGCGTGTCAACAAGGCGTGGATCGATCAGGTTAATACGATCGCGCACACGTCGACGCTTTACGCGAACGGACCGCAGGGCGATCTTGCGGAGAAGCTCGCCGAGATCACGCCGGGGAATTTAAAGAAATCGTTTTTTACGAACAGCGGCACCGAAGCCGATGACACGGCGATCCTCGCGGCGAAACTCGCCACAGGAAATCATGAGGTCGTTGTTCTGCGTCACAGTTACGCCGGACGAAGTGCGACTGCGCTGTCATCGATCGGTCATTCGAACTGGAAACCGATCGCATCGCAAGTTCCTGGATTCGTCCACGCGCATGCGCCCTATTGTTATCGCTGTCCGTTCAATGCGACGCCGGACAATTGTGGGCTCGCCTGCGCGAATGATGTTGAGGAATTGATCCGCACGACGACGACCGGTGAGATCGCCGCCTTCATGTCCGAGACGATCCTCGGCGTTGGCGGTTTCATCGTTCCGCCGAAAGATTATTTCAAACGCGTTCACGAGATCACGAAGAATCATGGCGGACTTTTCATCTCCGACGAAGTGCAAACCGCCTGGGGACGCACGGGCGACAAGTGGTTCGGCATCGAGCACTACGGGGTCGAGCCCGACATCATCACATCGGCAAAGGGAATGGGCAACGGCGTGCCGATCGGCTGGACGATCGCGACACCGGAAGTCGCGGATGCATTTCCGGGACTGACGTTCTCGACGTTCGGCGGCAATCCCGTTTCGATGGCTGTCGGCCTCGCGGTGATAAAAGTCATTGAGGAAGACGATCTGCGAACCAACTGCCGCGTCGTTGGCGATTATTTCCACGATCAACTTCTCGGGCTACAGGAAAAATATCCGATCCTCGGCGAGGTCCGCGGAATGGGGATCATGCAGGCGATCGAACTCGTGAAAGATCCTAAGACGAAAGAGCCAAATCCAGAAGCGGTTCTGAAAATCTTCGAAGAGACAAAACGCCAGGGCGTTCTTATCGGAAAAGGCGGATTGTACGGCAACGTGATCCGAACGGGATTGATGCTGAATTCGTCGAAGGACACAGTTGACGAGTTGATCAAAGCCTTAGATGCCGGTCTTTCGACCTGCTGAATTTAAACCTATCTAAGGAAGCTACTATGCGAAAACTGCTCCTCTTTACATTCGCACCTTTTATCGTTATTTATGCAGCAACATCTGCCATTGGTCAGAATTCACTGAAAGGCGACTGGGAATGGCGCAGTCCGATGGATAAACAAAAGCGGCAAATCCTTTTCAGTATCAGGATCGATCCAAAAAACGGGAAGGTAGCCGGCACCTACTTTTTCAATGAGCTCGAGAACGGCGACACCGAAAGCGATGGTGCAGTCACCGGCTATATCGGGACGGTTGTCGGCAATGCGATAAAGATCGAGTTCGATCCGCAAGCTGCCGATCCAGGTTACACGGAACACGTCCGTTACAAGCGACCCAAAGGCCGACTGCCGAGCACCGCGACTCTCACTCTGAAGAATGGAAAACTTGAATGGGTGCAGAATCATGGGATCCTCGATAAGGAACTACCAAAGACGTTCACGCTTACGCGGTCAAGGTAAATGTTCTTTTCAGAAGTAAAAGGAAATCGAACTTTAACAACCTGTCATCGTTTACGCTTTATGTTCACAAATCCCTTCAGAATTCTCTGCATTATCTTGATCGTCTTTGGTTTTTCGGTCGCGCAGATTCCCGACAAGCAGAAGGTCGTCGCCGGGGCGGAACGAGCGCTTGAAAGGGCTGCTAAGACAAATTCGATGCCCGCTCCCGGCTGCGCCGTCGGCGTTTCCGTTAATGGCGAATCGGTATTTGAAAAAGCGTTCGGTCTTGCAGAAATGGAGCATAATGTTCCGAACACGGCACAAACCATATTTGAATCTGGCTCGGTGGCTAAGCAATTCACGGCTGCCGCTCTTGTTTTGCTCCAGCAAGAAGGGAAATTGAGCATCGACGATCCGGTTCGGAAATACATCCCGGAATTGCCCGATTACGGAACGCCTCTGACGATCCGACACATGCTTAACCACACGGCTGGGCTTCGCGATTGGGGGTCTGTGATGGAGCTGACAGGAGCCGGACGCGGCGACCGGGTCATAACTCAGGACATCGCATTGGATGTGATCGCTCGTCAGAAAGCGTTGGACTTCGCGCCCGGCGCCGAATATTCCTATTCGAACAGCGGCTACAACCTGGCGGCGATCATTGTCGAACGTGTTTCAAAGCAGAAATTTGCGGACTTTCTAAAGGAACGTATTTTTAAGCCCCTCGGCATGAACCATTCGTCAATTCGTGACGATTACAGGCGGCTCGTGCCCGGGCGGGCCCAAGGCTATTCAAGATCGGGTGCGAACGGGCCCTGGATGCTGAACATGCCGATCATGAATGTCTACGGCAATGGCGGGATCCTCACCACGGTCGGAGACTGGTTGAAATGGAATGCGATGCTTGATTCGCGTTCGATGGGAGCGCCGTTGGTCGAAGCACTCGAAACGCAAGGCGTTCTTAACGACGGACGAAAGATCACGTATGCATTGGGGCTCGTTGTTGACTCATACAAGGGCATACGGCAGATCGGCCACAATGGGGCGACCGCTGGCTATGTTACCGCGCTTGGCCGCTACCCCGATCAGAAGTTGTCCGTTGCGGTGCTGTGTAACGGAAGCGCGATGGATCCCAACGAACTTTTGGAAAGCATTGTAGACGAATCACTGGGGCCATTTCCGTCGTCTCCGGTCCAGACGCCAACGTTTGTAAAGCTGTCGGAAGACCAATTAATGAAGTTTGTAGGCACATGGCGAAACGAGAAAACAAGGAATCCAAATCAGATCATTCTCGATAATGGAGAACTCAAGATCAACGGTGGATCGCTAAAACCGATTTCCGAAGACGCGTTCATGCTCGGCGAACGGAAAGCAAAATTCATCTCTAATAAGGACGGGCTCGCGAGCGTGATGGAGATCGCGAACACCGACGGCTCGATGACTCGGCTTTTGTTCGAGCGGGAATGGAAACCGACCGACCTGAATGAATTTGCAGGTGATTGGTACAGCGAAGAAGCGCAGTCGCGGATTTCCATCGCCATCGAGAACGGCAGTGCAATCCTGAATTTGCGGCCCGTGCTGCACTTCCAGCTCAGGCCGGTCTATCGAGACGCATTTAGCGGCCAGGGCTTTACATTGTGGTTTACCCGTGACCCATCGGGAAAGATAACCCAACTTCACGTCGGCGGCCCGCGGATGCGAGATATGCTGTTCACACGCGCACTCTCACGGTAACGATTGAATTATGAAACTGGCATATCCACTTTTATTGCTTCTGCTTTTTTGTGGCTCACTTCTCGGCCAGAGTTCGATTGAACGGTCGGTGGACGATTTCATAAAGGCCGAGATGGAGCGGCAAAAGATCCCGGGCGTTTCGCTCGCAGTGGTAAGAGATGGAAAGCCTTTGATCGTAAAAGGTTACGGCTTTGCAAATCTTGAGCATCAAGTTCCGGTCAAACCTGAAACGATCTTTCAATCCGGGTCGATGGGCAAACAGTTCACAGCATTTGCGGTGATGCTTTTGGTCGAAGAGGGAAAGATCGGCCTGGAAGAAAAGATCAGCAAATATCTTGGGGATGTTCCGCCAGCCTGGTCGAACATCACAATACGCCACTTGCTGACCCATACAAGCGGTATGACCGATTATCCAGACAGTTTCGATTTCCGCCGCGACTTTACCGAGGACGAACTCCTGAAATGGGCGAAGGAGGTTCCGGTAGCTTTTGCCCCGGGTGAAAAATGGCAGTACAGCAATCTCGGCTTTGTTACGTTAGGACTGATCATTCACAAGGCATCTGGCAAATTCTACGGCGATCTGCTGCAGGAGCGCGTGTTCAAACCGCTTGGAATGACGACGGCGAGGATCATCAACGAGGCTGATGTCATCCCCAATAGGGCCGCTGGTTACAGGTTGGACAAGGGCGAATTGAAGAATCAAAACTGGGTGTCGCCTTCTATGAATACGACTGCGGACGGCTCCTTATACCTGACGGTGCTAGACGTGATGAAATGGGACGACGCGCTCACTAATCGCAAACTTCTGAGCACCGCGTCGTACGACCAAATGTGGACGCCGGTTAAGCTGAACAACGGCAAGACGGAGCATTACGGATTCGGATGGGCCCTTCGCGAAGTGAACGGCAAACGAGTGATCGAACACGGCGGTGCATGGCAAGGCTTCAAGTCTTTCATCGCAAGATATCCCGACAATAATTTGACGGTTATCGTATTCGCGAATTCTTCGAACACAAATCCAGCACGGCTTGCGAACCGTATAGCAGAGATCATCGATCCGCAGTTGAAGCCATATACGATGACCGATCCGGATCCTAAACTCACAGCTGACTTTCGACAGTTGCTTGCGAACATTTTGAAGGGAGACGTCGATGAGAAACGATTCGCAGCTTCAGTTCGGCAGGCGCTCACCGATCCTACCGATCGCTTGATCGCTCACATGAAAACGATCGGCCCGATCCAGAAATTCGAACTACTTGAGCGTAATGTTTCAGATGCGGGAGTGCTCTATCGATACAGCGCCGAATTTGGAAGCATGACGGTAAACCTGTTCATTCGCGTGGGTAAAGATGGTCGAATCGATCGTTTTGAGTTGAATCCCGATTAGTAAAGTTCCGTATGAAAACATTAATTAAGAATGGCCGAGTAGTTACCGCTGTCGACGATTACACGGCTGAAATTCTCATCGAAGACGAAACGATCTCGATGATCGGAAAGCAGATCGACATCGATGCCGATGTTGTCATCAACGCAAAAAACAAACTCGTAATTCCGGGTGGCATCGATCCGCATACGCATATGGAACTGCCGTTTGGCGGCACCCAATCGAGCGACGATTTTTTTACAGGCACGCGTGCGGCGGCGTTTGGAGGCACCACGACTATCATCGACTTTGCCGTGCAAACGAAAGGTGAGTCGATGATCTCCGGTGTCGACGCGTGGCACAAGAAGGCGGAAGGGAAGTGTGCGATCGACTATGGCTTTCATCTCATCACCACCGATTTTGAAGACAAGCACACCGAAGAGATGTACACGTTGATGGACGAGGGAATTACGTCCTTCAAGCTATTTATGGCCTATCCCGGTGTGTTTCTCGCCGATGACGCGACGATCTTTCGCGCGATGTCGGCGGCCGGCGAACGCGGAGGTTTGATCTGCATGCACGCCGAGAACGGGATCGTGATCAACGAGATCATCAAACGCTTTCTCGCCGACGGCAGAACAGCGCCGAAGTATCACGCGCTGACGCGACCGACGATCGCGGAAGCCGAAGGCGTCCATCGCGCGATCGCGATCGCTGAGATGGCCGAGTCGCCGGTGTACATCGTGCATCTGAGCTGCACCGACGCGCTCAACAAAGTGCGCGAAGCACGCGATCGCGGCATCCCTGCATTCGCTGAAACATGTCCGCAATATCTTTTCCATTCGATCGAGGACTACGGTGATGACTTTGAAGGTGCTCGATATGTCATGACGCCGCCGCTCCGCGAGAAGCACAATCAGGCGGAGCTTTGGAAAGGCTTAAAGATG
>QHXS01000246.1 GCA_003223975.1 Acidobacteriota bacterium
AATCGATGGCGTGGCCGAGCCGTATGAACAGGCCTTCAAGGTCGTATTCGCCGGTCTCTTCGATCTCGCTTCGCTCGATATGAACGTGGTCGAGGTAAACGAGCTTTTGCGCTATCAGATCGTCCAGGTCAAAGCCGAGCGAGCTGACATTCTGCTTAAGCTCTTCCTCGTTTTCCTCGAACATCATAAAAACGCCGGGCTCGCCAAATTCAAGAGCACCGCGAACAATGAATTCCGCGGCGAACATCGTCTTTCCGGCTCCGGCGGCGCCGCAGACAAGCGTCGGCCGTCCGACGGGAAGCCCGCCAAAAGTTATCTCGTCCAGCCCTTTTATGCCGGTCAGTGCTTTCTTGATCGCGGTCTGCTGATCACGGGTCTTTTTCGTTTGTGGCATCAGAAGGTTTGCAACACCGCTTTAGTTTACGCGCATGAAAATGGGGCGAGTTTTAGCGTTGTCGATTGGGGCAAGGGTAACACGTTCCGAGCGTTCCTTCGACGTCGACCTTGAAATTACGGGCTTCCGAATCGAAACAGTTTAACAATCGAATCAATTCTGAACGTATGCTGGATTACATAACGATCGAACGGGCCCGTACGAAAGAAATCTTCGGAATTGTGTTTACGTAACAGTTTGGATTGTATATACTTGCCCTGTTTGATGCTGCCTGGGCGATGTGCCCGCGGCGAATTTGTCAAACGTGAAGAGGATTGCGGCCGTTTAATACGCGGCCACGAAGCAGATTTTAGGGTTCGAGCGCGTTTTGCTTTTTACAGCAACGCCGCTCCCCGGATGAAAAGCCCAAGTGAGGGCACTGGAGTTTCTTTAATTCCCGCGTGAAACAACTCGCTGATCCCTTTTCAGGCCAAAGGCCTCGAAGAGGTAAGACACAAGTACATATTTACGCACCTGACCGGTTGGCATAACCTGCCGTTCCGCTCTTCGTCTATCTGCAAAACAATTCAATCCTCGTTAAACCGTGCGGCCCGAAGTGTTTTTTAGATCGGCCCATACGAGAACCTACAAGGATCTAACTACAACATGTCAAAAGAAATGATCGTCAGCGTCAACGGACGCGAGAAGAAGATCGCAATATTGGAAAATGGCCGCGTAACCGAGTTTTATATCGAACGCGGCGAAGAGAATTCCGGCATCGCCGGCAACATCTACAAGGGCCGGGTGCAGCGTGTGCTGCCCGGTATGCAGTCGGCTTTCGTGAACATCGGCCTCGAACGCGACGCGTTCCTCTACGTCTCTGACTTTTTCGACGAAGAAGAAGAGATCGAGCGGATCGTGATGGAAAAGAGCAAGAAAGTTTCCCCCGAAGAGGCAAAACGGGAAGCAAATGACCGCATCGAACGTTCCCGCATCGAACGCGAAAAACAGATGGAATCGGTACAAGAGCTTGCGGAGCCGATCGCCGAAAGCGGCGAAATGATCGAAGCAGAAGCACCTGCGGTCGACGATAAACGCGGGCGTTCGCGCCGCGGCGGCAGAAACGACCGTGAACCAAGGCAAAGGCCGGAAGCCATCGCGAATGTTGCCGAGCCGCCGGTGATAGAATTCGACGATTTCGGTTTCGAACGGATCATCGACGACGAAGATACGGGCGATATGTTCAAAGACGCTTATATGCAGGAAGCGATCGTCGACAAGGTGCGCGCGGTCGAGTTCGACCTGGAGCCGACAAGCGTGGCCGAGGTCGGGTCGCTGTTCGATTCGTTCGAATCGGCGTCAGGTCAATTTGAGCGGATCGCCGATGAGGACGAAACGACAGAGCCCGAAAAGAAAAAGGGCAGGTCTAGGAAGCCTAAAGACGAAACTGCGGCAGTAAAACCCAAGCGTGCCGCAAAAGCGAAAAGCGATACAAAACCAAGGTCTACGCGTAAGAAAAAGACGGATGATGAATCGGGCGAAATGGAAGACGCCGAAGCCAGCGTTCGAGCGGCAAGCGACGTCGCCGAAATGACGGTGCGTCGAGGCGGCCGCGGCCGCAGACGTGGAGGTCGAGGCAAGAAATCGGAAACGAACGGAAACGGCGACGGCGAGGCCGGTTCGCTGGAGGAAAACGGGCACGACGAAGGTGCTCCTGCAGAAGCTTTCGAAGAGGTGATCGAAGAAAAGGAAAACATTCCTGAAGCAATAGCCGCAGCGCCGGAAAAAACAGCAGAAGAAGGGCAACAAGAACAGAACCGCGGCCGAGAGCGCGGCGGACGAGGCCGCGGACGCGACAATCGCGAAGGCGGACGACGAAATGAACGCAGCGATCGCGGCGGACCGCGAGGCGATAACAGGCGAGACCGGCCGCCGACTCCAACAATTTCGGACCTGCTTCGCGAAGGCCAGGAGATCCTGGTCCAGATCGCTAAGGAGCCGATCGCTCGTAAGGGCGCGCGGATAACGTCGCACATCGCTTTGCCGGGAAGGTTTTTGGTCTATATGCCGACGATCGAACATCTCGGCGTTTCGCGAAAGATCGAATCGGCGAACGAACGCGGACGGCTGCGGACCTTGATCCAAAGGATCAGGCAGGACGAGGAAATCCCGTCCGGAGGATTCATCGTTCGTACCGCAGGCATTGGAATTTCCGAAGAGGACCTGCGACAGGACGCGCGGTATCTGGTGCGCACCTGGCAGGAGATCAAAAAGAATAGTGACAAGGCGAAATCGCCGGCGATGGTGCATCAGGACCTCGACCTTGTGCAGCGGCTGCTTCGCGATCAGCTTTCGGATAGCTTCACGGCGATCCGTGTGGACAGCGAAGAGGAATATCTCCGCACGGTCGAATTCATCAATCGCATTCATCCGCGAATGGTCAACCGCGTAAAGCTTTACACACGCGAAGAGCCGATCCTGGATACCTATAACGTTCAGGAAGAGATCGACAAGGCGCTCAAACCGCGTGTATGGCTGAAATCGGGCGGCTATCTCGTGATCAACCAGACCGAGGCTCTCGTCGCGATCGACGTGAACACCGGCAAGTTCGTCGGCAAGGGCAATGCTCGGCTCGAAGATACGATCACGCGAACGAATATGGAAGCGGTCGATGAGATCGCCAGGCAAATTCGCCTGCGGGACCTGGGCGGCATCATCGTGCTCGACCTGATCGATATGGAAGACCGCAAGAACCGGCACAAGGTCTCTCAGGCGCTGCAGGAAGCCCTGCAATACGACAAGTCGCCAACCAAGGTTCTTTCATTCAACGATTTCGGGCTGATAATAATGACGCGGAAGCGCGTAAAGCAATCGCTCGAACGCACGATGTGCACGCCTTGCGACAACTGCGAAGGTTCCGGCTGGGTGAAATCGCCGACGACAGTTTGTTATGAGATCCTTGCCGAGGCGCGACGGCTTTCCAAACATCTTGAAGATGTCAGACACAGCACGCTGCGGATACATCCGGACGTCGCGAAAGCATTCCGCAATGGGGAACGTGAAGTATTCGAAGAGGTCGAACATTACCTCGGCAACGTCGACATCACTGCGGACCCGAATGTTCATCAGGGCCAGTACGATTTCGCGTTTGTATAAGAAACGATAACTATCAACTATAGAGGAGCCTTTTTAAAGGGCTCCTTTTTTGTGACTTTACCATCGGCGCTGCCTTTCATTTTTGGAGGATCAGAGCTTAAGTTCTTTTTTAAGCGACTTCGGGTCGGTCGGTTTTGCAAATATCGATTCGGGAATAGGTTTGTTGTATTCGACAGTGAGGAAGTTGACGCGCGAGATGTGCTCGCCGTTCGTAAAGCGGTCGATGACATATGGAGCGGTGATGCCCTGAGTGTCGACGAACTGCGCGTAGCGGTCTTCTTCGACCGTGGTCTCGCCTGCGGCGTTAACCGTCTTGTAGATCGACTTGACCGGCGTTCCGTCGTCGGCCGAGAATTCGAACTCAACGATAAACCCATCTTTATAGGTCAACCTCACAGCGTCGTTGCGTTTGCCGAGCGTGCCGGGACGTCGGCCGATGTAGGTCAGTTCAGCATCGCCTTTCCAATAGCCCCGAAGCAGATTGTCGAGGCTCGTTTGCAGCCCGCGTCTGAAGTTTGCAACCTGCTTTTCGTTCTGTACCTTTATCAGTTCCTGATCGCCGTCAAACACCCAGCCGGTCAAGCCTGTATTGGTTTGCACCGTCTTCACACCCGCGGTTTTGAATTCCGTTCGCTCCTTGTCCGGGAACACGATCACATCCACGAACGTTTGAACGGAAATGTTCACACCGGATTTCAACAAACTAAAGTTCCCGCGCCCGATCTGCGAATTGACGTTTTTATATTTGTCGCCGCCGAGAATCTGAACGGCTTTTTGCACGATCGCATCAGCTTTGTCTAGCGATGCCCTTTGAGCCGACGCGCCACTAAAGACTAGGACGATTACCAATATTTGAAATGCGAGAAATTTTGAGTTCGAAAACCTACAAACAAACGACATCATATTTCTTAACTATTGGATCGACTGTTGCAATGGTCATCGCATTTGCAATTGCCTGACATATCAGAATTCGATCGAAAGGGTCGCGGTGGATCAACGGCAAACTTGAAAGTTGAACTAGGTGCGATTCAAGAATCGGCAAACTCAAGATTTGATGCAGTTCGCGCTCTTTTGGTATGTACGTTTCGGGAGGCTCCGGCAGCGGCAGTTTTCCAAGCTGATTCTTAACGACTATTTCCCAGAATGAAGCTGCGCTAAGAAATGCCTCGTTTTCAGTGTCTAATATCGCGTTTTTGAATGCTTCAGGTAGCCGCGGATCGGCGGTGATAAACCAAAGGAAAACATGCGTGTCGAGCAACAACCGCATCAATTTTCAAATTCAGCCATCGTGTCGTCGGGAAGAGGCGCGTCGAAATCGTCCGGGACAACGAATTCTCCTTTGGCCAGTCCAATGGGACGTTTTGCGGTGCCGTTCGAACTTCGTGCGAGAACCTTCAC
>QHXS01000045.1:0-43861 GCA_003223975.1 Acidobacteriota bacterium
GTTCATTGACCGTTTTGCAGGCACCTTTTCTACGGAAGCTCTGCGGATGAAATTCATCGCGGCGGTTTCGACCGGCAAACTGAAGATCATCGGCGGAAATAATTTCGAAGAGTACAAGGAAGTCCTGAAGGACGGCGAGATCGCAAAACTGTTCGAAACGATAAAGGTCGGCAACTCTCCCGCAAAGCCGGTCGAGGCAAAGAAGGACGTCGTTTCGAACAGTTTCCGCGGTGACAACATCTCCCCCGATCTTCGCGAAATGATGGCAAAGGATCCGAGCGGCAGCAAACGGATCGACGTCATCATCCAGGCGAAGGACGCTGATAACGCGGCTCTGCGCTCGTTGCTAAACAGCGGCCAAGCAAGGATTTCCGACCGTATCGGCAGTAGCAACGTCCTGGTCGTAAATGTTCGACTCTCGGCACTTCAAACACTTTCAAGCAGCGGATTAGTGAATTATGTTTCGCCCGACCGGCCGACGAGGTCGTCGGGGCACGTCGAAGAAACCACCGGCGCCGAGCAGATGCGGTCCAGTTCGAACGGCGGCTGTGTCAGCACCCAGACGACCTGCGACGGAACGGGCGTAGGCGTAGCGATCGTCGACTCGGGCATCTACAGTTCGCACAACGGATTTAAGAACTCGGCAGGTGATTCGCGGATCGTCGCAAATGTGAACTTTACTTCTTCGTCGAATTCCAACGACGGGTACGGACACGGCACGCACGTGGCAGGCCTGGCACTCGGCAGCGAAAGCGTCAACGACAATGCTTACCGCGGCATCGCTCCCGGAGCGAACATTATCAGCGTGAAGGTTCTTGATGATAACGGCGCGGGCCAATCTTCGTGGCTGCTGAACGGTTTGAATTGGATCCTGGCAAATCGGGCAGCCTACAACATTAAGGTCGTAAACCTCAGTCTTGGAACGAAGTCGGTCGACTCCTACACCAATGACCCGCTTTGTCTCAAGGTTAAAGAGCTTGTCAACGCCGGCATCGTCGTCGTTGCCGCAGCAGGTAATCTGGGTAAGAACTCGACAGGCCAGGAGATCTACGGCGAGATCCATTCGCCCGGTAACAGCCCATACGCAATTACAGTCGGGGCGAGCAACACGTTCGGCACTGCCTCACGCACGGATGACGTGATGGCAAGCTACAGCTCACACGGCCCGACCCGCAGCTTCTATACCTCGGCCTCTGGCGAACCGGTCTATGACAACCTGATCAAGCCCGACCTGGTCGCTCCGGGCAATAAGCTTGTCTCGTATAGTTCGCCTTCTAATCTGGTCGCTCAGCACAACCCCTCGCTGGCGTTAGATTCGTCGAACGGCGAGGACTCGCTGATGTACATGAGCGGCACCTCGATGGCTGCTCCATTGGTTTCGGGTGCGGCTGCGATGCTGCTTCAGGTTAATCCGAATCTTACACCCGGAATGATCCGCATGCTGCTGCAGTACAGTGCACAGCCGATCGCCGGTGCCAATACTTTCGAACAAGGCGCGGGCCAGTTGAATATCGACGGCGCGGTGCGGCTTGCCAGGTCGCTAAGGACAGATGTTGATTTCCAGACGCTTGAAAAAGGTTCTTCCACAGTTTCTTCTGGCTGGACAATGCCTACGGCTTCTTCGTCGATCGGCGGCAACTCCTTCCCTTGGGCGCAACAAGTCATCGGCAAATACACGACGATCTCGGGTGCAAATCTGGTTTCGAAGTTCCAGAGCGTGTACAGGACCGAGAATGCGTTCGGCAACGGCATGCTCTATGCCAACGGAAACTTCGTGCCGGATACAACGAGCTTTTATACGGCCGGTCTGACCGTTAGCGGGAATGTTACTACGAGTAACGGCAGTGCCCTTGGTGAAGGTTCGGTGTTTCTTTCGTACGGTGTGCTCGTCGGTGACGGTGTGCTCGTCGGTGACGGTGTGCTCGTCGGTGACGGTGTGCTCGTCGGTGATGGCGTGCTTGTCGGAGACGGCGTTCTCGTGGGCGATGGCGTTCTGGTCGGCGACGTCGAGCTCTTCTGCAACGGAGTGCTCATCGGCGATGGCGTGTTGATCGGAGACGGCGTCCTTATCGGCGACGGTGTGTTGATCGGAGACGGCGTGCTCATCGGCGACGGCGTCCTGATCGGAGACGGCGTTCTGATAGGCGACTAGCCCCCAGCAGTTCCGGAGGGCATCTTTGAATAAGCGGGTACAGACAATTCCGATAAGTGCATTGTGCTGTTTGTTTAACGGCAGAAAACGCTGGACAACACTACGGATATGTTCCATAATTAAGGCAGGCCGCAATGCGGCTTGCCTTTCCGTTTTTTGACCCCCGAAGTACCCGATCAGTCCAGCGCAATTCAACCATTTCTCTTGCACTTCAAACTGTGCTCCGAGATTCGTCAAAATGTACAAGCAACGCTTTGCAAATAGCTATGTGATCGCAGTCATTGTGGCCGGTTCGTTGTGCGTGGCCGCGGCGTTGTTCGGTCTCCCGCGCGAACGGATCAACCTTGAAATGATCATTTTGGCGACACTGACGGTAGGATTCGGTTCTCGGGTCAGTGTCCCGATCCCTCGATTCAAATCTCACATTTCCGTTTCCGATACGTTTATTTTTCTCGCCCTACTTCTTTATGGCGGCGAGGTCGCCATACTTCTCTCCGGGGCCGAGGCGATATTTTCCTCCTGGCGTTTTTGCAATCGAAAACTTACCGTCTTTTTCAACGGCGCTGCCTGTGCGTTTTCCACGACATGCGTCATCGGAGTGCTTTCGCTTACAGGAGTCAATTATTCAGACGCGCACGCGCTCGGCTCTGGGGCGGATTACCAAAATATAGTCGTCGCGCTCTCGGCAATTGCTTTCACGCAGTATTTCATGAACACGATCCTGGCGTCGATATTCGATTCCCTCACGAACGAACTCCCGCTTTTCGAGACCTGGAAGAATAAATATCTCTGGACCTTCATCACTTATTCCGTCGGCGCCCTCGGCGCGGGTTTTTTGGTCCAGCTATCGGAAAAATTCGGTTTCGCAGTGATCCTCGCGGTGTTTCCGATAGTTGCATTCGTTTACCTGACCTACAGCATGTATCTCCGGACAGTCGAAATGTCGATCTCGCAGGCAGAGATCGCAAACGAATATGCAGCCGTCCTCGAAGAGCGGAGTGCCGCGTTGCGCGAATCGGAGCAAAGATTCCGAAGTGCTTTTAATTACGCGCCGATCGGTATCGGGCTCGCGTCCGCTGAAGGTTCCTGGCTCAAGGTCAATCAGGCACTTTGCGACATCCTGGGATACGATGCTGACGAACTTTTGGAGCAGAGCTTTAGGGACATGATCGAGAGGAGCGATTTAGTTACCGCAACGTCCAGGATCAACACACTCCTAAGCGGTCAAATTACGAATTGTCAGTCTGAGCAACGCTGCCTGCATAAGGACGGCCGGATCGTGTGGACATCGTGGAGCGTTTCGACGGTAGGCGAACCGACTTCTGGAAACGCCAACCTCATCTTTCAGATCCAGGACATCACAGACCGCAAACTTACGGAACAAAAGCTGAGGCATGAGGCCACACATGATTCTTTGACCGGCCTGCCCAATCGCGCATATTTCATGGCGCGCCTTACCGAGGCTCTACAACAAAGGCACCGTGACGCGAACCATGGCGTGAGTGTATTGTTCATCGACCTTGACCGCTTTAAGCACGTAAACGACAGCCTCGGCCATCTTATCGGTGATGGTCTGCTTATCGCGATCTCGAAGCGGCTGCAGGATTGCGTGAGACCCGCCGATACGGTCGCTCGAATGGGCGGGGACGAGTTTACGCTGCTTGTGGAAGGCAAGCGCGATGCCGGCGAGATCGTTCGAATTGCCGAACGCATTCAACAAAAATTCAATGTGCCGTTCGAAATAGAATCGAATGAGATATACAGCTCGGCGAGCATTGGCATCTTGCATGCTTCCGAACTGCACAAGACAGCCGAAGAGATGATGCGCGACGCCGATACAGCTATGTATAGGGCGAAACGCGCCGGAAAAGCGAGGCATGAGGTTTTTGATCAGGAAATGTACGCCGAAGCGAAGGAAACTCTTATGCTCGAAACCGACCTTCGCCGCGCGGTCGAGAAAGACGAACTTAAGGTTTATTATCAACCGATCGTTTCGCTTGCGACCGGCGAGATTCGTGGCGTAGAAGCATTGGCGCGCTGGGAACATCCGGAATTCGGCGATATACCTCCGTCCAAATTTATTCCGCTTGCGGAAGAGATCGGCAGGATCGACGCGCTTGGCGAGAACATACTGCGGCGAGCATGCGTAGACATCGGTGCTGTCTATCGTGAGGTTCCCGACTGCGAATTCCTGAAGCTTAGCGTTAACCTTTCACCCAGACAATTTGCTAACCCACTGCTCGACAAGAACGTACTAAATATACTTTTCGATACGGAATTTCCGGTGGCGAGCCTGAGGCTGGAGATCACAGAGTCCGTCTTTTTCGAATATCAGGAACGGGCTCTCGACATTCTGAACAAATTCAGGAACGAAGGTATCTCGATCGATATAGACGACTTCGGTACCGGTTACTCAAACATGAGCTATCTTGTTCGGCTGCCCATATCAACGCTGAAGATCGATCGCTCGTTCGTAGCAGCGATCACAAGTGACGGAGCAAATACCGAGATCGTCCAAATGATCGTGGCTCTGGCAAAAAACCTTGGTTTGCGAATCACTGCCGAAGGGATCGAAACGGAAGCGCAGCTTGAATCTCTAAAGAAGTTGAAGTGCGATGAGGGGCAAGGTTTTTACTTCGCAACGCCGATGACGGCAGATGAATTTCGCGATTACTTATTGGACCGAAAGATCGGTCCTATTCACATAGACAATATCGAAATGATCGACCACGTACAGTAATAACACTCCACTTTTACTTTTTAAGCCAACCAAATAAAGCGTTCACCGTTACATCGCGATTGGTTTCGTATATCGCCCGTGTAAGCGGAATGTTCATCGGGCAAACCTGTACGCAGTTTTGCGCATTGCCGCAGTTTCCAATTCCATCCTCGCCGAGTAATCCATTCAACCGTTCGTCGATCTCCATTTGACCGACTGGATGCATGTTGAACAGACGCGCCTGTGCGATCGCCTGCGGGCCGATGTAATTGTCATCGCCGTATTGCGGACAAGCTTCGAGACAGCAGCCGCAGGTCATACAGCGTGAATACGCATAACGCTCCTGCGCCGTATCGTTCGAAATGTGTGGGCCCGGACCGAGATTGTAGCTGCCGTCGAGCTCGATCCACGCATTAACCTGCTTGAGATGATCGAACATCTTCGATCGATCGACCTTTAGATCGCGGACGTTCGGAAACTTCGACATCGGCTGCAGTGTCACAGTGTCGCTCGCTGACTCAAGCAGAAGATCGTCGATAAGAGCCGAACACGATTGCCGAACTTTGTCGTCGATCACCATCGTGCAGATGCCGCAAACTTGTTCGAGACAGCTCATGTCCCAAACCGGTGGTGTTGTCGCCTTCCCGTCGATCGTGACCGGATTCTTCCGCACATCCATCAGCGCCGAGATGACATTCAGATTGCGGCGGTAAGTAAGCTCAAAGGTTTCCCAACTAACCGGCGCACCTTCCTTTTCACGTCGCTGGATCTTCAGCTTGATCGTCGCGGGCGGATTGTCGAGCCTTTTCTTTTCGATGTGTCCGTTCATCCAATTAATAATGAATAATTAGTAATTACTAATTATTTTGCAGCCTTTCCTTTAGAGTAATCGCGTTTTCGCGGTTCGACCAACGAAACATCGACCGGTTCGTATGACAACACAGGAGCCTCTTCCGCATATTCGGCGATCGTCGTCTTTAGCCAATTCTCGTCGTCACGGTCGGGAAATTCCGGTTTGTAATGCGCACCGCGCGATTCGTTTCGATTCAAAGCGCCGAGCGTGATCACACGAGCAAGTTGAAGCATGTTCCAAAACTGCCTAGCGTGGGGCACGGCCTGTGTAGCCCACAAATTGGAATCGTTGATCGATATTTTTTTGAACCGGTCCTGCAACTCCAGCAGCTTTTCATCGGTCGCTTTCAGGCGGTCGTTGTATCGCACGACGGTCACATTATCGGTCATCACCTTACCCATTTCTTCGTGCAATTTGTATTGGTTTTCGCTGCCTTCATTCGTAATTATCGAATCGTTTATTTCCTGCTGCCGTTTGAGCTCGCCGTCATGAATGCCATTCGTTTCGGTGTTTCCGCGTTCTACATTTTTTGCGTAGTCGATCGCCGACGGTGCGGCGACAAATCCACCGTAAACGCACGATACAAGCGAATTCGCCCCAAGCCGGTTCGCACCGTGGATCGAATAATCGCACTCGCCTGCTGCGAATAGTCCGGGAATGTTCGTTCTTTGTTCAAAATCGACCCAAAGGCCGCCCATGGAATAATGAACGCCCGGGAAAATTCGCATCGGCACAAACCGGGGATCGTCACCAACGAACATCTCGTAAATCTCAAGGATCGCACCAAGTCGCTCGGTCAGAACCTCCGCAGGAATGTGTGTGAGATCAAGATAGACCTGATTTTCACCCGCGACGCCGTGGCCCTCGAGACAAACCTGAAAGATCTCACGCGTCGCAATGTCACGCGGAACCAGATTTCCGTACGCCGGATATTTTTCTTCGAGGAAGTACCAACGCTCGCTCTCGGGAATATCTTTCGGGCTGCGTATGTCCCCGTCCGCCTTTGGCACCCAAACCCGTCCGCCTTCGCCGCGTGCTGATTCGCTCATCAGGCGAAGCTTATCTTCACCCGGAATCGACGTCGGATGCACCTGAATAAATTCGCCGTTTGCGTAGCGCGCGCCTTGCTGGTAACAAGCCGAAACCGCGCTTCCGGTGCAGGTCATCGAATTGGTTGATTTTCCGAATATCAGTCCCGGCCCGCCGGTCGCCATGATCACTGCGTCGGCCTTAAAGGTCTTAAGCTGGAGCGACTGCAGGTCCATCGCGATCAAGCCGCGGCAAACCTGGTGATCGTCCAGCACGAGCGACAGCATCTCCCAGCCCTCGTATTTATTCACTTTCCCAGCGACTTCCCACTTACGAACCTGTTCGTCCAACGCATAGAGAAGCTGTTGGCCGGTGGATGCGCCGGCGAACGCAGTTCGGTGATGAAGCGTTCCGCCGAAACGTCGAAAATCGAGCAAGCCTTCGCGCGTTCGAGAAAACGGCACGCCCATTCGATCGAAGAGGTAAATGATCTCGGGCGCCATGTCGGTCATTCGTTTGACGGGCAGTTGGTTCGCCAAAAAATCGCCGCCGTAAACGGTATCATCAAGGTGCTTCGCCGGCGAATCGCCCTCGCCCTTCGTATTCACAGCGCCGTTAATGCCGCCCTGAGCGCAGACCGAGTGCGAACGCTTCACCGGCACGACCGAGATCAGATCGACCTCGTGTCCCGCTTCGGCGATCTTCATCGCCGCAGCAAGGCCCGCAAGCCCGCCGCCGACGATCGCAATTTTTAGACCGTTTGCCATAACCTATAACTAAACTTTCTTCGGAGGCGTCGGTGTTGTCAGCCTCGGTTCCTCGCATAATGCCTTCGGCAAAAGCCCGCACGGCCGGACGAACGCAATAGCCGCGTTGATGCCGATCAGCGAAAGAAAGACCGCCAGGCCAAGAGACGCCTTGAGCAAAATGCTCTGAGCTTTCTCGCCGATCACGATTCCCCAATCGACGGCAAACAAGAAGAATCCGTACGCGAGGTGCCACGCGGTCGCGATCACGCCGAGGAAATAAAAGATGAGCACCCAAACGATCTGAAACTCCCTCGAAACTATCGCATACGCCTGGTCCGCATTTCCCGCGACGGGCGTCATGTTCAATCCCGGTATTAGGCCAAACCTGAAATTCAGGATATGAAACAGCAGGAAAACGAATAGAAAAATCCCAGTCGCACGCTGAAAAACGTAAAACCAATTCCTCGCGTACCCGTAACCCAGGACATTTGGCTTTGCCTCGGCTGAGATCAAAATTCCATAGACCGAATGGAACAGCAGCGGTATGAAAATCCCGAAGATCTCGATGAACAAAAGGTACGCCATGTTGTGAATGTCTTGAACATGGTCGTTGAAGACCTTTGGGCCGTTCAGCGCTGCGGAGTTGGTGTACAAATGGACGAAATAGAAAAGTCCGAGCGGCACGATACCGGTCAATTGGTGAAGTTTTCGCAGCAGGAATGTTTTGCTGAATTTTATCGCCATAGTTGGTCAGGACCGACGACTGGTTCCGAAAAACGAAAACATGCGAAAGCCGGCCTGATGAACAACATCTATATTCTAGCGTTTTATTTTTGTTCGTTAAAACGCGTCGCCGGAACAGTTGCGATGCGTTCGGCAAAAAAAATCGTTTCGCAGGTTCTAAATTATCGATAGAATAGTTGATCGGTCGCATTTTCGTATGGATGACGGGGCAGCCAAACCGTATCAGATCAGTTTTGATCAACGCCCGGAATACCTTTACGCGTATGTCGGAGGCGAGCATGACAGCTACGCTATTTCGCATGCTTATTGGACCGAAGTCGCTCGCGAGTGCGCGGAAAAACAGGTCAAGCGCGTGATGATCGACGAAAACCTTACAGAGTCGGTATCGGTCGCCGAGATGTATCAAATAGCATCCGAAATTCCTGGAATGTTTTCCGGTATTCGGATCGCATTCGTCGACCGTCATGCCGATCAGGCCGAGTTAAATGAATTTGGCGAACTCGTGGCCCAAAACCGCGGCGTGACCGGCAAATTCTTCGTTGACATTCCGTCAGCGGAGGCTTGGCTGCTATCACTTTGAGAATACAGGAGGATAAACCGTTATGAACGATCTCGCTTCCATTCCGCCGTACAAGATCGTTTTCGAGGAGTATCCGAATTACCTTTATGCTCTGGTACACGGCGAGCAATATGGCTACGAAGTGCTTGCCGGTTTTCTACGCGAGATAGCAAACGAATGTAAAAAACGAGGTTTCGACCAGGTTTGCATCGAGGAGAACATATCGGGGACTGCTTCAGAGGACGACGTCGTGCGAATCGCGTCTGAACTCGCAGATCTGGGTTTTCGCGACATTCGCATGGCCTATATCGATCGCTTTCAGAACGAACAGCAGGAAATGAACGAGATGGGGCAAGAGGTTGCCGTCGAACACGGCGTTCAGGTGCAGATCTTCAAGAACCAGATCGACGCAGAGAATTGGCTATCGAAACGTGGGTCTGCCTCGGTTTGATCGATCTAATGCAGGAAGGTTAGATTTGAGGCCGGCGCAATTCCGTTCATTGCGTTCGTTAGCATTGGAATTATCCCTTCGGTTTCCATATATTCGCGGCCGAGCAGGCGGCGAAAACGCTTTTCCTTAGATACGCCAGTCAATTCGTTATACATACCTTTGAAAAATGCTTGCACGATCTCAGGCGCGAATTGTTTGCCGGAATTTCGCTGAAGGTCTGCAAATACCTCATTCGCGGGCCGACGTCGTTTGTACGGACGGTCGGTCGTCATCGCATCGAACGAATCCGCTAAGTTTACTATTTTCGCGATATACGGGATCTCGCGGTCGAATAACCCGTCCGGATAACCGCGGCCGTCGAGCCGTTCGTGATGATATTTTGCCGCTAGAGGAACATCCGAATATGGATGGCTGATGGGCATAAGGATCTCGTAACCGACGCCCGGATGCTTGTTCAGCTCCGACGATTCCTTTGCATTTATACGGTACGGCGCGTTGATGATCTTTCGCTCGACCGTGATCTTGCCGATGTCGTGCAAGTAGCCCGCAACCGCCGCGCCTTCGACTTCCTGCTCTTTCCAACCGAGCTCTTCCGCGATAATCTCGGAATATTTCCCTACGCGTACGGAATGGCCCTCGGTGTATTTGTCCTTACGGTCGATCGCCGCCGCAAACGCTTTTACTGTGTCGTTGTAGGTCATCCGCAGGTTCTCATACAATTTGCGGTTTTCTTCGGCCCGCCGTTCGAGCTCAGCCATCATGTTGCGCTGCAAAATCGCGACGCCGATATGCCGGGCCATCGCACAGATGATCTCGCGGTCGTAGCTCGTGTAGGGTTCGCCGGTCGCTTTCTGGCCCAGAAACACGGCTCCGACCGGTTCTTCGTGGACCACCAGCGGGACAAAAAGCTCGAGCCCAGACTGTTCGAAGCTATGATCGTAAACCTGGAAAAAAGGCAGCACCTTTGCCTGTGAAACCTCAATTGGGTAAAGGCCGTTCGCTAGAAATTGCCGCTCATCTTCCTGGCAAAGCGAAAGCGCGATCGGAAAATCGTCGCGAAAACCCCGCATTGCAAGCATGTTCAGCTCGTGACCGAACGGCGAATATCGCGCAACGCCGCCGCGCATTATCGCAAGGCTTCCGAGCAGCAAATGCAACGACGTTCGCATCGTGTCCTGGAAACTCTGCTTATTCGAGACCTCTTCGCCGAGCTCGGCAAGCGCGCCAAAAGTGTGGATGAGCCTGTTTCGCTCATCCGCCATCCGCTTAACGTCCGCAATTTTGAAATCCTGTATTCTCAAATTCGTAATTCGTAATTCGTGAATCGATTCGCTACTTGACCTTTCGACGCAAGTGGTTCGAAAGCCCCGTTATCATTCGTCCGATGTCCTCTAGCTGTTGGTCGAGACGAGCATGTTCTTTTTCATTCAAGTATTTCAAACGAAGGGAAACAAAAAAATGTGTCTACTTCGCTTGCTGAGCCTTGTGCGTTCGACAAGAAGTACAAAAACTCTTTATCCGAATTTCGCGCCGCACCTTCCGCAATATTTGCCGGAATCGAAGCCGCGGCCCGCCGTATTTGCGAGATCAAACCAAATCGCTCTTCGCTGGGAAAACCCTTAGTAACGTTGTAAACATCAACAACAAAATCGACTGACTTTTGCCAAAGATCAAGTTTCCTGTGTGCCCGCATCCATCCACGCTTCGATTCACGAATTACGAATTACGATTCACGAAGTGAAACGTGCTTCGTCACGCCCAGCATGTCGAAAAGCTCGACCGTATCCTCTTTAACATCGGAAAATACGACCCTCGCCCCGCGCACCGCCGCCGAATCGATAATACCGAGCAAAATAGAAACGCCGACACTGTTTACCAGTTCTGTCTGCGAAAAATTGAGAATAAGCTCATCGCAGCCTTCTTGAAGCCTTGTTTTGCATTCGCGCTCGATCTTTTCGCCCGAAAGCTTGTTCAAATAATCGGTTGCGTAAACGACAGCTTGTTTCGAAGCGCCTTCGCTCGCGGCGTTCATTGGTACGTCACCGTCCACAATTGAAATTCCTTTTGTCTTAGTATTTACGTCGAATAATAAAGAACTTACTTGAGGTTATGTTTAACACATCGACCTCCCGAAAACAACAATAATCTGCGGAAGCGAAGTTTCGGACGATTCGGCTACTTGCGGAGCTTTCGCCATTCGGAGATCAGTAGATATAGGATCTCGGTCGAGCCGGAGACGATCTTCACGGTCGGGTGAATGCTCTTTCCTAAAAAGTCGCCGGCGCCGGTTAGTACAATGCCGTCGTCCTGGCGAAGAACCGTTTCGAGCTCGGCCCTGGTGATCTTGAAATTCAGATCGAGGCGGGATTTGCTTCCAATAATGATCGCATCACGGTCCAGGCCGAATGCGGCATCCGGAAGGTTGGAGCTGCTGCGGACTTTTCCCGGGAAGTTGACGGTTTCGCCGCCCTCGATCGCCTTGAGGAAATAGGGCACAGAGGAATTCCTGCCGTGCTCAAACTCGATCATGCCGAACAAAAGGTTAGCCTTGGCATGCGAGCTGTTGAGAATCAAGACGTCTTTTACAAGGTCGGCCGCTGGAATCAGCTCACCCTTAGAGATCAGCTCTTCCGCCTGTGCAAGGACAGTATCGATCCGCAGGGGCTGCATCACAGCATAAATGCTTTGTTCTTTGCCGGCGATCGAAAGATCTGCGTGAACCGTTTGCGAAAGGTAGCCGCGCCGTCGCAGATCTATTCGATACGAACCCGGTTTGATCAGGTATTTCTTGAGCGGCTTGTTAAACCGGCCAACGTTTTCGATCTCGATCTCAGCGTCGGCAACGTTCGCTTTGAAATTGAGGATCGCCATTTGAGGCCGCATGTTCACAACGACCTTTCGGCGCGATCCGGCTTCGAGTTCGATCACGCGGGTTTCATCGAAATACCCACTTTTCGAAACCCGTAAGTTATAACGGGCCGACGGCAGCGAGCGAGATATCACCGAGGGCGAATGCGAAGTAACTACGATCGGTTGAGTATTCGCTGCATCTTCGCCGCTCGTGAGATATACGCGGCTTGCGGCTTCGTTAACTACGATCGAAAGCCGGCCGGTTTGCGGAATTACAGGCTTTGATGCGCGAACAGGCTTTTGATATTTCGCAGCGGCCGTCCGAAGTCGACTACTCATTACGGCCGGCGTTGGCTTTCGAAAATTGGAGCTCCGGCCGTCACCGCCCTGTGCTGACGCGGTGATGGCGACGCTTAGAAGGCCGATCGACATCATTGCGATCGATCTGATCAGATCAGTTAATTCCTTGACGGATCTTTGACACATCGAAACCCCGTGCTGTTGTATTCCTTTTCACCAACGGCGCCGTAGAAGCCGCGAAAATATGTCGTCGCCGTTTTGGTATCGCTTTGCCAGTTTCCGCCGCGAATAACTTTCAGGCGAAGCCGCGACCAGGGAATTTGCTTTCCGCCTGGAATGCTTTTCGCGTCGCTCGCAGTCCATTCCCAAGCGTTGCCGGACATATCGAGTACGCCGAACGGTGACGTTCCGCCCTGCCCTACCTCACGAATCCCGCCAGCCGTCTTCGCAGCATTTGCCAGACTCTGGTTCCATTCGTTTCCCCACGGATAAATGCGGCCATCGGTGCCGCGGGCAGCAAATTCCCATTCGGCCTCGGTGGGCAACCGCATACCTTTCCACGCTGCAAATTCGAGTGCGTCGTACCATGAAACGCCGGTCACTGGAAATTTACTCAACTCGGGCTGAGGTCGGCTATCGATCCACGATGCAGGGGGTTCGTGGCCTGTCGCATTGACGAATTCGGAGTATGCCGCATTCGTTACTTCGGTGACATCTATATAGAACGGACGAACTGAAACGAGATGTGCGGGCCGCGAGAATGCATCGCCGCCGTCGCTGCCCATCATAAACTCCCCGCCCGGTACGAGTACCATTCCGGCCGGAGGGACGTTCGCGGGTTGCGCCGAACCGGCCACCGACACATCAAGCGCGCCGGGAATCGGCTGCGGCATTTCGAAGATCAACATCGTCGCCAATGCGCCGGCCGCAAACGATATGAGCCCGAATGTAAGAGTGGCTGCAACCCGCATCAGACGGCGCATGCCGTGCACAGGTCTAGTAATCGCCGAGCTCTGCGGATTGACATTTACTTGTTCGGTATTCTCGGTTTCGGGTGAGCTAATTTCGGCGGGCGATTCCACGACGGGGCTGATCTCAGTTTGCGGTTCGACCACCTCATCCAGAAGAATGGGCTTCACGATCTGCGTTTCGACATCGTCGTCTATTTCGTCGAGTCGCAAACCTGAAAGGCTTTGCTCGAATTCGTCGTCGGCCTCTTCGTCTTCGAAAACAGGATCGGGCATTAGACGGCTGCCCGTTGACACAGGCGCCAAAGGTTCTTCGTCGAAGCTCGGAACGAAAACCATCTCTGCGGGAAACTCGAGTGGACCGGTCGGCGAAGGTTGCATGCTCAACGTTATTGAACCGAAATCAGGAGAGCGGCCTGCGGCCGCCGACATCGATCGTGTTGCTTTGTGCTCGGGTCGAACGGACGCAAGTGCCCGGCCACAATTGAAACAAAAGCGGCGGTCATCTTTGCTTTCTAAACCGCAGTTTGGGCAAAGCATAGGGCGGGCGCGAGAAATCTAATTTGTAGTTTAGACGGATTTTTTTTCTACGTCGATAAAATACGGCGGGAAATTAAATTTTTATGCGGATGGTTTTATGAGTTTAACCATAGTTATCTGCGTTCCGTCATCGACCGACTCGATACGAACTTCGTCCATGAGCGAGCGGATCAGACCCAAGCCCCAGCCGCGACGTTTATCGTCGCCCTCGGCTTCCGGGCGGATCGGCATTCGATCCGTCAATCGCATTCCCCGATTCGAAACGATGATCACGACCTTTTCTTCGTCGACGGAAAACCTTTGTTTTATCTTCCCGTCGGGCGAAAGGCTGTGCTCGGCGGCGTTTATGCAGGCCTCCACGAGAGCGGTCTTGATCTGGTTAACAGCCTTTGGCGGAAACGCGTATTTTCGCGCTATCTCTTCGAACGCGTGGACGGCGATCAACTCGGTCTCTTCGCCGATCGGGATAACGATCTCGTATTCGTATGCTTCGGATTTCGCTGGGGAGCCGCCGTGCAGAAATTCACGCAAAAGTTGCGCTTGTTTCCGGCTGGAGCCAAAACCGCCTTGTTCGGCAAGGAGGTCGAGGGCTCCGTCGGAAAATCCTTCCGGAGCAATTAGCCAGATCTTATGTTCTGAATAACCGAGTTTGTCTGCAACAGTATCGAGTCGGTCGACCCATTCGCGGGTTAGCGAATAGTCGGCCTCTAATTTCGAATCGATCTCGGCGGCGAACCACACTATCTCGCTTTCATCGCTGTAACTGCGGTCCGCGAACCCGACGGCGATCACCGCTCTATCCGGCTCGGTCGGTTCGCCGAATTCAGGCAAATGATCGACGATCGGCGCTGCGTGAGCGACCAGCGGCAACGTCATTTGCTCGCCCTCTTTTGCGATCTGAGATCGCGCTTCGCTTGCCGACAAGCCTTTGAGATTTTCGCGGAAGAGCCGGTAATCCAGCAACGACCGTGGCACCCGCTGCATGTCAAAATCGAGTAATAGTTCGGTCATTCCCAAAGCGGCCCCGCGTCGATAATCGCTTGCCACAAGCTTTGGCGCTCGTTTCAAGGCGTTGGTTACAGTTTGGGCGGCCGTTACGGCTAGCGATCCGATATTGGTGGAAGCACGGTGGCGAGCGATAAGAAAATCCCGAAGGATTTCGTCATCGCTTACTTGTGCGGCACCTGTATTAACGTCGAGCACTTCGTCGACTGAAAGAATGTCGATCATTCGACCAAAAATATCGGGTCGAACTCCAAGTCTTTCCCTCAAGGTCTCCAGCCTGAACCTTTCGTTTCCGTTTCCGATCGTGTGATAAAGGGCTTCGTAAAGTTTTTGCCTCAGAATCGGTTCGGAGGCAGCTCTCGCGAAGTTGTCATCGAAATATGTACCGAGGCCACCTTCCAAAAGCTCTTTTGAATAAAGTCGCTCGACCTCGCGATATGACTGAAGTGCGACGCGTTTCGAAGTTGCGGCTTCCAGGAACGATTCCAGCAATCTCGGTCTTCCGGCGAATTTAAGAGCGACAAGATCACGGCTTTGTTCGTTCATGTCAACACCACGATCTGCCGCCGCTGTGGCTGCGAGATCGACAAATGACTTTCTGTCGAGCCGCTCCACATCGATCCGCTGCTCTGCGATAGATTTCATCGAGTACCTCGATCGCGAACCAAGTACGATCTGCGTTCCCGAACGGCCGGCAATATTGACCATCTCGTCAACGAACACCCGGCCATTTTCGAGATTAACGGATTGATGGAGGTCGTCCACGATCACAAAAGCTCGAAATCCGCCTGCAAATGATGCTCGAAACGGTGCACTCAATGATGAGCGAATGAACGATCTTTCATCGTTTAACGGCCCCTCATTCTTACAGGCTTTACACAGTCGACTGATCCAATCTACGTCATTGATCGGCGAAAGCGTTTCAAGTTCGCATATGTCAGGAGCGCTGGCGATCAAACCCGGCTCTTGACGCCGAAAAGCGATCGCCTGCAAAACGAATTGATAAAGGTAATTCGCAGTTGCCGTGTAAGCCGTTGCATCTCTCGAATTGAGCGAATAGTAAAAAGGAACAACAAACCGCTGCTCAAAAAACAAACGGTCGTAAAGTTGACGAAGCAATTCCGATGTTCCTGTACCTGCTCGGCCCGAAAGATGGATACTGCCCGATCCCATATCGGACACAGCTCGCAAATAGAGCCGGTCGAGCTCGGCGTCGCGGCCAACGAACTTGTCCGGGTGCTTTCGGGCAAGCAAAGGTTTTGCGGTACGCGTGCTCATCAGTGAACCTGGTCCCCGGCATCAATCGCGGAATCAAAGATCTGAACGTTGTTCCGCCCTTTTCCCTTTGCAGAATAAAGCGCCTTGTCCGCCGCAGAGATCAGTTCCTCCGCCGTTCGAATCGTTTCGGATAAAGTTGCAATGCCTATGCTTACTGTAACTTTTCGGTCGGGAAATACTGTCTGTTCGACGCGCGCCCTGATGCGTTCCGCTATCACTTTCGCTTCAGTGCTCGAGGTCTCCGGCAAAAGCACCGAGAATTCCTCGCCGCCATATCTCGCTGCAACGTCTGCACCACGGACCGTTTCTTTAAGGATCGCGCCGACGATTCGAAGAGCCTCGTCGCCCGCCGGATGGCCGAACCTATCGTTGTAAGATTTGAATTCGTCCACATCGAGCATGAGAAAGCTGAGCGGATCGCTGCTCCGTCCCACTCGGTTGATCTCTTCCGCGAGCCGCTCTTCGATATAACGGCGGTTAAGAAGGCCTGTCAATGGATCGGTTATTGACAACTGTGCAAATTCGCCGATCTTTTCCTGCAGCGTCATTCGGTCGACCGCGACCGCAATCTGCGGCGAGATCGAATCGAGGACATCAAGATCGCTTTTGTCGAAAACGTCGCCGGTCGATTTGTCCGTAAAATTCATTACTGCCAACGACTCGCCTCCGAGCTTGATCGGATAGCTTAAGAATGACGGCGAGACGTACCTTCTGGAAGCAGGAGCGGGCGAGAGAGAGATCTTTGCGATGTCCGGCACCAATGCCGGTTCGCCGTTTTCAAAGATATGCCTTGCGACACGCGAACCTAGTTCCGGATCGAGAGAAATATCTTCGGGTGCTCCGATATAGGCCTTAGCGGTAAGCCGGTCCTCAGGATCGCGCAACAATAGCGACGCTCTTTCCGACCCAAGAAGCTGAGCGGAAACGTCGGTCAAAGTTTGCCAGAAGTCCTTCCGGTCGATATTTCGGATCTGCTCGCTAAATTCTTTTACGATCCGAGATCGACGATCTCGAACTGCTACGGCTTCGCGCAATCTAAGGATCTCAAGTCTCGAAGCCACGTACCGGCAGAACTTGATGATACGGCTGCTCAGGTCCGGATCGATCGATTCGCGTTCGATACCTAGGGCATTTCGGACCTCACCGCCTATGACGACCGGGAATAAGTGGATCGTTCGCTTTTTGCGTGAAGCCTCGCTTTGTGCTTCTCTCAAAACGATCGGAGAATCGTCGCGAACGGCCGCTCGCATTCGCTTGTCGTCCGCTGAGAGCGCGATACGAACCGGTTTATTTTCAAATGCCCCGAATGTTGCTGCCATCTCGAATTCGGCACGGTCAAGCTGAAGCCAAAGCGAGGATTCGATGCCGTAATGCCCCGACAGGAACTCAAGTATTCGTCGGCAAGCCAGCTTGTACGAGACCTTCAAAAGAGAAGGTATGAATGAACGCCACGCTTCGCGGTCCGAAATGTCGGTTGACGCGGAAATCGCCGCCGGCTCGAGCTTCACGTTCACCATCGATGACTCGAATGGATCAGTGGCCCGCTTTTCGCCCTCGCCGGTTTCGAACTTGTAATTCAAGAGCGACGACTCAAATGGATCGGCATTTGGGGGCGTATCGTTCTGAGCTTCGGGGGTCCGTATTTCTTTCGCTGCTTCTTCTCGCTCGCGATTCGCGGCAATGTCGTCAAGGAGGGTTTTGTCCAGATCGCCGATCCGGCGTTGCAGCTCATCGACGCGAGCCGGCGACGTCGATATGATCACGTTCTCGAAGAACGAGTTTGCCTGAAATTGTTTCCAATCGCCGTCGACGGCTCGTGCCGTCGCCTGCCGATAATTTTCAGAGCTGGAAAATGCTCGCCCGAAGATCGTTACAAGCTCCCGATTTCCCTTTTTCAGCGCAATAGCTTTGCAATCAAGGCCGGCATGGCAGCGATATTCAATGACGCCCCCGGCTTCGATCGAGCGACTCATTGCTCTGCCGCAATACTCAGCACAACTCGGCCCAAATTCTTGCGAGGGATAAAGATCTCTGCAGATCGAATTGTTGTTAGCAGCTGTCCGTTCCGTCCCACTTTTGTCCAAAACGACAATAGCCACGCCGCTTTCGGCAGCGAGGTTTTCCAGCGGGCTTTCATTCTTCGTTAGTTTCGTCGCCATTTTCCGAAACGCATTCGTCTCGCGCTCCGCATGTTTGCGGATCAGGATGTCGTTTGATGCAGTTTCGTCATTGCTTGATATGTCCAATCGGCCCGGTATTTCAACAAAATTATCCCTTATTAAGATATTTCCGGATGCATCGCTTCAATGCAAGGTCGTACCAAAGCCGCACAAAACAAAACTCGATAAGTGCCCAATAATCGGTAAATTTCGTTGGCACGCCAATTGAAGCACGTATCTCCGAGCAGTCTTATGGCGGCCGAATTCAATGAGTACTGGAGGCAATAAAAATGATAAGAGAACACGAAATCCCAACATCGTACGTGGACAGGCCTGATTTCGATCCCAATGAAAAAGAGCTAAATGAGGCCACGATCTCAATGTTGAATGGGCTGATAGAAACCTGTGAAGATGGATTTGAGGGCTTCAAACAGGCCGCTGAGGGCGTAAAAAGTGAGGATCTCAAACGGACGTTTACGAAATATTCCCAGGAACGCGCCGGCTTCGTCGCCGATCTGCAAAACCTCGTCAGAACTTTGGGAGGCGACCCCGAGGATTCAGGCAGCACGGCTGGGGCGCTTCATCGAGGTTGGATAAACATAAAGTCGGCTGTCACCGGGCAGGACGATGCGGCGATCCTCAATGAGTGCGAGCGAGGTGAGGATTCAGCCAAAAATGAATATCAGGAAGCTCAAAAGCAGGATATGCCTGAGTACGTGCGTTCGAGTGTCGAGGCGCAGTACGCAGCGGTACTAGCGGCTCACGACAATATTAAGATGCTTCGGAACGCGGCAAAGAACGAGAGTGCCTCGGCGGCGCGTTCAGTGCACTAAAGGTTGACCACATTTGGATAACTTCATGAGGGCAAGAAATTGCCCTCTTTTTTATTTGCCGATCGCACCCAGACCGGCCGCCTCGTTTGCATTGATATCCGGATGTTCGGGATTGATCCGAATGCACGCGGCGGTATGACTTGGCTTGATCTGGGCCAGCTGGGGAACGATCGAGCGGCACTCTTCGATGGCGTAAGAGCAGCGAGTGTGGAATGCACAACCAGTTGGCGGATTGATCGGCGAGGGAACATCTCCTTTCAGAATAATTCGCTCACGCTTTGCTTCAATGACAGGATCTGGAACCGGTACGGCGGAGATCAAAGCTCGCGTATATGGCATTAAAGGGTCGGCATAAATGTCTTTTCCGGGCGCGAGTTCTACGATCTTTCCGAGATACATTACGGCTACTCGGTCTGCAAGATGCCGCACCGCGCGAAGGTCATGAGAAATGAAGAGATATGTGAGGTCCTTCTCGGCCTGAAGCCGCTCCATCAGATTCATGATCTGAGCCTGGATCGAAACATCCAGTGCAGAGATCGGTTCGTCAGCGACGATAAATTCCGGATCGACCGCAAGTGCACGCGCGATGCCGATACGCTGTCGCTGGCCGCCGGAAAACTCATGCGGGTAACGTTTGATGAAACGTCGATTCAGGCCCACCGTTTCCATCAGGTCCCCGACCATTTGCTCGACCGAGTTTCCGTTTGCCAAGCCGAAGGTTCTTATCGGCTCTCCGACTATCTGGCCAACGTTCATACGCGGATTCAAACTCGCGTATGGATCTTGAAAGATCATTTGCAGGTGCTTTCGCTGCTCGCGCATCGCGGAATTCGGCAAATGTGCAAGGTCTTTTCCGTTATAGAAAACTTTGCCGCCCGTCGGCGCTGTTAATCTCAGGATGGCCTTTCCCAGGGTCGATTTCCCGCAGCCGGATTCGCCCACAAGGCCAAGCGTCTCGCCTTTTTTAATCTCGAGCGAAACACCGTCGACCGCCTTCACGATCTGCGAGCCACGGAAAAGCCCGCCGCCCGTGCTGTAATGCACCTGCAGGTTTTCAATGGTTATTAATTTGTCCCCGTTCGTTTCTGACATTTAATTGATCGGCGCCTCGATGGTCACCGGCGACTCTGTATCATAATTGACCGTCATATTCTTCAAGACACCGTTCGTATACTCAACAAAGACCTTCATTGGGAGGCCCGTATCTTTGCCGATCCAGATCTTCGACGTGAACGGATAATTCCCCACGATCGTCTGGTTCTTATATGAATAAACCAAGGCCGGTTTTCCATCCACCATGTCGCCGCTCTCGAATTTGACGTCGGTCAACGTTTTGAGACCTTCTTCCGTAAATGAGTCCCGCAAGTTCGGAATTGCTTTCGCGTCGCCCGGCATCTTGCTCCATTTGCCGCCGGCGAACTTCATATAAGACTCGCTACCGATGTAGATCAGTTCCATTCCCGCCCCGGTTCCGCCGAGGTACGTCACGTGATATCGGTCTGGTGCAACATAATCGACCTGCTGCTTGATCTCTGTTTGCCCAGTGCCTTCCATCTTCGCGGAAAATGATTTTAGATCAATAAACTTTCGCGAGGCGGCGACGATGTCTGCACGCGGGTCGCTGCTCGCAACGCCAGACCCGCTGCCACCGCCCACTCCTTTGATAGAGTCGAGCAACTTACAGCTCAGGGCAGCACTTGAGAGAATCAACATTACGATCGCAAGTCGTTTCATATCTGCTCCTCCAAAGTCGTTGCATTCGATTCCGCATAAACTTCCTTCGCAAAATGGCACAACGAATGATGGCCTTCATTGATCTGCACGAACGGAGGAAACTCGCGCCGGCAAATGTCCTCAACCCGATAACAGCGTTCCTGGAACGGGCATCCGACAGGTAAATGCGCGACGTCGGGTGGAAGCCCGGGGATCTGATACAGCTCTTTTCCCTGTTCGTGTGCTGGGTCGGGAACGCTTTTCAATAACCCTTTCGTATATGGATTCGCGGGGCTCGCGAACAGTTCCTTCGTCCGCGCCTGTTCAAAAACTTTACCGGCGTACATCACAATGATCTTTTCCGTCATTCCCGCCACGACGCCAAGGTCATGCGTGATGAGTATCACGCTTGTGCCCATCCTCGCTTTCAGATCTTTGATCAGCTCCAGAATCTGCGCCTGGATCGTTACGTCTAGGGCGGTCGTGGGTTCGTCAGCGATAAGGAGCTCAGGGTCGCATGACAATGCCATCGCGATCATTACCCGCTGACGCATTCCACCCGAAAACTCGTGCGGGTAATTATTGATGCGCGACTCGGGATCTGGAATGCCGACGGTTTTTAGCATTTTGATCGCATGCTGATACGCTTGTTCTTTTGTATGGCCAAGATGCAGCCGCGTTACTTCCATCAACTGCGTTGAGATCTTTAGGAATGGATTGAGCGATGTCATCGGGTCCTGAAAGATCATCGCGATACGGCGTCCGCGAATTTTTCTGACTTCATCGATCGAAAGCTTTCTTACATCGACACCGTCAAAAATAATTTCACCTCCGACGATCTTTCCCGGTGGTTCGGGGATCAGCCGCATAACGGAAAGATTGGTTACGGATTTTCCTGAACCCGATTCTCCAACGATCCCGAGCGTTTCCCCTTTTTCAAGCTTGAATGAAATACCGTCGACGGCCTTCACCATTCCGTCTTCGGTTTGGAAATAGGTTTTCAGGTCGTTTACCGACAAAATTGATCCGTTTTTGTCCATCGATCAGAATTTCCGCGTTTGCGGGTCGAGCGCGTCACGCAATCCGTCGCCTAAAAAGTTAAGTGAGAACAACGTCAACGCCATCGTCACGCTTGGGAAGATAAGTTGCCATGGGAAGATCGAGATATTCTTGATGCCGTCGGCTGCAAGGCTTCCCCAACTTGCGTACGGTGCCTGCACGCCCAACCCAAGAAACGAAAGAAACGCCTCGGTAAGCATAACGCTCGGGACCGTCAACGTAGCGTAAACGATGACCGGGCCAAGCACGTTAGGAACGAGGTGGCGAAATATGATGCCGAAAGTCGAAACGCCTGACGCACGCGCCGCTAAGACGAATTCTTCGTTTTTTAAAGAAAGCACTTGCCCGCGAACAACGCGCGCCATCGTTAGCCACGAAACCAGTCCTAGCGCAAAGAAAAGTAAAAATATCTGGCTCATCCCCTGATTGCCGGCGCCGCCGATTCTCTCCGAAAGTGCGGTGATGAAATCCGGTGCATTCGGTCCGCCGAAAACAGAAAGAAGCACGATCACGATCAGGATGTAAGGGATGGCGTAGAAGACATCAACGATGCGCATCATGATGTTGTCGATCCGTCCACCGAAGTATCCGGCGATCGCGCCGTACGAAACGCCGACGATCAGCGAAACGATCGTTGAAATGATGCCGACCAAAAGCGAGATCCGTCCGCCCTGCAGAACACGAGCGAGAAGATCGCGGCCGGCTTCGTCCGTTCCCATGGGGTGCTGAAACGATGGAGGAAAAGAATTAACGAGGTCGCCTTCATCAACCTGCGATGGAACGTAGTCCGCGGTGAACCCTGTAGTTTTTAGAATAATGAACGGTCCTATCGTAACGGCAATGATCATGAACACGAGAAGGATCAGCCCGATAACCGAAAGCCGATTTTTCAGCAACCGTTTCCACGCGTCACGCCACAGCGATGTGCCTTTTAATTGTCGAACTTCTTCTGCCATTTAAAAAAACTAATCGTAACGAATTCGCGGATCGAGGATCCCGTATGAAATATCCACGATCAAATTGAAGACCATTATCAGGATCGAAAGAAACGCAACGATCCCGAGTGTTAGCGGTTCATCTCGGTTCAGCACCGATTGAATAAAAATATTTCCTAAGCCAGGTATCGCGAAAACTTTCTCGACGACGACCGTTCCCGCAAGTAGTCCAGCCAACGCTGGTCCCGTATACGAAACGACCGGTATCAGGCCGCCGCGAATCCCATGCCGCAAAAGGACCGAAGTTTCACTCAATCCCTTCGCACGTGCGGTTCTAATGTAATCGGACCGCATCACTTCGAGCATCCCTGCCCGCGTCAGCCTTGCAATGTAAGCCATGTAGATCGCGGCAAGGGTTAGGACCGGCAAAATGAGATTTGACATTCCGCCCCAGCGTGCCGGTGGCAGCCAGTAAACTCCTAGAGCGAAAACAAGCACGAGTATCGGACCAAGCACAAAATTGGGTACGGACAATCCCAGCATTGCCGTGGCCATCGAACCGTAATCGAAGCCCGAATTTTGCCGGATGGACGCGACAATCCCTGCAGACAATCCCACCATCAAGGCCACAAGATAGGCGAGCGCGCCGATCGTTGCCGAATACGGCAGATGACGTTTGATAATGTCGTTTACCGACTCGCCTTGATACTTGAGCGAATCGCCAAAGTCGCCGCGAACGACATTCGAGATCATCAGGAAATATTGCTGATACCACGGCTTGTCGAGCCCGTACTTTCGCTTAATATTCGCTTCGATCGCCGGCGGCAATGTCTTTTCGTTGGAATAAAAGCTTCCGGGAGCAATGCGGATCAGTGCCCAGGTCACCGACACCACAAGAAGTGCCATCGGTATGATTATCAAAAGCCTTCGCAGTATGAATCCGAGCATACTTATTCCGCCACCGTTTTGTGCTGCTCGACTAACGCCTTTTGCGTCGCGGTGATCCTGTCAATGTTCTGATAAACCCATGGATCGCGTTCCGCCATTATGTTTTCGACGTTTTGGTCCCATTTTGCGGGGTCGCGCTCGATGTAGACGAATTTCCATGCGTGCAGTGTACCGGGATTTGGGTACATACCTTTTACGAAGGGTTTCTTGATCCAATTCGTCGCCTGCGTCTGCAGCGGAATGACAGGCTGTTCCTGCATCACCATAAACTCTGCTCGTGCAAGCATTTCGAATCGCTTCGTCGCGTCGAGTTCGTTATTCGCTGCATCGAGCATTTTGTCGTATTTCGGATCCCACCAGCCTGTCGAGCTATCGTTAGTCTCGGAATAAAATAGGTTTAGAAACGTAAATGGGTCCATATAGTCACCGACCCAGCCGGCCCGCGCCATTCCGTTGTATTCCAGTTTTTTTCGATAGGAAAGGAACGTCTTCCATTCCATGTTCTTTAGCGGAATAGTTATGCCAAGATTTTGCTTCCATTGAGCCTGGACGAATTCAGCTACCGCTTTGTTGCTTTCCGCTGTGTTGTATGTGAGATCGACTTGATTCACTGGAAAGGTCGGACACGAGAATGTGTTCCCATTCTGTTGAACGGGAAACCCGGCTTCCATCAAAAGCTTCCGTGCCTGAACAGGATCAAACTCTCTCGCTTTCCATTGCTCTAGAGTTGATCCCTTTTTCTTGAGTTCTTCGGTATAGACCTTCGTTCGGGCTTCCTCGTATTTGGGAAAAATACCTTCGGGAGTAAAGTCCACGAGCGGCTTCGTCGTCTTTCGATACTTCGCCATCGCCTCGCGATCGATCGCAAGTGCGAACGCCTGTCGCACTTTGAGGTTATTCATCGGCGGCTTCTTAACATTCACCGTATAGTATTCGATCGCAACCTCAGGAGCATTTAAATATTCATCCTTGAATTGTTTAATGACCTCGTTCCACGCAGCCGGTGTCGTGTGGTTATACATCGCGTCGACCGAACCTGCCTTATAAAGGTTCATCATCGTCGTGGCTTCGTCGAGCGGATAGAATTCGATCCCGTCGAGTCGCACCATATCGGCGTCCCAATACTTCGGATTTTTGACGGTTACTATGCGGTCATACGGCCTATGTTCTTTTAACAAGAATGCGCCGCTGGTCACGATATTCTCCGGCCGCGTCCATGCCTTGCCGTATTTTTCCACGGTCCCCTGATGAACAACGCGGAAAAGTTGATGACCGAGCAGCCCGATAAAATAAGGTGCGGGCTGCCGCAGTTTTATTCGAAAAGTGTAATCGTCGACCGCTTCAACTCCGATGTCCTCGGCCTTGACCGGCACAAATTCTTTGCCTTGAATTGCGGCCTTGATCTTAGGGTCCAGATCGGCGCGCTCTTTTTCGGTGGACGGCACTGTCAGCCGCTCAGGGCTGTCGAGAAATTTATGAAATTCTGTTCCGCCGTCGGAGTCCGGCGCCGGCTTTGCCCGATCTGCGGCAGCTTCTTCGAAATCGCTCTTGAGAAGGAATCGTCCGTTCGCGTCTTTTACAAAAACAAAACCTGAATTGTACGGTTCAGCATATTTTATGTAGTAACCCAAATATCCATTTAGAGCGGCAAGTTCCGGCGAAACAGCCCGTCGGTACGAGAAGACGAAATCGCCAGCCTTGATCGGGTCGCCGTTCGAGAATTGAGCGTGGCGAAGATGAAAGATATATTCAGTACCGCCCTGGCCGATCTCCCAGCTTTCGGCGATACCCGGTATGGGATCCATGGTCTTCGGGTCATATTCGACCAAACCGTCGTAAAGCGCCATCATTATCCGCGCCTCGGGTTGACCCGTTGCAACGGGCGGATCCAGCGATTCAGGCTCCGATCCCGAAATGTACCGCAAAACATTATCTTTTGGCGCCTCTGTTTTCCCGTAAAACCTGCTTGTGGCCTCGGTAGCACAACTGGTCGCAAGCATGGCCGTAAGTACCGAAAGCAGGACTGACTTTATGAAATATTTATCTGGAATTCGCATATAGCACACCGCGAACAACTTTTATGGGAAAACCGGGAGAATACGCCGCCACTAACGGTAACCTGAAAGATGGCGCGCGACAAATGCATCCATTTGATGCACTCCATAATGGTTTGAACTGTACGTATTATGTTGTCGTCCGGATTACCTTTGATTTGGCTGCCATTCGCTGTTTATCGAAATTTCACGTAGGTCTACTATCTCCATGCTGTTTGTGTCGAATCCCATGACGTAAGGTTTTACAAGTGCGAACGAGGTCGGGAAATAAAGGGGGATCACGCGTAACTGATAGAGTGCGTCGTCTTCTGTCAACGTAGCCCTCTGGACAGCGTTTTTCTGATCGTTTGAATTAGAATTTGAGTTCGCGAATCGAGCCGACTCTGAAAGACCTACGTTGGAATTCGTGTTTGCCTGTGAATTAACAAATGGATCGGCACTGCCCGGTTGCAAACGCGGATCTTCCCCGAGAATAGCTGAAATACATGCGTACTCATCCGGAACTGGCAATACTACTCCACGTCGAACAATGTCAAAATCGTGAGCTTCACCCATTGCCGTGATCTCGGCGGTTTCCCTAGCGACCACCTCGGTATCGAGATTCAAATTGTCCTTCCACATTTTCGCTATGACGCGGGCGATGCGGAGCTGCATTTCATTCCGGTTTACAGTCAGCTTTATCACCGGGAAACCTCGCCCGTTTTCAAATCCCGCCTGTTCCAATAGGTCGCGTGCGCGTTCTTTGTCCTGTACAAGTTTTGTTTGCCGTGCAGCGGCAAAGGGCAAAAACGAGAGTGCAGGCTGCGCTGTCGGCTCTAATTCTGCGCTCATCAAACGCTCGCGTTCGATCGAGATCGCAAGAGCCTCGCGGACGCGACGGTCGTTGAACGGCGTCTTGCGATAATTGATCTCGTAGAAATTCAGAGCTGCGAAGGCATTTTTTCGGAAATCGCCGTATGGAGAAAAAAGCTTTTGTACCAATGGTGAAAACTCAGTATTGGTCACTGCATCGATCGCGCCCGAGCGGTATGCTTCAAGCGCGTCATCGGGTTTCGCGTTCGATATGAACCGCACGACGTCCAGTTTTACGTTCTCGCGGTCCCAATAAGTTTTCGATCGTTCGAGGGTTATCCCTTCAAGCGTGATCTCTGCGATCCGGAATGCACCATTCGTGACCACTCGATTGGAGAGCTTTTCATTCTCGAATACGCCGCCGTCGCCGTACACAGGACAAAAGATCGGATGTGCGACCAGTTCTGGAAAATGTGGATCCGGCGCGTTTAATTCGATGACGAGCGTGTGGACGTCAGGTGCTGAAACTGAAAGCCGGACCTGCCGATCTTCAACCGGCACCTTCAAATCTCCAGGTGGCGGCCGATTATCCGAATCCGGTTGAGGAGAAGGTTCTTCAAGTTGCGACGGTTCAACAAAGTCCTCCGGCTGTGCGGGTTTCGCCGTCGGCTTCTCTTTTCCGGAAGTAATTGCAAAATTCCGCAGCAGATCGCGATGCGCGGCTCGATCCCCCAGATCGTAAAGCCTTTGCAGGGATCGAACGAAATTGCCGGCGGTGATCGTTTTCCCGTTTGACCACCTTGCATCCTCACGAAGCTTGAATGTCCAGGTCCGATCATCGTTCGATACTGCCCATTCTTCGGCAACACCCGGTTTTGCCTCAAGGGTTTTCGGATCTAACACCGTAAGGCCCTCGAAAACTGCCCGTACGACATCGGTTTCAGGAGCAGCCGATGCGCGAGCCGGATCGAACGATTTGGGTAATCCGCCGTTGCTCCAGCGAAATTCCTGTTTCGGTGGCGGTTGAGTTTCCGCCAGGTACGGAGTTGTTTCAGGGCGTTTCAGTTCGGCACAGGATGATAGGAAGACAATCAGCAGGCCGACAGCGAGCTCGTACCGGATGAAATACCGATAATTGAAAGATGCGAAGGGCATTAGGATCTTTAAGTAAGATGCCTGAGCCGGCCGAAGGTTTCCACAACCTGCGACCGGGTATCGTCAATACCCCTTGAAGTGTCGATCAAAAGATCAGCGAACTTTTTCTTTTCTTCCTGCGGCATCTGCGAGTCGATTCGCTTTTGGGCCTCTTCTGCCGAGATCCCATTACGTGCCATCAGGCGTGCCAATTGTATATCAGGCTCACACCAGACCACAATTAACTTATCAAAGCGCTCGTAGCCGCCGGATTCGATCATCAACGCCGCATCAATAATGGCGATTCCGTCAGGGTCGTTCACTTCACATTCGCGAATCCATTCGTTTTGTTTCTCGATCACCAAAGGATGAACGATGGAATTCAGCCGCTTTCGCTTTTCTTCATCCGCGAAAACGATCGCGCCCAGTTTCTTGCGATCAAGAGTCCCGCCCGGCTGAACGACGTCGCTGCCGAATTCTTCAATTATATTTGCAAGGCCGGCCGTCCCGGGTTCGACAACCTCGCGGGCCGTAAGGTCGGCATCAAGGACATGAGCGCCAAGTTCGCGAAATATCCCGCAAACGAAAGACTTGCCGACCGCAATCGAACCGGTGAGCCCGACGTTTAACATCAGGCCGCCCGATTATGTCGTTTCGCTAATTTCTGAACGTTGAATTCTGCGACTTCTGCAAGTGTCAATCCGAGCTCATCCGCGCAAGCTGAGATATACCAAAGCACATCTCCTAATTCATCCTTCAATTTCGTTCGGATCTCGTCGTTTATCACTCCGCCGTGATCTCGCTGGATCTTTTTAACAATGTTCGCCACTTCGCCTGCTTCGCCTGTAAGGCCCAGTGTCGGATACTCGAGATTCGACATTCGCCGAGGATAAAGCGCCGTCGCGCTAGCTTCTGTTTGATATTCTTCGAAGTTCATAAAATTTTTATTCCAATTCTAACTAATCGATTCCCCTTCGCCGTTTCGCAGCATCCACCGTATTCCTCATCAGCATTGCTATCGTGAGCAGGCCGACGCCGCCCGGAACTGGCGTATATGCCCCTGCCTTAGCAATTGCATCGCGTTTATTAACGTCGCCAACGAGTGTAAAACCGCGATTCTCAATAACGGCAAGACGCTTTTCAAGTTCTTCGCCATCGTACAATTCCAAGATTTGTGATGGATCGGACACCTTATTGATCCCGACATCGATTACCGCAGCACCGTCCTTTATATGATCGCTTCTTAAAAAACCCGGCCTGCCGATCGCAGCAACCAGAATATCAGCTCGAGCGGCGATCGATGGCAAATCACGCGTTCGCGAATGGCATATTGTCACAGTAGCGTTCTCCTGAAGCAACAGCATCGCCATTGGCTTGCCCACGATATTGCTCCGCCCGACGATAACCGCATTGCTTCCAGCGATCTCGATACCCGAGCGTTTCAGTATTTCGATGACGCCTGCAGGTGTGCACGGCACCAGCGACTCTCTGCCTTGAGAAAGCCTGCCGACATTTATAGGGTGAAAGCCGTCAACGTCCTTTTTTGGGTCTATAAGCTCGAGAATAGCGCTTTCGTCGATCTGTGTCGGCAAAGGCAGCTGCACCAATATCCCATCAACATCGTCGTTCTCATTCAGACTTTGGACAAGTGCTAAAAGCTCCTCGTTTTTTGTTTCGGCGGGCAAATGATGATGGATCGAGGTTAATCCGAGCTCTTCGGTCGTATTCAACTTATTTCCAACGTAGACCGCCGAGGCAGGGTCGTCACCGACGCGCACGACCGCAAGGCAGGGAGCAAACCCGTGGACCTCACGCAAGTCAGCAATTTCCGACTTGATCTCCATTTTGATCGCTTCGGCTATCGGCCTTCCGTTCAGTATTTTTGCAGTCATGAATGAAAAACCCGATTTTACAGGAAGTTGCTGCGGATTGTCAGTTTGGTATGGCAGAAACGAACGAACCTAGAGCCGACAGCTGTTGATACTCGGAAAAATTACCGTGAATTCTAAAAGCAAAACAATGATCGCTAACTATTATTCAAAGGTCGAACTTCGCATTTTGTTTTTGGCCTTTGCAGCTCTTTTTGCGGTCCTGTTTGCGGTCTCCGCGGCTAAAGGCGCCACCTCCGGGCGGGCTGATCTGTCGGTTGTTAACCCGAACTCAAACGTCTGGAAAATGCAGTCGTCCGACGGCGAGGGTTCATTTTCGGCGGTCGAATGGGGCCTGCCGGGCGATCTTCGGGTGCCTGCAGATTATGACGGTGACGGAATTAAGGACATCGCGGTTTGGCGGCCATCGAATGGAAATTGGTACATACTTCGCAGCAGCGACGGCATGATCTGGCAGCTTCGATGGGGGCAGACTACACCGTCGCGTAGGGGCGGCATCAAAGACGTTCCCGTTCCGGGCGACTACGACGGTGACGGAATTGACGACATCGCGATCTGGCGGCCAACCGAAGGACGCTGGTATGTACTGACCTCCAAAACAGGTTTTTATCCGTCGAGTGCATCGATCTCAGAGTGGGGCAAGATCGGCGACGTTCCGGTTCCGGCCGACTACGATGGCGACGGCAAGACAGATGCAGCGGTTTTCCGTTCGACTCAGAACTGTTGGTACATCGCACAAAGCAAGACCGGCGATCTGGACATGCGCAAATTTGGTATCGCGGGCAAAGACGTTCTTGTGCCTGCCGACTATACAGGCGACGGACGGGCGGACCTCGCGGTTTTTCGCTCGGGCGTTTGGTACGTGCAGGATTCCGCGTCGCATCAAACGGAAAGGTTCGAATTCGGATTCGCAGATTCACAACCGGTTCCCGCCGATTACGATGGCGACGGCACGACCGACTTTGCCACATACCGGCTAGGCACTTGGTACATCTTTGACAGCGGCGCACCACGGCTGCGGTCACTTCGCTTTGGCCGCGACGGAGAAGTTCCCCTAAACTCGCTCAGCGTAAAGCCGAGCATTGTTGCGGCCAATTAAGTTCTGCAACCTGCCAAAACTTACAGGGAAGACGGATACGTCTTCTCTATTTTTTTCTTTCCACCGCTGCGATTTGATTTACAAAAACCCGCAAGAAACAATACTGAATATGAACAGGTTTGTTTTTTTCGTTCTTGTTTCCATCTTTCTTGCGTGCATCAATAGCGGTTGCGGCGGTCCCTCAGCAACGGCGAATTCACCTTCGAACGCGAAACGTTACGACTTTAAGGGCAAGGTCGTCGCTGTCGACAAAGCAAACAAACGCGCAACCATCGACCATGAAGCGATTCCCGGTTTTATGGAAGCCATGACGATGGAATTCCCTATCCACGAAGACTGGGTTTGGGACGAGCTACATCCGGGTGCGGAGATCCAGGCGGAATTGGTCATCGACAGTTCTGCAAAAGATCCATTTTGGCTGGAAAAGATCGGGATAGTTGCGATCGCCGACCCGAATAAGCCGCAGCCTCCCATCAACGAGAATTTTGCACAGATCGGAAATCCAGTACCGGGTTTCGTTTTGACGAATCAGGATGGAAAACGTATCTCATTCAAAGATTTTCGCGGAAAGGCCGTTGCAGTTACATTCATTTACGCTCGGTGCCCACTGCCGGATTTTTGTATCAGGATGTCGACAAATTTCAGCGATGCCGCTCACAAGATAAACGACAGCCCGGAACTCAAAAGTCAGATGGCGCTGCTTACGATCTCATTCGATCCGGAAAACGACACGCCGGCCAAATTGAGATCGTACGGGCTCGGATACATGGGAAAAGATGCGACCGAACTCGGTGTTTGGCAGTTGGCAACAGCAAGCGACACAGAGATCCGAAAGATCGCAGATTTTTTCGGACTCAGATACGAGGTTGATCCAAACGATAAAACGAAGATCAATCACAGCCTGCGGACCGCAGTTATTGGACCCGACGGAAAAGTGACGAAGATATTTGCAGGAAACAATTGGACAACGGCACAGCTTTTAGACGCGCTCAAAAAGGCGACCGGCGCCCAAGGAAATTAAGCAGATTTTGAACGGATTAATTTTCCTGCTAGGCTTGCCGTAATTAAACCGGAATCTATTTCAGGAGCGAATATGCAAAAGACTTTTGTCCGTCTGTTTGTCCTCGTACTGGTCTTTTCTTTTTCGGTATCGGCGCAAAAGCGCAACATAACTGAGAAAGACCTTTTCGATTTTGCCTGGGTCGGCGACCCGCAGGTTTCACCTGACGGCTCGACGGTCGCGTTCGTGAAAGTAACGGTGAATACCGCGAAAACGAATTACGACACGTCTATCTGGTCCGTTTCAACGGGTGGCTCAGACGAGCCGCGTAAGCTTACGAGCGGAACGCGGGATTCCAGCCCGCGCTGGTCGCCGGATGGAAAGTTCCTCGCTTTTGTCCGATCCGCCGAAACTGCAGGATCATCCGCTCAGATCTATTTGTTGCCGACCTCCGGCGGCGAGGCGTTTCAATTGACGAACGTTGCTCGTGGAGCCGGCGGACCGGTTTGGTCGCCAGACGGCAAATGGATCGCGTTCGGCAGCAGTGCAAATCCTGAAGATATTGCAAAACAAGGAAAGCCGCCCGTGCCCGGCGAACGCGATTCGGACGTGCGTGTGATCACGCGTGCAGTTTACCGTTCGGACGGCGGCGGCTACCTTGACCCAACACGGCCGAGTCATCTGTGGATAATCGCGATCCCGGGCACACCGGAAGAAAGGCCGGTAGCTAAACAACTCACGACCGGGCAATTTTCCGAGGGAGGTTTCGTATGGCAACGCGACGGCTCCCGGATCTACTTCACAACGAACCGCGATCCTGAGCCTTATTACAGCAACCCGCGCACCGAAATATACTCGATTCCAGCAGTTGGCGGAGCACCGGAATTGCTGACAAAGATCGCGATGGGCGTTGGCGGACTTAGCCTTAGCCCTGACGGCAAACGTTTCGCCTTCAGCGCATCGATAAATCACGATCCCGTTCAATCCTATACACAGCCCGACCTCTGGGTGCTCGACGCGGCACCTAACTCACAACCTAAGAATCTCACAACTGACTTCGACTTTGACGTTGGCGGTGGCGTGGGCGGCGACAATGCTTCGCCAAGGGCCGGCGGTGGCGGCGGCCCAATTTGGACCGCAGACGGAAAGGCGATCATCGAGCGATATGCAAAAGAGGGCCAGGCAAACCTTGGGATCTTTGACGCTTCGAGCGGAAAAATGACCGACCTAACAAAGGGCGATCAGGCAATAATGTCATATCGCGCGACCCGCGACGCGGGCAAGATCGTTTACACTCGTTCGACGCCGACCGTTATCACCGATCTTTACGTACTCGACCGCTCAACAGGCACGTCGCGGCAACTCTCGCACATTAATGATCAGCTATTTGCAAAACTAAATCTTACCGAGCCGGAAGCGATCTGGTATAAGAGCTTCGACGGAAAGCGCATCCAAACCTGGGTACAGAAACCGCCCGATTTCGACCCGAACAAAAAATATCCGCTTATTCTGAACATACACGGCGGACCGCACGCTGCTTACGGCTATGTATTCGATCATGAATTTCAATGGATGGCGGCCAAAGGATATGTCGTCGTGTATCCGAACCCACGCGGTTCTACGAGTTACGGCCAGGAGTACGGCAACATTATTCAATATAATTATCCCGGCGACGATTATCAGGACCTGATGTATGGAGTGGACGAGGTCATCAAGCGCGGTTACATCGATGAAAAGAAATTAGGGATCACCGGCGGCTCCGGCGGCGGCGTTTTGACGGACTGGTCCGTCACAAAGACGAACCGTTTTGCAGCGGCGGTTTCGCAGCGGGATATTTCGGATTGGTCGGCATGGTGGTACTCGGCAGACTTTTCACAGTTTCAACCCAGTTGGTTCAAGGGCTCGCCATTCGAAGACAGAGAGGGTTTTCGAAACCGGTCGGCGATCACTTTTGTCGACAAGATCAAAACCCCAATGATGTTCATACTTGGCGAAGCGGACTATCGTACGCCGCCAGGAGCCGGCGGCGAGCAGCTTTTCCGTGAGTTGAAATATCGACGAGTTCCAACCGTGATGGTTCGGTTTCCAAACGAAGGGCACGAGCTTTCGCGTTCGGGCCAACCCTGGCATCGCATCGAGCGGCTCCAGCACATCGTCGGCTGGTTTGATAAATGGCTGCTGGGAGCGGCGAAGCCCGAATATGAAATTTCAGCCGCCCCTTAGTCGGAAGAATATATCTTTTGTCCGGCAATGAATGTCGCCATGACGTCCCGCGCGTTAGATGAAAACACTAGGGCAGCGTAGATGTCGCTGATCGGTCGTTGTGCCAGGCTGGAAAGCGATACAACTGCGATGTCGGCCTGTTTGCCGGCTTCAAGTGAACCTATTGAAAGATCCAACCCGAGCGCTTTTGCGCCGCCAAGAGTCGCGGATTCGAGGACTTCTTTCGCAGAAATAAATCGTTTCGAGCCTTCGCGGTTTCTCGCCGCGAGTGCCGCAAATCGTGATTCCTCGAGCAGATCGCAAACGTTATTGCTCGCAACCGAGTCGCTGCCCAGGCCGACGGAGATGCCTTCATCAAGAAATGCCTCGAAGGGCGCGTATCCGTGGCCAAATTTCGCGTTTGACTTAGGACAGTGGGCGATCTTCGCTCCATTAGCGGCGATCTTTGCAATGTCGCTGTCCGACACCGTTACGCAATGTGCCAGCAGCGGTTGTGTCGACAGAACTCCGAGGCGTTCGAGATACTCGATCGGCGTACAATGCGGGCTTTGCCATTCGAGCCCGAATCGTTCATAAACCTCGGTGAAGAACCCCTCGCCTTCTGTCAACAACTTGAACTCGTCTTGTGCCTCCGCCGCATGGATCGTCAGCGAAATTCGGTTCAGGATCGCGTACTGCGCGATCAGTTCGAAAAGACGAGAGCTGACTGTGTACGTTGAGTGCGGTGACAGGCCAACACGCACGAGTTCGGTTTCTTCCTTCTTAAGTGCTTCGAAAGCTGCTCCGAGCTTTGCAAAATCCTCATCCGCGGTCCGATCGTCCGGGGAAAACTCCGTTTCCTGAAAAAGAACTCCTCGTAAGCCGACTGTTTTGAGCGCGTTCAACCCGGTCTTGCCGTACCGTCCGATATCACCGAAACAAGTCACTCCTCCAGCGGCACCTTCTCGAGCCCCGGCGATGGCGGCGACCTCAATGTCAGCTTCTGTCATTGACGACCGCAGACTCTGTATTTTTAGAAGCCAGGACCGGAAATCGTGCTCAACATCGTCGAGAGCTCCGCGCATTGCGGTGAGTTCGAGATGCGAATGGCAATTCACGAGGCCGGGCAAGATCGCCGCGTCACCAAAATCTTCACATTTGGCGGATGGGAACTTGCTCTCAAGCTCGGTACAAGGCCCGACAGCTACGATCTCGCCGTTTTCGATGACCACGGCGCCATCCATTATCGGCGAGGAAGTTATTGGGACGACATATTTGGCGGTTAGTAGTCGCACTATTTTCGGATGGCGGGTTTCGAGCGGTACCGTTTCAGGATCGAACTTACGTACGCACGGGTCGACTCGAACCCTATCCGTTCAATGAATTGGCTTTCCGCGAGCGATGCAGTGTTTGTCCCCTGCGTCCATTCGTCAACACGGCTTGCGCCAGCATTGTAAGCAGCAAGAGTCATCGCGGTCTCCGCGGGCCGGCCGCGAAACTGTGACCGCAGCTTTTCGAAGTACCAGCAGCCGATCTGGATATTTCTTTCCGGATTTTGAAGTAACTCCTTCACATTCTCGTTCGCTTGCCGTTCGAATTCGCTCAGCCCTGTTTCCTTCGCCCACTCGCGCGCGACAAGCGGCGTAACCTGCATCAAACCGATCTCTCCGTCCTGTCCGTTCGCGGTCCTTCGAAAATAAGTTTCTTCATAGATCACGCTCCAGATAAGTGCCTCGTCAATATTGAAAACCCGAGCCTGGCGCGCAACAAGCTCGTCAAAGCGATGCTCCCAGTAATCGGTAAAAAAGTAATATCCCGAAAAGCAGATCACAGCGAGGATGAAGCTTATCGAGATAATGTATCTACGCATTTGCTAATGAACAGACTGAAGTTGGATGACGGCCGTCGATAGAAATCTTAAAGCTAAAACTAAATGGTGTCTAACGAATGCGGAAATTGTTATTTCGATCTGGAACGTTTTTGCGGCTGTGATGTTTTTCTTTTTGGCTCTTCAGTTGTCATCGAGTATTTGCCGGCAAGGCGCGAACTTCGACGGCCGGTACGAACATTTTCAACGAAAAGATCAACGTCGAAATCCGCTTCGCGCGCCATATCCTCACGTATCCTTATCAGGATCTCAAGAAATCGAGGTCTTCGGTACATAGCGTTAACTATGCACCAGGAACTCCGGCGTTACTATGGTCGGCGAGAAAAAACCTGCGGCGGTGTTGAAGATGCGAATCCGTGCCTGTTTGCGAACGTTGGCAATGTGCCCGAAATTCCAGGTTACGAGATAATCGATCTTATTGAAGGACGCCAAGGCGACATGAAGCGCGTCAGCAATATACTTGCGGTAAAAGATCCCGCGAGCGATGTATCCATCGGCCAGCATTGCGGCCTCGTCGGAAAGCTCCAGCGAGTCGAACGGCTCGATAAGTTTCAGATAACCGGTGCGGTGCGGCTCGTCGATGCGTTCGAGTTCGCGCGTCACGAGAGGCGAGACAAAGACGCGGTACTCCGCCAGTTCGTGCTCGAACCAACGGATCGTCAGGTCGCGTCTTAGGGCATCGTCGTTGTCGAGATAAGCACCAATAACTGAGGTTTCAAGGTAGAGACTCAATTTCATTCTGTTGCGAGGCGTCTGTAGCGGAATTAGGCTTTGTCGGGGCAAATATCAGCCGTGAGTTTTTGAAATCGAAGGTCATTCGGTAGTCGAGAAAAAAATTGCCGCCAAGGATCCCGGATTGTTCAAAACCGGAGGCGTCATTGATGATCTCAAGGTCAAGCGCGATCGCAGTGATGCTCAGTCGCGAATGGTCGCCAAAACTGATCTTTGGCAAGGTAAACGACTCTACATTCTCGGTCACGCCTGCCGAACCGATCACCCTAAGAAGATCACGCCGCGGCAAGGAAATGAAAGGTTCGCGGCGCGCAACGATATCGGACAACACCGAAACGCTTGCACCCGTATCCACAATGAAATTCAGCGGGGCGTCAACACCGTCCATCTTTACTTCACCGCTTAAGAATCCGCTAGAGGTCAACCGCAACGGCAGCGATATATTGTTGGACATCGTGCTCGTCGCAACCTCAGTGTTCAAACGATTTAGCGTAAAGGTCTTTTCGCCGTAATCGACCGTCGTCAGGAATTTCGAAATAAGAGAAATGCCGATATAACCGTCGATCTCATGAATATTATGATGAAACTCCCTGATGTAGACCGGTACGTTCTTTACCCTTACGGTTCCAAGCTGCACTTCCTTTAAAAAGCCGTACACGATCTCGAATTTGCCGGTTCCGCCTATCCCTTTCGCAAAGCCACCGCGGGCGATCTCTTTGATCTTGAGACGTTTTGCGGTTTGATTCGAAATAACGGAAATACCGGACCCCGTATCGAGCACAAAACGCAACGGATCCTTGCCATTATTTACCTTCAATAGAACTACCGGGCGATTTCCTTTGAGATCGAAACTGACCGTTGAAGAATCCGTTCCGCTAACCGCATACAGGGAAGTACGTAGGCCGAGATACTCGAGAAAGTTGATCAACCCTTTTATCCGCTCCCTTCGATCGTCGTCCGTGATCTTCGAGAAGATCAGGAATTGCCGGTAGGCAGCGGCCGCTTCCTGATATCTTTCGGCTCTAGCGGCCACCTGAGCGTATGCGAAAATGTAATCTGCGTTGCTCGGATCGATGAATTTTGCTTCGAAAAGATAATCCAGACTGGAATCCAATCTGTTCTCGTAAAACTCCAGCAGTCCAAAGCTCGCCAGAGCCAAGGATTCTTTCCGGTTCAATGTCAATGCCCTCAAAAGGATCGCGCGTGAATCATCCAGTCGGCCACCCGTGAGGAGCACAGTTCCCAGGACAGCAAAAGCATGTGCGTTGGTCGGCTCATTTTGTGCGACACTAAAACCTAAGTTGTACGCCTCGGTAAAAACGCGCATTTTCATGAGCGTGAACGCAAGCTCTAATTTTAGGGTAGAATCCGTTGGATAATCGGCGATCGCACCGCGGAGGATCTGTTCAGCCTGCTCAAAATTGCCCTTTTGGATCAACTTCTCGGCCGAACGGACAACCTGCTTTGGATCGACTTGCTTGCTGCCATCCGATCCGACGGACGCAGGCGTTGCAGTTGCAAAGAACGTCAGCACCAAAAAGCAGGTAAAAAACAGTCTTACAGCTTTCAGCGGATCGGTCGGGAAATTGTGGCCCGTTGAAAACAAAACGCGTGTCATCCTATTTCAAGATCTCGCCGGTCTTGATCGACCAGAGGACGAGATCCATTTCATCGAAATCGATCTTCGCGGCCAGAGCAAATTGTCGAAGCTTTTCTTCGACCATTAGATACCTCGACCGCGTCGATGGTGGCTTTGGGTCGTCAATTATTTTTAGCTCAGCGAGGCAGTTTAATACATGTTTGTCGAGGATCGCGTATCCGCGAAACCCTATGTTTCTTAAGAAATGGCTGGCCTCCTTGTACCCGAGACCCTTTATGCCCTTTTCCCGGACGAGCCAATCTCGGCGCTCAAAGCTGCAATCGAACGATTTGAGCCGTGCTTTGATCTGCAAATTACAGTCCTTTTCGAGGAAATCGCGGCTGTGAGTTATGTAATGCGACCGTGCGTTTGGATAGCGGTGCACGCCGCTTAATGCGTTCGCTAGTTCGGGTTGCGTGCCGTTCTTGAGCAGCGGCCGTACCGATTCCACCGAACGCAGGCCCATTTTCGCTGAACATCCGCCCGTAAAGAAACAAAACACCATTTCTTCCCAGATCCGATCGTCACCCTCGTCGGCCCAAATCTCAGCGAATTCGACAAGACGCTGCCTTATCTGATCACGACGCTTGCTGTGTTCCGACCTTATTCTGGCGACCGTTACGGGCTCTTTGATTCTTTTCACGCTGTGTACTACAAAAAATTCTATTCCCCTGAATATTTGGTGTCAATGAATTTCCGTGAAGGAAAGGCGGTTGATCCCGCTTCTCTGGGTTATAATGATCCGCTATAACAGCAATAACGAATGCTTACGAATGTGTGCATCAATCAATGCAAAAAGGACATCTAATTTCGCGTCATGCCTATGGTTCGTTCGCCAAAAACGGAGGTTGAAAACGGAGGCGGACGATGTGGTATACTGTTGGGTGGTCAGTCTTTTACCCCGAAGACCGCACGCCGAACGACACCACCCGAAGCAGGAATATCAATGAACCATCGTGGATCGAAATTACGGTTTTTGATGATCTTGGCTTCTGCGTTCGTTTTTGCGAGCGCTGCCGCGGGTCAAGTTCCGCCGCTTTTACAACCAATAACCGTTTATTCCGAGCCGAAAGCGTCACCAACGCCGCTGCTCATACAGAAGACCGGCAGCACGAATGCGACCGGCGAACCGTTTGTACCTTCGACAATCAAGACTTCGATCCCGGTACTCGCCGAAATGCCAATTCCGGGTTATTCCGGTGTGCTGGTCGAATCGCTTGAGGGCTCCGTGATCGTAGAGAGCCAGGCGACACAGACATTTAATCCCGCGTCGAACGTCAAGATCGCTACGTCATATGCGGTGCTCAAATCATTTGGGCCTGGTTATCGCTTTCCGACGAACGTTTGGACGGACGGCAGCTTCGATGCGAGCACCGGCACGCTTGTCGGAAACCTTTACATCTCAGGCCGCGACCCGGTTTTCGGATACGAACACGCTGTTGAGATCGCTCATGAGTTGAATCGAATGGGCATTCGAAGCGTCCAGGGCGACCTGGTCGTGACCGACAACTTTACGATGAATTATTCGACGTCGGTTCAACGATCTGCGGATTCGCTGTTTGCGACGCTCGACAATATGAAGCGTTCGACAGCCGCCGTCAAAGTATGGACGTCATTCGTCGCCAACTCGGGCCGCGTCGGTTATTACGGGTCGGTCCCCAGCGTATCATTCACGGGCGCTGTCTATGTTCAGCCGATGCCGAGCACATTGAACTTGCTGTTCACACACGAATCGGCGCCGATGCGCGACATCGTAAAAACGATGATGTGCTATTCGAATAATTTTCTCTCCGACAGGCTCGGCGACATGATCGGCGGCCCTTACGCGATCGCTCGCATTGTTCAGCAGGATACAGGGTCGTTACCGACAGAGTTTTATATTCAGACTGCCAGCGGGCTTGGTATCAATAGAGTAACGCCTGCTGCGATGATGAAATTGCTGCGAGCTTTTCGAAACGAGCTGGCAAAAAACCGAATGACGTTCACCGACATCATGCCGGTTGCCGGACTCGATGACGGCACGCTCGAAGGCAGATTTGCAAACGACTATTCACGCGGCAGTGTTGTCGGCAAAACCGGAACTCTCGGCCGCACCGACAGCGGCGTGAGCGCCCTTGCAGGGGAGATCAGCACTCACGACGGCCGCTTCCTTTTCGTGATCTTCAATATGCACGGCGGCGTATCAAAGTTTCGCGGATTTCAGAACAACTATATTTCGCTTATTCAAGGCCAATTCGGCGGGCCGCTTTCGCTCGGCTATGTACCCGTATCGCTCGAAGGCAGGCTTGCAAAGACGAAGATCTCTTATCCGACGGCAGCAGCGGTCGGAAATTGAACAGTTCAAAATGAGTTCGGATTACCGAGCATCAGCGATCAAACGAAAGAAGGCGGACTCGAAATAAATTCGAGTCCGCCTTTTGAGCACGATTCGTTCATGAAAAGGTCAACTCACCGTCGAACCACCGCCACCGGTCCAATACCATACCCAGGTCTCCCATGTCCAGTAACCCGACCAATAACCGGTGGAATTTGAGAACCCGTTGCCCTCGATAGCATTGACCTTCGCTTCCACGCCGGCGACGAGCGGAGAAAAAGCCTCTTCTTGCGCACCCGATCCGACCGGAATGACGGTATTCTCTTTATTACCCCCAGTCGGTGCTGCATACGCATGCGAGCTGGTGAGCGCTGCGACAGCAAGAAGCAGAATCAATAAGTGTTTACGGTACATAAGTATCCCTCCACCCGCGCAACGAACCGCTTGCGATTCATACGATTCAAAAATACGGCTGAACGTAACATACACCTATTTTTGAGTCAAGGACAATCTCGTTTGTGGGAGTTTGTTCGGCAAATCGTTATAGTGCAGAATTCTCGTTTGTGCGCTTCTAAACGTTGATGAGCAATATCGAACAAGAACCCGCCGAATCCGAACTCGCAGAAGAATTAGCTGAACCTGTTAATTCAAAGGAAGCGGTCGAGGCTGGATCCGAAGCCCCGCAGCGGAGCGTCGCACGGTCCGCCGGGATCGTCTCGATCGCGGTGATGTTTTCCCGGTTGCTTGGTCTAGTGCGCGAAATGGTTTTCGCGCGATATTTCGGGGCGGGATTCCTTTACGACGCCTATGTCGTGGCGTTCCGCATTCCGAACGTGCTTCGCGATCTTTTTGCCGAAGGGGCGCTGTCAGTCGCGTTCGTTAAGGTTTTCACTGACTATCAGATCAATAAGAGCGAAAAGGAAGCCTGGCGGCTCGCAAGCCTCGTGCTCAACTTGCTCGCCGTTATTCTGAGCGTGATCTGTATCGTCGGGGTAATTTTTTCCCGACAATTCGTCGATCTGATAGCAGACGGCTTCTCGCCTGAAAAGGCCGCGCTCGCAACGACACTCACGCAGATAATGTTCCCATTCATTCTGCTTGTGGCCCTCGCGGCCGTTGCGATGGGCGTGCTTAATACGAAGGGCATCTTCGGCATTCCGGCCTCGGCATCGACCGTCTTTAACATAACCTCGTTACTATTTGGTTTAGCTATCGCTTATTGGTTGAGCGGCGGTGGATGGCTGTCCTCCTCCGACAAGAACGCGGTTCCAGGCGCGGCGTCGCAGTGGGCCATTATCGGGATGGCGATCGGCACTCTCATCGGGGGAGCAGCCCAGTTTCTGATCCAGGTGCCTTCGCTTTATAAGGTCGGGTTTCGATTTTCACCGGTCGTCAGCATCGCAGACGAGGGCGTCAGAAAGGTAATTGCGCTGATGACGCCCGCGATCCTCGGCACGTCTGCCGTGCAGATCAACGTGATGATCAACACATATTTCGTCTCGGGCATCGAGGGGGCAAATAGCTGGCTCAATTACTCTTTCCGCCTTATGCAGTTCCCGATCGGACTGTTTGGCGTTGCGGTCGGTACGGCGGCGATTCCGGTCCTTTCAAGGCTTGCAAGTCAGAATAAGACAAAGGATTTTCGCGACACGATCTCGTCGTCGATGAATCTAGTTTTTCTCATGACCCTTCCTTCGGCTTGCGGATTGATCGTTCTTGGCGAACCGATCATCAGGCTGATCTACGCGCGGGGAGCGTTCAAAGAGTCGGACGTGCCGATGACGGCGTGGGCGCTTGCGGGATATTCGATCGGGCTGACCGGCTATGCGGCGATCAAGATACTTTCGCCTGCATTCTACGCGATCAACGATGCCAAGACGCCGATGATGATCGCTCTTGCTTCGATCGTCGTCAATCTGATCGGGAGCTACGGCCTACGAGAGAGAACCCGCACGGCTACGGGCACGTTGGCGTCGCTCTTGCTACGTCGCTCGTTGCTCTAGTCAACTTCTTTGCCCTCGCACTGCTCATGCGAAAACGAATAAAGCGGCTGAACGGCAGGGACATCATCCTCTCGTTCCTAAAGATCGCGGGAGCGTCCGCAGCGCTGTCGGCAGTATGCTACGGTTCGTATCATTTCCTGCTTGGCCGCTATGGTTCGGCCGGATTGGCGTTGAGATTGGTAGAGGCGTTCGTGCCGATCGCGCTTGGAGGGATCGCGTTCGTCGTTACTGCCAAACTGCTTGGCGTGCGCGAATTACAGCAGCTTATTGGGGCCCTTCGTCGCAAATTCGCAAGCTAAATGATCAGAGAATTCGAAGGCAAATTTCCTCATATCCATCCAAGCGTCTACGTGGCAGACAACGCAACTATCATCGGGGACGTTGAGGTCGGCGAGGACTCGAGCGTTTGGTTTGGTTCCGTTGTTCGCGGCGACGTAAATTACATTCGCATTGGCGCGCGGACCAACATCCAGGATATGACGATGGTACACGTCAGCTCGAAGACGCACGCGACCGTTCTCGAGGACGAAATCACGGTCGGCCATCGCGTCACACTGCATGGATGCCACGTCGAGAGCAGATGTTTGATCGGCATCGGTGCGATCTTGCTCGACGGCGTCCGTGTCGGTGCAGAATCGCTTGTTGCGGCTGGTTCGCTTCTAACTCCAGGAACGCAAATTCCTCCAAGATCGTTTGTAATGGGTTCGCCTGCAAAAGTAAAACGCGAACTAACTGAGGACGAACTCGCATACCTTAACCGCTCATGGCGAAATTATGTTGAATTAAAAAAACATTATCTGTAAGCGCACCCGTTACATCAGGACTGAAGGAATATACGGGGTCGATTCCCAAACAACCGTATGAAAGTAAAAATTATCGCCATCGGGGCGGCTTTCCTGTTAGCTTCGCTCTTGGCAGTCGCTCAAAACGATAGCGACGGGAACGAGCTCAGCGTCTGGGGCGGGTATTCGCCCGATTCGACAACAATTCTCGGTCAGACGCCCGATGCAAAGTTCGGCCTCGTAGCATTCAGATACGCCAGGCGGCTCGTTCAAAACGACACGATAAAGATACGCTATACGATCGATGTCATTCCGATGTCATTTTTGAGCTACCCTGATTTCGACGTCACCGGGACGCCCCCGATCGTGCGAACTATTCGACCCATTCGATACGCCTGGGGCGCTTCCCCGATAGGTCTGCAGTTTAGCATTAGGCCAAGCAAAAAGGTGCAGCCTTACGTTGATGGTTCCGGAGGAATGCTCATTTAC
>QHXS01000045.1:43881-45308 GCA_003223975.1 Acidobacteriota bacterium
CGGCGGTACAAAGTTTAATTTTACATTCGATGTTGGCGGCGGAATTGAGGTCAAAACCGGCGGCAAGCGTTCCATATCGTTCGGTTATAAGTACTTCCACATCTCGAACGGATTCCGCGGTACGAACAATCCCGGATTTGACAATAACCTCTTCTATATCGGATATAAGTTTCACTCATGGTAAGTGCAATTGATTCAACCATAATGTTCTCAATTGTCCGTTGCCTTATCCTCGCTTGTCTGCGGTAATATCACAGCTTATGGTTTCTTCGAATCCCGCCCGCGGCATGCGCGATTTTCTTCCGGCCGATGTCCGAAAACGTGAATACGTGATCGGCATCATAAAGGAAGTGTACGAATCGTACGGCTTTGAGCCGCTCGAGACACCTGCGGTCGAAAACCTTGAAACGCTTACCGGAAAATACGGCGAAGAAGGCAATCAGCTTATCTATAAGATTCTCAAACGAGGCGAAAAACTAGACGAGAGCCTGGAGGCGGGAGACGGGAGACGGGAGTTGGCGGATTTGGCACTTCGGTATGACCTAACTGTGCCGTTGGCGCGAGTCGTTGCAAATACCAAAAACGAACTGCCGAAATTCTTCAAACGCTATCAGATCCAGCCTGTCTGGCGCGCGGACCGTCCGGCAAAGGGTCGCTATCGTGAGTTTTATCAGTGCGATGTCGATTCGATCGGTTCGTCCTCGATGGTTGTCGAAGGCGAGCTGATCTCAGCCGTCAGCGAGGTCTTGAAGCGTTTGGGCTTCAAAGATTTTACAGTTCGCCTGAATCACCGCGCGGTACTAACGGACATTCTCGATACGGCGGGCGTGCCTTCCGAACTTCACGGCGAGGCGCTGGTTGCGATCGACAAGCTCGACAAGATCGGAGCCGAAGGCGTCGCAAAGGAACTTTCGGATCGCGGTATCGCGGAAGCTGCTTCGAAAATGCTGCTCGACATTTTCGAAGAGACCCGCCAGATAATCGGCGAGGGCAAAGACGTAAATCGAACCATCGTCAGTAACCTGATCAACATCGTTAACAACGAGGTCCTAACCGAGCTTGGGCAAATACTGAAGTTCGCAGAAAAATGTCCGCTCGAGATCGACCCAAGTTTGGCACGCGGCCTTTCGTATTACACAGGCGCGATCATGGAGGTGAATGTTCCCGACCTTGCGGGTTCGCTCGCGGGTGGCGGGCGATATGACGGCCTGATCGGAATGTTTGGCAAGGAGCAAATACCCGCCTGCGGATTTTCGCTCGGGCTCGAACGAATCCTGGTGGTAATGGATGAACGCGGGATGTTTCCACCCGAGATCGCCGAATCGACGGCCGCGGATGTCATGGTCACGATCTGGAGCGAGGAAACCATCGGCGAGTCTCTGAAACTCGCAAACGAAATTCGCAACACCGGCCTCCGCGTCACGCTA
>QHXS01000036.1 GCA_003223975.1 Acidobacteriota bacterium
CTAGGTTCCTGTTAGCTGTTCCGCTGCTTATCATTGCCGAAGCGATCATCGGACCGATGCTTGTGGAGGTTGCTCTGCGGATCGTCGATTCGGGACGAGTGCGAGAAGAGGATATCCAAACGTACAAAGATTCGATCGCCGAGGGTATCCGTCTGCGTGATTCGAAACTCGCCGAGGGCATCGTGCTGGTCGTCGCGTTCGTTTTGACCTTTGTTTCGATGTTCGTCTTCGCACAGAGCGTCTCTAACTGGCGATGGCTCGAGTCGGATTCCGGCAAACATTACGCACTCGCCGCCTATTGGTATGCGTTCGTGAGCCTCCCGATACTTCAGTTCCTGTTGTATCGATGGTTCCTGCGGATGTTCAATTGGTCGAGGTTCCTTTATCGCGTTTCGAGGCTGCATCTCAAATTGCTGCCGACGCATCCGGACCGTGCCGGGGGAATCGGGTTCATCGGCGAGAACCAGCGATTCTTTTCATTCATCGCTTTTGCTCTCGGAGTCGTATTCTCTGGCGCATTTGCAAATGAGATCCTTTACGACGGGTTTCCGATCGCGAGCATCAACATACCGGCCGTTATTATTGCGTTGCTTCTCGTTATATACATTCAGCTTCCCGCTGTCTTCTTTTTCCCGATGTTGAGATGGACAAAGCGGCGAGGAATATTCGAATACGGAGACCTTGCGCATCAATACACGACCGAATTCGATAAAAAATGGATCCGCGGAGAGCACGACCCCTCAGAGGAGCTGATAGGAAGCGGCGACATCCAATCTCTTGCCGATCTTGGTAACAGCTTTTTGGTGATCCAGGATATGAAGGTCGTCCCGTTCGGATGGAAAACGAGTGCCGGCCTCGCGGGTTCGTTCATTTTTCCGATCTTACCGCTGTTCCTTACGGTCATGCCGCTTAAAGATATCGTCAAGACGGTGATGAAGGTTATTACGTAATACTCGAAAGCTCGGTTTAATCGAGGCGTTCGTATATGGTTAGTGGTGCTCGAAATCTGGTTCAGTGTAATTGAAAAGTATGCGGCGTCCCGAGTACGGAATAAAGGGTTCGTCTAGGATCGCGACGGCTGTTGTATGCCTTTTACTTGTGTCGATAGCCGGTTTTGGTCAGGCTGAAACCTACCCGGAACCGACACCGACGCCATTAGCAGCAGCTAAAGCGAAACCTTCACCAGTTGTTTCTCCATCGCCGAACCCGTCGCCGTCGGTCACGCCAACACCAGAGCCTGAGGCCGACCCGCCGCCGCCACAAGTTCGCTATTTTTTCACAGACTTTCCGCCAAACAAGACTTCTTGGAAAAGTAAATACGTCGACCTGAACATCGCATTTGCGCTTCTCGCGGATTACACCTTTGTTGGCCAGGATGCGGCCAGCAAGAGCCAGGTCGGGCCACAGGCGAGCATAGGCGACCTCAGGGCCGGACGATTCGTATTTTACGGGCAGTTCAAAACCAAGCGTCCGATCGGCTATTTCGTCGCGGCTGATTTTAATGAGATCCGAACACCGGGGCAAAGATTTTTTACCTGGCTCGATATGTATTTGATATTTCGTCTATGGGGTAATGCTCGTCTCACGGTCGGAAAACAGAAAGAACCGTTTATCTATGAGATGGTCGGCGATGCCGCAAACCTGCCGCAGCAGGAACGCTTTCTGAATCCTTTTTTTGTCAGTCGTAACGTCGGTATCAAATATTGGCAGAATTTTGCAAAGGATAAGTTGCTGTTGCAAGTAGGAGTTTTTAACGATTGGTTCCTTACTGACTTCAAAAAGAGTGGCACTCAGGTTTCGGGACGTCTGTCCGGCCTGCCGTACCGTTCGAAGGACGGCCGCGAATACCTGCACCTTGCCGTCGGCCTCCGATACAACCAGGCTGACGATGGCGTGATGAGATATAGGGGACGGCCGGAAAATAACAAGATCGATTATTACGTCGACACGGGCTCATTTCCTGCCAAGAACGCAAAGCAAATATCGCTTGAGGCCCTTTATAACAGGAAGGGTTTTTCCATCCTTGCCGAATACACTCATGCCGAGGTCGAATCGAAGGAAATGCATAATCCGGGTTTCAGCGGATTTTACACCACAGCCAGTTATGTTTTGTCGGGCGAAAACCGTCCGTATGACAAACGGGTGGGATACGCCCGCCGGATAATTCCGAAATCAAGGTTTGGCGCCGTGGAGTTGGTTGGCCGTTTCGGATACCTCGAGATGGAAGACACGCTCATTAAGGGCGGACGAATGGCGAAGTGGTACGGCGGCGCGAACTGGTGGGCGTCGAGAACCTGGAAGTTTGGCATCGGATACGGCCTCGCCCGCCTAGACCGGTTCGACACGATCGGTTGGACACAGTATTTTATTACACGTATTCAGTGGATCTATTGATTGATCGAGTGAAGACCTGGCCGATCGCTTTCTGCTCGTTCGACCTGCCGCAAAAACGATATCGCCGCCGATCTCTGCTGCCGACACCGACACAGTTGCCCAGACACTGCTCATCGATCGACACTATGACTCTCTTGCTAATTCTGTGATCGTTGCGAATTTGTTTTGTTGCGATTTCATCTTCGGCTACAATCCTAGACCAGCACTTACATCACATTGGGGGATGCCTGAAATACGGCAGATGATGCATAAGGCAAGTCGCCCGCTGAAAAAACACTTTTCCCTTCTTATCTTCTTGTCGTTTTGCCTGGTGGCCTCGCAACAGGCCGATGCGGCCTGGGAGTCTGTTGGCAGAATCACTCGCGTAGCGCAAGCGATGCCGAACGGTGTCGTATTGGAAAGCTCAGGCGGGGCAAGGGTATCGGTGGTGTTTTTCGATCTCGATGTCGTGCGTGTGCGAGTAGCGCCAAGCGGCGTTTTTGAGCGTGAATTTTCTTACGCCATCGATTATTCGCACGAGCGTCACACACCGCGGGTTCGGTTTTCGCAGTCCGCCACCGAGATCGTTCTAACAAACATTGCCGGGGCGAAGGTTGTTATCAAAAAGTCGCCGTTTGCTATAGAGATCTTCGACGAAAGCGGTCTTAGCGTGGTTCAGGACGATCCTAAACATCCGACTCTGTTTGATAAATCTACAGGCGAAATTCAAACGACAAAACTGCGACGAAGCGAAGTCGAAACCTACTACGGTTTCGGGGAAAAGGCCTTTAGTGAGATGTCCCGCGAGGGCAAGTACATAGTTAATTGGAATACGGATACATTCTCATATCCGATCGGAACGGACCCGATCTACCAGTCCATCCCGTTCTTTTACGCGCTTCACGATGGACGCGCGTATGGATTGTTTTTCAATAATACGTTTCGGACGTTTTTCGATATGGGTAATACCGCCCGCGATCGGTACACCTTCGGCGCAGACGGCGGCGAGCTTGACTACTACGTTTTTATAGGCGGGAAAGAGCGCACCCCAAAAAAAATACTGGAAGACTATGCAAGCCTGACAGGTACGACGCCGCTGCCGCCGATCTGGGCGCTAGGAAACCAGCAATCACGCTGGTCGTATTTTCCGGAGAAACGTGTACGCGAGATCGCCGACGGCTTTCGAAAAAACAAGATCCCAGCCGACGTTATATATCTTGACATCGATTATATGGACGAATACCGCGTCTTCACATGGGATCGAAAACGCTTTCCCGATCCGGCAAAGATGATCGGCGACCTGAAGGCAGACGGATTCAAGACCGTATTGATCATCGATCCCGGCATTAAGGTCGATAATAATTACGCCGCGTATTTAGACGGGAAACGGCGCGGGATATTCGTTAAGAATCCGGATGGAACGGAACTCGATCGAAACGTGTGGCCCAAGGCAGCCGCGTTTCCAGATTTTACCGACCCTAACGCGAGAGATTGGTTCGGCTCAAAATATAAAGCAAATCTTGAAGAGGGAATAGCGGGATTCTGGAACGATATGAACGAGCCGGGCGTGTTTATGAACGAGAGATCGGAAAAACCAGAAGTACTGCATCACCCGGAAAAGACGTTTCCCGACGATACGCCCCACGCGGGTGACGGCCTGCGCGATTCGCACCGCCGCTATCACAACGTTTACGGAATGCAGATGGCACGCTCGACGTTTGAAGGCGTGAAGAAACTCGCTCCCGAAAAACGTCCGTTCGTTTTGACGCGCGCTGGCTTTGCAGGAGTGCAAAGATTTGCCGCCGTCTGGACCGGCGACAATTATGCATCGTGGGACCATCTAGCACTTTCGATCCCGATGCTCGCGAATCTTAGTGTTTCCGGCGTGCCTTTTGTAGGCGCGGATGTTGGCGGATTTAACGATATGCCGAGCGGCGAGCTATACGCCCGTTGGCTGCAGGCAGCCGCTCTCACACCATTTCTGCGTTCTCATTCCGTCGGATGGGTCGGCAGCAAAGAGCCGTGGGCGTTTGGTGACGAATTCACGAAGATCAATCGCGAGACTATCGAGCTTCGTTACAAATTCCTGCCATATCTTTACACTCTCTTTCGCGAGCACGAGCGGACCGGTGAACCCGTGATGCGTCCGTTATGGTACGAATTTCCTAACGACAAATCGACGTATCTGATAAACGATCAATACATGGTCGGAAGAGACATCCTGGTTGCCCCGGTCGTTAAAGAGGGAATGAGGACACGCGGAATTTACCTGCCTGCCGGCGCCGAATGGATAGACTGGTGGACGGGTGCGAAATTGGAAAGCGGCAAGACGCATTATCTGCAAACGCCCCTCGATCGATTACCGATCTTTGTCCGCGTAGGCGGAATCGTGCCGACGCAAACCGTGATCCAACACACCGGCGAAATGCCATCGGCGGCAGTCACGCTAAATCTTGCTGATGGAATAACGCACGGGAAGATCGAAAGATCGATGCTGTATCAAGACGCGGGCGATGGGTACGGATATCGCAGGAACGAATGGCGTGAGATCAGGATCACGTATACAGAAGGATCGATAAAACTCGAACGCTTCGGAGATTTTAGCGGCCAGCGGATCAGGTATATCGAAATTCTGGGTGTCGCCGCAAAGCCCAGGGAGATTTTGGCGGACGGCAAGAAGCTCGATCTCAGCTACGACCCGGAGACAAAGCGATTGCGATTCGAGATCAACGGCAGCGAAAAAGAGATCTCATTTGTCCGATAACCCTTAAGTCTGCATCTAAGCCGGAAATCATACAAAAGCGTGATTTTATTGACTTTGTATTCCGAAAGACGGTCTAAAAACGAGTTTGACAGCAGATTTAATGCAATGATAGGTGATGCATCCAAATTGTGTTACCAAAACCATCTGCATGCTGTCGCCTTTCCGCGACATCCACATGAGTTAGATTCTTTCTAAAATGAACACCGGATCGGTGCCGGAATTCTTGGAGGACCTATGGTGCGAACGAAATTCAGCCCGTCAATTCTTTGCCTCGCTTTGATCGTAATATTTTTCTCCGCCTTAACAGGATCGGCGCAGTTCCGAGGCGGCGTTCAGGGAACCGTAACGGACGCTGCCGGTGGTGCCGTAGCCGGAGCCACCGTCACGCTTACCAGTAAAGAAACAAGCCAGACTCAAACAACAGTGACGAGCGATGGCGGGTTTTATCGGTTTGCCTCGCTTGCACCTGGGCTATATTCGATAGCCGTCGAACAACAGGGCTTCAAAAAGCGCATTGTCGACGATGTGAAGGTGGACGCCGAGTCGGTACGAGGTCAGGACGTCTCACTTGAAATAGGAGGAATCAGTGAAGTCGTTACGGTTCAGGCAGAAAACGCGGGGCTGCAAACTGAGGATGCCAACGTTCGAAAAACGGTTAGTAATGCCGAAGTTCTGCGGCTACCTCAAGTTGGTCGTGATCCATATGAACTTGCCCGGTTGACGCCGGGAGTATTCGGTTCCGGCGCGAGAGGCTCGAACGGCGGTGCGGTCCCTTTACCAAACAATCAAGGCCCCGGAGGGTCGAACAATTCAATATTTCAGACCGAGAACCAAGTACAGATCTCGGCCAACGGACAGCGAGTGTCCGCAAATAACTATCAAATCGACGGTGTGAATGTTAACAGTCAAACTTGGGGCGGGGCCGCCGTCATTACGCCTAGTCAGGAAGCTGTTAAGGAGGTTCAAATCTCATCGAGCACGTATTCCGCTGAGGATGGGAGAAACTCTGGGGCTTTGATCAAGGTAGTTAGCCAAAATGGCACTAATAACTATCATGGAAGCTTGTTCTTTAAATACGGGGACCCGGGGCTAAATGCATTTAATAAATTTACGATACCCACGCGTGTGTCCAACAGGATCCGTCAGTATGGCGGAAGCCTCGGCGGGCCATTACCATTTCCGCGTTTTGGTGAGGTGGCTACAAGCGAGCCGTTCTTCCGTTCTGGCAAGGACAGGTTGTTTTTCTTTTTTGCGTACGAAGGTGCTCGCACCAGCAGCACCGTTCAATATACGAACTGGATCGAGACGGCACAATTTCGACAAACAGTAATTGCGGCGCGCCCGGGCAGCATAGCGGCGACCATCTTAGGCGCGACCGGCGTTGAACCGCGAATTGTTTCACTCCTACCTTCAACTTGCGTAGCGGCAAACATCCCAGCAGAGCGATGTCGGGCCGTAAGCGGCGGGCTTGATGTTGGTTCGCCGACCGGCGCAACGGGGGTGTACGTTGATCCGGCTTTTGGGCCGCCCGGAATCGGCGGGGGATTTGATAACGTTCCAGATATTGTATTTGCTTTGCTTGAAAATCCAACATCCTTTCGAGGAAACCAATACACCACGCGAATCGATCTTAATGCTACGCCTAGGGACACCTTTACCTTCACGACCTTCATCACTCCTACCGAGAACCTCGGGGCCAATACCGGTGCGCGAAGCAGGCAGATGGCCGATATCAACTCGAAGCGTCTGAATTGGGCCGTGGCAGGCATCTATAACCGCATTATTTCAAATACGACACTCAACGAATTTCGCGTGAGTTACAACAGATGGGGTTATGACGAGGTCTCATCGAACCCCAACGTGAATTTTGGAATACCTCGAGTCGAGATCGAGAAGTTCAACTTCGATCGAATCCGATGGGGAGCAGACCGATCAGAGGGTACACCAGGAATATTCAATGAAAGACAGTTTGAATTCAAGGATACATTGCGCTGGGTTTCCGGTAATCACAATTTGAAAATTGGCGGCGAGTGGCGCCTTGAGAAGAGCGACAACAGCCTGGTTGGCGGAGCTCGACCGCTCTACACCTTTGTAGGTCTCTGGGACTTCGCTAATGACGCGCCGCTTTTTGAAGCAATAAATGCCGATCCTGCAACTGGCGCACCGTCCACCGGCGAACGGAATTTCAGCAGCAGCGACTACGCCCTTTTCTTTCAAGACGATTGGAAAGTCCGGCCAAACCTTACATTAAATTTTGGTCTTCGTTGGGAATACTTTGCTCCGTTAACCGACAAAAGCGGTCAGCAAAGCAATCTCTTCCTTGGTCCGAACGGACTTGTAGACGCGCAGGTCCGGCCTGTAGATAAACTCTACGATTCGGACTGGAACAATTTTGGACCACAGCTAGGGTTTGCCTGGTCGCCGGGAAGGTCCCGAGACAAGGCCGTGGTCCGCGGCGGATTCGGAATTGGTTATAACCGATTGCCAAATTCCGTATTCTTAAATTCGAGAGCTAACCCGCCGTTTTTTGCGCGATTCGGCCTTTGCTGCGGTACGGCAGGTAGTCCATATGCCAATGGCCAAATTTTGTATGCTCTTGGCTCTGGTACCGGGCCTGACACATATCCCGCCAATCCCGTCATAGGACATGGCATTGATCCTGTTTCCGGTGCTCCGGTCGTTGGAGATGTGGAGATATACGGCACTCCGCAGGATATGCCGACTTCTTACGCCTATCGGTATTCGCTCGAAGTTCAGTATGAGCTTCCCTATCAGCTTGTTGCTACTCTAGGGTATCAGGGGAGCGCGGGACGGCATTTTCTGAGATTGGTCAATCAGAATTTTGTTTTTGCCCAGACAAATCCCCACTTCTTTGCGACCTATTTCGCCTCACCTGATGTGAATACGAATTATAACGCTCTTAATGCGCGGCTTCAGCGGCGTTTCGCAAATGGACTGCAATTCGATGCGATCTATCGTTTCAGCAAGAGTCTCGACAATCTTTCCAATGAAGGTCCGGGATTTTTTACTAACCAAACTTACCCGGTGGACAACAGCCAAGAATATGGTCAATCGGATTATGACGTAAAGCATTACGCTGTGATCTCCGGTTTATGGGACCTGCCATTTTTCCGAAATGGAAATACATGGACGAACAAGCTTTTAGGCGGCTGGCAGATAAACGGGATCTGGACGTACCACACAGGGTTTCCGTGGACGCCGAAGACTGGAAGATGTGTTCGATCTGTTAGCAGTGTAAGCTTCTGCGATGCGAGACCGGTCGCTTATTCCGGATTAGAACCTCTGGCAAACACGAATTCAAACTTTTTAGGTGCTGGTATTTTCCCCGGAACGTTTGTTGGCGGAAATTGCGAGGTTTCTCCCGGTTGCAATACGGCGTTCAGAACGTTCCTAAATCCCGGCCCCGCAACCTATCAAAATAACCCCCCAGGAGTTGGGAGGAATGTATTTCGCGGTCCAAAGTATAGCTCGCTGGACATGAGCTTAGTCAAACGCTTTCGGTTCAATGGCCTTTTAGGAATGACTGAGGGAGCGGGTCTAGACTTAAGAGCGAATTTTTTTAACATTCTTAACCAACTCAATCTAGATAACTTCCAATTTGGTGACAGCAGCACATATGTCGACCGTTCTCAGTTTGGACGCGCGGAGCGGGGATTAGCAGGACGTGTGGTTGAATTCCAGGTACGGTTGAATTTCTGATCTGGGATGTTTTTTGTAATCGTTATATTAGTGTAACCCCTGAGCGGCCGCAAAATGCCGTGTCCGCTCAGGGGACTCGATGCGTTCGGACAGACGCAAACGCGACTAAGCTCTTATTGTCGAACTAACGCGGCCACGTGTAACCAATGTTTAGTGGAACGCTTCAGATACCGTCTGGAGCGACGATCCAAATGAAATCCATTGTAATAACACTTTTTCTGCTCGTTATTGCCAGTGGGCTGCCTTTCATTGCGCAATCGCATGTTTCGCTTCCCCAAACTGCGAAAGCTCGAGCTATCGAGCAGAAGATCAACGGCCTTATAGCGCGGATGACGCTTGCAGAAAAGCTGGGGCAGCTGCAGCAGATCGACGGCGATTACCAGGGATTTGCGCGGCCCGAGCAGATCGAGATGGCGCGCAAAGGGCTGCTCGGCTCGACACTCAACGTCCGCGGCGCGAAATACACAAATGACCTGCAGCGGGCAGCTCTTGAGTCACGGCTGAAGATCCCGATCCTTCTTGGTTTCGACGTCATTCACGGTTACAGGACGATCTTTCCGATCCCTTTGGGCGAAGCTGCAAGCTGGGACCCGACGATGGTCGAGCGTGACGCCGCTATTGCGGCCGCGGAATCGCGAAGCGTCGGGCTACACTGGACGTTCGCGCCGATGGTCGACATAGCACGCGATCCGCGCTGGGGCCGCATCATGGAAGGTTCAGGCGAGGACCCATTCCTTGGCGCGATCATGGCGATCGCACATGTACGCGGCTTTCAGGGTGACGACCTCAGCCGGACGGACAAGATCATGGCCTGCGCGAAACATTTTGCCGCCTACGGAGCTGCCGAAGCGGGCCGCGATTACAACACCGTCGACATGAGCGAGCGTACCCTGCGCGAGGTATATCTTGTTCCTTTCAAGGCCGCAAAGGACGCGGGCGTCGGCAGCTTCATGACCGCCTTCAACGACCTGAATGGAATCCCGGCGACAGCGAACTCTTTTTTGCTGAGAGAGATCCTTCGCCGCGAATGGGCATTCGACGGGCTTGTCGTCAGCGATTATACCGCTGTAAAAGAGCTGATCGCCCATGGCCTTGCTGCGAATGAAAGAGACGCTGCAATGTATGCCCTCAACGCCGGCACGGATATGGAGATGGTCAGCCGGTCGTTCAACCAGTATGGCGAGGAATTGCTCAAAAGCGGCAAGGTCTCGATGAAAACGATCGACGATGCGGTGCGGAATGTCCTTCGCGCCAAGTTTCGCCTTGGATTGTTCGAGCGTCCGTTCGTCGACGAAAATCTCGAAAAGACGACGTTGAAAAAACCGGCCTTTCTTCAGGCCGCACGCGAATCCGCGGTCAAGTCGTTTGTGCTTTTGAAAAACGATCACGATACTTTGCCCATCGGCAAAAACATAAGACGTGTTGCCGTGATCGGCTCGCTCGCGGCAGACAAGGCGAACACGCTCGATTGGTGGGCCGGCGACGGAAAAGCGGAAGACTCGGTCACGATCCTGGAAGGGATCGAAGAGAAGATCGGCAAATCGAAGGTACGGTACGAGAAAGGCTGCGAACTTGTCTGCGATAGCGATAAGGACTTTGATAAGGCTGCCGATGCGGCAAAAGATGCGGATTTTACGATCCTGGTCGTAGGCGAAACGCGCGACATTAGCGGCGAAGCAGCGTCGCGTTCCAACATTGACCTGCCGGGGCGGCAACTGGATCTCGTTAAGGCGATACATGCCGCTAAAAAACCTTACGTGGTGGTACTCAAAAACGGACGGCCACTCACCATCAATTGGGTTGCAGAAAATTCTCCAGCGATACTGGAAACCTGGCATTCCGGAACGATGGGCGGAGCGGCCGTTGCGGACGTCCTTTTCGGCGACGCAAACCCCGGCGGCAAGCTGCCCGTGACATTTCCACGTTCGGTTGGCCAGATCCCTCTTTATTACGATCATAAATCGACCGGCAGGCCGATGGAGCCGGAAAACCGGTACACGTCGAAGTACACCGACATTCCGAATACGCCGCTTTATCCATTCGGCTACGGATTGAGCTACACGCAATTTCGGATCACCGATCTTCATCTGAGCAGCACGAACATTTCGCCGGCTGGCTCGATCAAAGCCAGCGTCGAGGTCGAGAACGTCGGCCGGCACGCCGGTGACGAGGTTGTTCAGCTTTATATCCAGGACGTTGCGTCGAGCGTCACGAGGCCGGTGCGAGAACTAAAGGGATTTCAACGCGTGTCGCTGGCTCCCGGCGAAAAGCGGCGAGTCGAATTTAGATTGACGTCGAAAGAGCTTGGCGCGTTGGACCGCAATATGAAGTTCGGGGTCGAGCCGGGCGAGTTTAAGGTCTATGTGGGCAACAGCTCGGAAGCGACATTAACTGCAAGCTTCATTGTCGGGATAGGCCCGACCCGGTCCGCGGTTCCTTCGCGTGATCCGATAAAAAGCCCTACTCCGGATAAAGCGGTCCCAGCCGCGCAGATCTCTGCCGAAGACAATTTGTTCTTGGAGGATCTGGAAAAACGTACTTTCCAATTCTTCTGGGAACATTCCGATCCGAAAACGGGTTTAACTCTCGACCGTGCGAAGACAAACGGCAGGCCGCCGCAGAAGGGTGAATCGCATTACCAGGTTGCCAGCATCGCCTCGACCGGATTCGGCTTGACGGGTTTGTGCATCGCGGCCGACCGCGGCTGGATCGAGCGGCCAAACGCGATAGAGCGGGCGCATAGTACGCTTGATTTTTTTGCTAACAGAGCATTGGAGAAAAACGGTTGGTTCTATCACTGGATGGATGCCGTAACGGGCGAGCGGCGTTGGAACAGCGAGATATCTTCGATCGACACGGCGCTGCTTCTTGGCGGCGTTTTGAGTGTTAAGAATTGCTTTAGTGAAAACAAGGCGATCTCGAGCCTGGCCGACAAGATCTATAAACGCGTCGATTTTCAATGGATGCTCAACGGCGACAAATACCTGTTATCGCATGGTTGGCGGCCTGAGAGCGGTTGGATAACAAATCGCTGGCACGATTACAGCGAGGAGATGATCTTGTATCTGTTGGCGATCGGCTCGCCGACGCACCCGATCTCGTCCGAGGCCTGGTACGCGTGGGAGCGAACATGGATCTCTTACGGCGGGTTTCGCTATCTTGCGGCTGTTTCACCCCTTTTTATACATCAATTTTCCCACGCGTGGGTAGATTTCCGCAGTAGACGTGAATCACGATCTTCGAAGGTCGATTTCTACCAAAACTCTGTCGACGCGACGCGTGCGCAGCGGCAATTTTTCATCGACGTATTGAGCAAAGAATTCCCGATGTACTCGCACAATATTTGGGGGCTCACCGCTTCTGACTATAAGGGCGGATACGTTGCCTGGGGTGCGCCTCCCCGGCACGAAGCGACCGATGGCAGCGTGGTGCCGTGCGCGCCGGCGGGATCGCTGATGTTCACGCCCGATATTTCTCTTGCCGCACTGAAGGAAATGAAGGAGCGTTTCGGCGAAAAGATCTACGGCCGGTATGGATTCGCCGACGCCTTTAATCCGCATAACGGCTGGGTAGGCCCCGATGTGATCGGTATTGACTTAGGCATCACTTTGTTGAGCGCCGAAAACCTGCGTTCCGGAAAAGTCTGGTATTGGTTTATGCTCAATCCCGAGATCGAAAAGGCTCTGGATCTCGCTGAGATTCGCCGCACCTAATTATTGTTATGATGTGTAGAAAATCTTAAGTTCTTTATAACTCTGGAGAAACTAAATGCGAATACAACTTCTTCTATTGTCTTTTTGCCTGGCGTTCGTTTGTTCGTGTGTACAGACACCGAAGGATCAGGGCGGACCTAATGACCCGGGCCGCAAGGTCAAGATCGGTTTCGCAATGGACACTGTCATTGGCAGCGTGATCGTGACGCCTTTGACGCACATTGCAAAGAGTTGAATGTGGAATGCGTTATCACGGTCGCTGACAACAAAGCCGACAAGCAGGCAAATGACGTCGACAATCTCTTAACGCAAGGTGTTGACGTTTTGGTGATAGCTCCACACGATGCCACGCAAGCTGCCTCGATGGTGGACAAAGCCAAAGCGCAGGGCGTACCTGTGATCAGTTACGACCGGCTTATAAACTCAGACAAACTGGATCTTTATATTTCACACCAGGTTCCGATCATCGGCAGAAAGATGGCTGAATATGCACTAAAGAACGTACCGGAGGGAAACTATGTAATGGTTTACGGTGCCAGCACGGACAACAACGCGGTGATCATGAAAAAAGAACAACTTGCCATTTTGCAGCCTGCCGTCGACAGCGGAAAGATCAAGATCGTGGGCGAGCAGTTCATTACCGACTGGAAACCGGAGCTGGCGTTGAATTTTGTCGAGAACGCACTTACCCAGAATAGGGATGACATTAAGGCCGTTGTGGTTTCGAATGACGGAATGGCAGGCGGTGTGATCTCAGCATTGGATAAAAAGGGTTTAACAGGAAAGGTACTGGTTACCGGGCAGGACGCGCAAAAGGACGCGTTGCAGCGCATCGCTGAAGGAAAACAAACGATGACGGTTTACAAACCGATCGTCCCGCTCGCCAACGCCGCGGTCGATGCCGCGATCAAGCTGGCAAAAAAGCAGCCTCTTTCGGATGCAACGCCCTTTAAGAACGAAACACTCGGCAAGGAGATTCCGGCGATCTTGTTAGAGGTTCAGGTCGTGGACAAAGACAACTTACTAACGACCGTGATCAAAGATCGTTATGTCAGCTACGATGACGTTTACGCCAACGTCCCAACCGACAAGCGGCCGCCGAAACCGTAAGGTGACCGAGCTATGCTTGACAGGAATTTGACTTGTCGGGTACAGGAAATGACAAGCTCGATCGATTCAGTTTTCTAATTGTCGCGCTCCAGAGTCGAAGCGTTTACATAACTCGATAGAGATATTCATCGCGATCAACAGTAATCGACGGTCAAACTGGATACCTTGACCCTCACAAAAAGGTGCCCCGAGATAGTGTTTCCCCGGGGCCTAAAATCACGGTCGGTAGACCGCGCTAATTTTTACTTAGCGTCGCTATTTGATCTTCTGGATATTGATGCTTCCTCAGCTGATGGCCATCGGATCGGCATTATCCATATCATCGGATACTACTACTCTACGGTTATCGTAGACGACGGAATTGTCGCTGGCTCGAATGATCTTCATCCGGAACTTGTCGACGCCTCCGCCGCCACTTGTTATGAAGATCTCGGGGCATTCTCAGATGAAAACGTTTATGCGATATGTGAATCAAACAGAATCTTCGATCCCCGATATTGCTCTGAAGCTCGATAAGGCCGCATAGGAAAACTAGATCCAATACGATTTTTAGCTCTCAAAAGGGAAGTTCGCCTTTCTTAGGGGGCATTAACGGGGCACGGCCAATCTTGGCCATGCCCCTTTATTGCGTTTCGCTCCGTGTTTATTGGTGCCGTCTACAAGATTTGAACTTGTGACCTATCGCGTGTGAAGCGAGTGCTCTACCGCTGAGCTAAGACGGCGTGTTTTCGAGTCTAAAGTCCAAAGTCTAAAATCCAAAGTCAAAAAGCTAAGACATTACGATTTTTGGCCAAAGACCTTAGATTTTGGACCTTGGACTTTGGACTAAATGGATGGGTCGTCGGCTTTTGCCGCACGATTTTCGTCGGTGCCTTTGATAGTGCCGAGCGACGAATCCGTATAAAAATGCCGCGTTCCGGTCGCGGTGACGCCTTCACCGACCTGCGGGTCGGCATTTACTGCATAGGATGCGGGCTTGCTTTCCGAGGCGTCCTCGATCGTCAGCGTGTATATATAACCATTGACCACCGGACGCTCGCCAGCGAATTTTTCATCGAGGCCCGACACTCGGACGAGATCGTCGAATTTCCCGAATTTACCACGATTTCGCGAAGCAAATTGCGCCTGATACGTTCGTATTCGATCGAGCGTTTGCGTTGCGGCGGTTTCGTTTCCGGAGCGGATCATCGCGCCCCAGGCGATGGCACCCACGCCGATAAGCAGACCGATGATCGCGATAACGATCATCAATTCGATAAGGTTAAATCCGTTTTGGGAATCGGTCCGATTTTTTAAGGGCATATAATTTTGTGTAGAACACTCCGCGATATATCACGAAAAAAAAGGTGCGAAGTTCCAAAAGTTTAAGTGTTTTCAGCCTTTAATTCAAACTTCTGCGGCAGCGGCCGGCCGAATAACCGCTGCAATTTTGATGCATTCGGCATCAAATTGCGTGTAAACTTAATATCAGGCGTATTCACGCCAGTTTTGGATGAGAGACTGGATCACAACTGGGACCGAAAACGCCGTCGCGGCTACAAACGGCCGTGATTTTGCCGGGCGCATCGGCGATCTGCAGGGTTCCATCGAAAGCGTTATCCGCGGAAAATCGGAGACCGTGAAATTTGCGTTGGTCGCTCTATTCGCACGCGGACACCTGCTCATCGAGGACGTTCCAGGGATCGGGAACTTTCTATCCAGCGAATCCAGTTCACCTCTGACCTCTTGCCGTCGGACGTCATCGGCCTTTCGATCTTTAACCAGCAAACCAGCGAATTCGAATGGAAACCCGGCCCGATATTTTCAAACGTCGTCGTTGCGGACGAGATAAACCGCGCGACGCCGAAAACGCAGTCTGCTCTGCTCGAGGCGATGGCCGAAGAACAGGTGACCGTCGACGGTGTCTCGCGCGGGTTGCCGCTGCCGTTCATCGTGATCGCGACACAGAATCCTTCGGAGCATCATGGCACTTATCCACTGCCGGAATCGCAGCTCGACCGGTTTATGCTGCGGCTGCATATGGGTTATCCGGCGGTTGACGATGAAAAACGGATATTGCGCGACCGCGAACAAGTGAACCCGTTGGAATTTATCGAAGCTGTCCTTTCGCAGGACGACGTAACGGAAATTCAAACGGCCGTTACGAAGGTTCGGTTTGACGAAGCTTTGGTCGATTATCTTCTGCAGATCGTAGATGCGACGCGAAAGAGCGATGCGTTCGAACTTGGCATTAGCCCCCGGGGTTCGCTGGCGCTATTCCGTTCGGCGCAGGCTCTTGCGTTGATCGAGGGCCGCAATTACTGCATCGCCGACGACGTGAAAAATCTCGTGCTGCCGGTATTTGCGCACCGCGTGATCGTGAGCTCGCGTTCGTCGGGACTAAAGAACCGAACACGGGAGGCCGAAGAAGCCCTGAAGGGAATTTTGCAGACGGTCGTGGTGCCGATCTAGTTGACACGTGCGGCGTGTAAATGCAATTATCGCCGCTTGATCTTTTGAAAATGTAAAGCGTTTCGTTTACGACAGGGAAAGACGGGTGAAAATCCCGCACGATCGCGTCACCGTGATCCGAATTTCGAATTTTGAATTTCGAATTTCGAATTGAAGCAGTTCAATCGACATTCGGCATTCGACATTCGACATTTGTGAGAGTCGGGCCGCCTGTAGCGAAACGTTTTGCCAATCAGATGTTCGCGAAAAACATCGGCGGCAAACAAGGCAATTAATAGCGCCCTGTATTTTCGTCCTGTGTTGGACGCGAGATGCAGGGCATTTGTGCGCAGTCGGACTATAGTGGATAAGGGAAGAAGGGAAAAAGTAATCGTCGTTCTGCTCGTATGGCTCGCACTAATGTCTGCGTGCAGCCGCCGCGCCGCATTGCCGAGCCGGGCCATTGAAACGCATGAGGTTACTGATGATCTTGGCCGACAGATCAGTCTGCCGCAGCATGTTACCCGCGCGATCTCACTTGCACCGAGCATCACGGAATCGATCTTTGCTGCAGGAGCCGGCGATCGCTTAGTCGGAGTGACCACGTACTGCAACTACCCGGCTGAAACCGCTTCGATCGAGAAAGTCGGCGATACTCTGAATCCCAATATCGAGCGAATAATCGCGTTGAAGCCCGACTTAGTTTTCCTGTCAACCGCCTCGCAGCTTGAGGCATTCACTCAGACGCTTGCCGAGCAAAAGATCGCCGTTTACGTTTCGAATGCCGTTAGTTTAGATGGTGCGGTCGCGGGAGTCCGAAAGTATGGCGAGATCTTTGAAACAATCGCGAAAGCGAATGCGACCGCTGCTGAAATGGAACGTCGGTCGAACGCGTTAAACGATCGGCTAAAGGATCAGGCGAAGGTTCGAGTATTCGTTCAGATCTCAAAAGAACCCCTATTTACGATCGGCAAAGCCTCGTTTCTAACGGAAACGATCGAGCACGCCGGGGGTATTTCTATCACGAAGGACGTCGAATCTGCGTATCCAAAGTTGAGCAAGGAAACGGCGCTGGCATTAAATCCAGACGCGATCATCATGTCCGATAGCGAGGACAACCGCGAGCCGAACGAGGTTTTCAAGAATTCATCTGCTGTGAAAAATGGTCGAGTGTACAAGATCAACGCCGATATTATCTCACGGCCAGGGCCGAGGCTGGTAGATGCGATCGAACAGATAGCAGGATTTTTGCACGGCGAAAAGAATTGAAAAAGCGAATTGCAATCACGCTTCTCTTGGTCGTCGCGTTGGCCGTTGCCGTCGCTGCCGGGCTGATGATCGGCGCGGAACGAATTTCGATCTTTGCGCTTACAGAACAGCAGCGAGCGATTCTTTTTGATATCCGGATGCCGCGGGTTTTTCTTGGAGCGTGTGTGGGCGCGAGCTTGGCGGTCGCGGGCGCTTCGCTGCAGGCTTTGCTGAGAAATCCATTGGCCGAGCCTTATTTGCTCGGGGTGTCGAACGGAGCAGCGCTGGGGACGATGCTTGCGTTTGTGTTCTTTGAAAGTTTCGGGTTTGCGCGGCCTGTGTTGGCTTTCGCCGGAGCCGGGATCGCGACGTTTACCGTGTATCAAATGGCCCGTTCGCGGGCGGGGATGAATGTCGAACGGCTTGTGCTTTCGGGTGTGATCGTGACGACATTTCTTTCGTCGATCATCGTTTTGCTTACGAGCGTTTTGGACGCCGCACGGCTTCGCGGATTTACGTTTTGGCTGCTCGGCGATCTTTCGCAGGCCACTTATCAAGGATTTTATTTGACGCTTGCCGCGTCGGTGATCGGGACGATCATTTTAGCGTCACAGGCGCGGGCGTTGAACTTGATGATGATCGGCGAGCGAGATGCTCTGGATTTCGGCGTCGAGGTCGGCCGTGTGCGGTTGATCGTGTTCGGTCTGTCGAGTCTGCTGGTCGGAACGGCGGTCGCAGCGAGCGGTTCGGTGGGATACGTTGGCTTGATAGTACCGCATTTGATCCGGCTTGCCGTCGGCAGCGACAATCGGCTCGTCGTGCCATTTTCGGCGATCGCGGGCGGAATATTTGTGGTGCTTGCAGACACCGTTTCGCGTACTGCGATCGCACCGCGCGAATTGCCGGTCGGCGCGATCACGGCGTTGATCGGTGCACCGGTGTTTATCTATCTGCTTAGACGGAACTGAAGGAGCTAATTACTAATTATTAATTAGAAATTACTAATTACTTTTAATGCTTACTATCGAAGACATTTCGGTGCATTACGGCGAACGGAAGGTGCTTGAGAACATATCGCTTGAATTGAAACGCAGCGAGATCATCGCGTTGCTTGGGCCGAACGGTGCCGGGAAAACGACGCTGCTACGGGCCATGAATGGTTCGGTTCCGGTTTCGTCGGGTGAGATCGAGATCGGTGAAAGATCGCTTTCGAAATTGTCGCGGAAAGAGATCGCAATGCATATCGCGGTCGTCGCGCAGGAAAACG
>QHXS01000247.1 GCA_003223975.1 Acidobacteriota bacterium
GAAAGGCTACATGCATTTTTTGTTCGACGATGGTGACGCAGCACGAAAGGCTCTTGAAGATGTCGGAATCGAAGTCCTCGACGTTCGCGAAGTGTTGATTCAAAAGTTGAAGCAGGATGTTCCGGGGCAGCTCGGAATGATCGCACGCCGTATGTCGGACGCCGGAGTGAATATCGAAGTGGTTTATAGCGACCATGCGAATCAATTAATTCTCGTTGTCGACGATTTTGAGAAAGGCAAGATCGTATCTGATGCATGGAAAGCCGAAGGATGATGAAACGACACCTCGCCATTTGCGGACTGCTCATAGCGCTTGTCGCATCCGGTTCCTGTACTTTAGGAAAACGCACGACGACAGTTCGCGGTTACGTGCATTCCGGCGATCAGAAGGTCGGCGGCGGTGAAGTTCGTTTGAGCAGCAAGGAACTCGAATCGACCGTGCCCCTCGGAACCGATGGGCATTTTCGCGTGACGCTGGAGCATCCACGCGGCGCGATGCTCGAACTAAAAGTGCTGCAGCCCGGCTTCGAACACGACAAGATCGAATTCAACTCGGTCGACGCGCCGCAAGGCGAAATGGACATCAACCTCAAACGGCTGTTCAAACCCGGAGCGAACACGACGACGAACGCGAACGCGAATTCGAACACAAATAAAAGCGTCAACAAATGAACGCCCAACCTGGCGAAACCCTTCTACAGATCTCACCCGACGAATTTGCGCGAACTGTCGACGATCTCGAGCGCGAGAGTTTTCGGTTATTGATGATCAAACCGGCCGATTCACCGCTCGAAGCGTTGCTGCAGAGGTCGGGCGAGAGCGTGCGACTGGTCCAAAGTCCAATGTCTAAAGTCCAAAGTCAAAAAGATGCTGACCTTAGACCTTGGACTGTAGACATTGGACCCGCGAGCGGAAGCGAGTGGAAGGTCGGCCGGGCCGGCATGATGTACCGCGACCTGGTCCCGGACAGGCTTGGCGGCCGCTTGATCGCGTCGCATATTCGAATTACCGAAGGCGGGCCGGTTGCGGACAAAGTTCATTACCACAAGATCGATTTTCAGGTGATCTATTGTTTGAAAGGCGCGATCCGTGTTGTTTATGAATCACAGGGCGAGCAGTTTTGGCTGCGGCCGGGCGATTGTGTTTTGCAGCCGCCTGAAATTCGCCATCGTGTATTGGAGGCCGAGGCCGGATCGGAAGTTATCGAGATAACCTCGCCTGCGGAACACGAGACTTGGTTCGATCACGAGACGCAACTTCCGACTGCCGACATGCAACCAGAAAGAGTGTTTGGAAGGCAATTGTTCTTTCGTCACACTGCTGTCGAAAGCGACTGGAAACCAACGGATTTCGACGAAATTATGTGCGCGGAAACAAGGATTCCAGGCGTGAGGGTGTTGAGGTCGGAAGGGATCTCGAAAGATCTTGTCAAAGTTACGCAACAACAGCCCCCTGAGCTCTTGATTCTGATCGACGGCAGCGGAATCCACGCAAACCTCGACAAATACTAGCCAAAGGTTTCCGTATTCAGCCGGGAGTCTCACTTCAACCAGCAAAAAGTTCTTGTATTCTTCGCACAATACAGCCTACAATGCCTCTCGGTAAGTGTGTGAAGTACTCAATACATTTTACTGTGGCCATCATATCGGAGACGATGATCACAACATGTATTGGACGAAGAATACATCTTCCAATGATCAATATTTCTCGACTAAACAGTAGTGGAACACGTATCGCAAACAATATACGTCTACTAATGGCCGTTGTTTGCGCGGAAATGGCTATTGGAACATGTATTATGCATGCGATAAAACAACTTTCGGCCGTAATTTCACCAATGACGGCCGTTCTAACGCTGCAGATGCCCAACATAAGGAGAAAAACGACAGGATGAAGCCCGACCAGAGGTGGTTTCCGACAAATTTAGTAGAACAGGCCGCGTGGTTCCGCAACTTTGCCGAAGTTTTTGCGTCCATCGCACTCGATCTCAGATTTACCCAGGCGGATATTGACTCCGTTTTGGCGGACAACGAAGTCGTGCAGTTCCTCGCACGCGATGTTACTGCGATGAGGATGTACGAACGGGCACTCAGAGCGTTCCAGCGCTCGATGTTTTACGGCAGGAACGGTGCCCGCGTGGCTGAGTTCCCTGCTGCACCTGAACAGGATCCGCCGCTGATGGTGAACCGCGGCATCTTCGAACGGTTGGAGCGGCTGGTCCGTCGAATTCGCACGATGCCGGGTTACACGCCGTCGGTCGGAGCGAACCTCGGCATCATTCCGCGAAATGAAAAACTGCCGGAACTGGCCGCTTTCGTGCCGAGGTTCCGGATCATTCCCTCACAGAGCCGCCCTTACTCGTTCGAAGTGAAGACAACGCGGGGCAAGTTTGACGGATTTATTGTCGAGCATCGCCGCGGTGCGTCTCACGAGTGGGAACGTGCGACGTTGATCGCTGGGTCGAGCGGGGAAATTCGGGTCGAACCGCTGGTTTACGGGCATCCCGAAATGTTAAATGTTCGCATCCGGATGTGCCTGGGCAACGACGCGGTAGGCAGTTATTCAGATCAACAGTCCTACATCATTTCGCCTTAGGCTTTGCAGGCTGGCTCGCTTCCGTTTTCGATATCGAATTTGTCTTGCTGTTATCCGTAATTACGGGCTGCTTGCCGTTGACGTATTTCGAATACTCGACGTTGTTATCGTATCCATTAAGCACGATCTCGGAAAACGCGTCCACAGATATCTTGTTGCGGTCGCCGTTGACCAGTATTTGCCTGCACGCGCCTTTGATCGTGAAGGTTTTCGCGTCGCCGTTGATTATCACTCGGTTGTATTTTTTACAATCAAGGTTCGGTTTGTTGTCGCTCGGGTTGATAGAGATCTGATCACCCTGCGCGGATGTGTCGACGGTGACGACGTCGGCCGGGTCGATCTTTTCGACGACCTCGACTGTCTTCTCGGGCGTCGGCGTTGGCACATATTTTTCAACGCTTTTCGACGCGATGCCGCTTTGAACATCGCAGCTGGTGACAAGTAACGATATGAACAGAACGGCCGAGAATAGAAATAACTTCATACAGCACCTAGATTACGCCAAGTTTTTGTCGATGCGAAGCGCTCGCAGCCAGCGGTGATTATTTTGCATCAATGCGTATCACGGCGATCTCAGGGGGAACCAGAAAACGGAACGGTAGAATGCTTGTGCCCGTGCCTGTCGTGACGAACATCTCGACACCGAAATCCCGAACATATCCGGCGGCATATTTCTGTCCGTAGCTCGAAGGGATCGCGGGATATCCAAACACGGGTAGCCATAGCTGCCCGCCGTGTGTGTGGCCGGCGAACATTAACTTCAGATCGCGCGAGATCGCAAGATCGCCCGTGATGCCCGGTAGAACATCAGGACTGTGTTCGAGTGCGATCACGTTTCCAGTACCTTCGCCCGCGGCGAGCATTTGCTTCGCATCGGCGGAAAAGCCTTCCCAGTCGACGATCTGCATATGATCGCGGAGACCGATGATGCGCAGCACGTGTCCGTTGTTCGCGATCTCGGAAACTTTGCCATCGAGAACCGTGATTCCGACGCGTTCGAGTTCGGCGGCGACACTCTGCCTGCCAAACCAGCCGTCGTGATTGCCAAGAACTGCAAAGACGCCGCGCTTCGCTCGCAGGCCGCCGAGAATGTTTGCGATCTCGGGCATTGGCATCTTAATGGTTCGGCGGTCGGACTCGGTCGACACGTAATCGCCAAGAAGGAATATCGCGTCCGGATTCTGCGTGTTCGCAGTTTCGACGATCCGCTCAATGCTCTCGACGTCGCCGCCTCGCGAGCCGCCGTGGATGTCGGAAATGAGAACTGCCCGAAAGCCGTTGAATTCCGGGTCCCATCCATCTACATTTAACTGCTGCTGATTTACAACAAGCCGAAAGGGCTCGATGAAGTATGCGTAGACGAGGCAGCATAACAACGACAACGCCGCCAGTAGAGTCGCCAGAATAATGTTTCGGGAAGAAGTAGCCATTTGACTGGAGCGGCAAGCATCCTGCTTGCCTTTCGTTTATGGCAAACAAAGATCGAGTAGTACTCGGTGTCGAACGATTATTAAACGAAAACCTCGAGCTCATCCGCAGCCCGCTGGCCGGAGCGAATCGCGTCCACGTCGCCCAGAGGAAGGTATCCGTTGATTTTGCTACTTTTGTATCGTCGTGTAATACGACGAGCGGCCAATCGTCAAATACACCTGACGTCGCAATACGGTTCGCAAGATCTTTCTCGGCCTCGTACCCGTTTCCTTGAACCACCAGACATCCGCGGCAATAAACCTCGGCATGCGTAATTCCCTGCAGAAGCGTGCCGCGAAATTCGTGCGGCAACTCGCGCACTGTTTCGCCGGTTCCCATCAGGATGGCTTTGCTGCCGTGATTGATCTTGCCGCTCGCGTAATCAAGAGTGTCGAATGCGGTCTGAGAGAAGATGTGAAGGTCGCGTTTCGGATCGAACCGTTCGAGGATGTGTTCAAAGAGCGTCTTGAAATCAGAAAGGTCCTGCGGCTTATCGGTAAGCAAGAGAAACTTCGTAAGCGTGAGTTGGCCTTCGCCAAGTATTCGGAATCCGGTCGAAAACGCTTCGCGAGCATATCGTTCCTTGACGACAGCGGCTGCGAGCGAATGAAAACCTGTCTGGCCGTAGCTCCAAAGCTCGTGGACCGCCGGCATTACAAGTGGAAAGAGTGGAGACAACAGTTCCTGCAAATAATCACCCAAAAAGAAATCTTCTTGCTTTGGCTTTCCGACGGCAGTTGCTGGGTAGATCGCGTCTCGCCGATGGAAAATCGCGTCCGTTTGAAAGACTGGATAATCGTGCGTCAACGAATAATAACCGTAATGGTCGCCAAACGGCCCCTCTGGCCTGCGCTCGTGCGGCGGCACGTTTCCCACAAGAGCGAATTCACATTCCGCGATCAAGCGATGATGTGCTGAGATCGGATTCCCCGTGACGCCGATCTTTTCTCCGGCGAGCAGCGAAGCAAGCATTAATTCGGGCACGCCTTCAGGCAGCGGCGCGACGGCCGAAAGCATCAACGCGGGCGGTCCCCCCATAAACACAGTCACGGGAAGGGGCTCGTTTCTTTCCTCAGCTTCAAAGTAATGAAACCCGCCGCCCTTGCCGATCTGCCAATGCATGCCCGTCGAATGCTTGTCGTAACGCTGCATTCGATATATACCGAGGTTGTGCTTCTTTGTTGTCGGGCTTTCGGTATAAACCAACCCGAGCGTGTTGAAATGCCCGCCGTCATCAGGCCAAAGCTGTAAAAGGTTTTCGAACTTGCTGAGTGCCAAGCTTTGTTGCGGCCTTTCCAAGATCGCGAAATGACCACAGCTTGTTTAAGCTCGGCGGGATCAATTCTTCTGCCGCTTCGACAGCGCGTTTTACAAATTCCAGCGGCTGCCTTCCGAAAGCCAGATCTATGCGTTTTGCTGTACCGAAAAGATTAGTTACGACCGGAAATGTGGAATTCTTTACGTTCGTGAAGAGCAGGGCTTTTCCCTGGTTTTCGATCAC
>QHXS01000037.1 GCA_003223975.1 Acidobacteriota bacterium
AGCGAGCGAAAACGGTCCCAGTCGCGTTTCTGGCCGGCATCGCCGGAGATCACGTCATAGACGGCTTTCATTATCGAATCGATCGATGCGACGTCCGCCGGGTTCGCTTCTTTCACCTGCGTCGTGGACGGAGGTGTTGTTGATTGTGCCATTGTGGTCGATGAAAAAACGAGTAAAAACAGGGATCCAAGGGTTAAGGTTTTCATGGTTTCAATTACGGCAAATCTTTATCTTTGTTTCAAGCCGTCGGGCGGTCGGCGAGTTGATTGGGTAAAATAAAAGCGATGACGAAACGGCACCTTACAGGGCTTTCGCGCGCCGAGCTTTCCGAGTACTTCGCGGAATTCGGCGAGCCGCGTTACCGCGCCGATCAGGTCTTTCGCGGCCTTCATCAGCGCCGTTTGCACTCGTTCGACGAGATGACCGATCTGCCGAAAGGGGTTCGTGAAAAGCTGAATGAGTCGGCGACGCCTTCGATTTTAACGGTCGAATCGAAATATGTATCTTCGGACGGAACACGTCGCTATTTGATGCAAACGCAGGAAGGCAATCCGGTCGAGACCGTTTTCATCCCGACCGAAAACCGGGACACCATCTGTTTTTCGTCGCAGTCCGGATGTGCATTGAAGTGCGATTTCTGCCTGACGGCAAAACTCGGGTTACTCGGAAATCTGTCCGCCGGCGAGATCGTCGAACAGGTCATTACAGTATTGAATGATGTTTACGGAGTCGGCGGTCAAACGCCACACGGCACCAACCTCGTCGCGATGGGGGCCGGCGAGCCGTTCATGAATTTCGACAATTTGCTCAAAGCTCTCGAGATCATGTCTGATGAAGACGGCCTTTTCATCGTGCCGAACCGCGTAACGGTTTCGACCGTCGGCATCGTGCCTAAAATATACGCGTTCGCCGAACTCGAACGACGGCCGAATCTTGCCATCTCGCTTTCCGCCCCGACCGACGAGCTTCGCAACAAACTGATGCCGGTGAATACGCGCTGGAACATCGACGAGCTGATGACGGCCGCGAAAGCTTTCGAGCGGACGCTGAAACGCGGCGAACGGTTTACATTCGAATACGTTCTGCTCGGGGGGCTAAATGATTCCGTCGAACACGCCCGCACCCTTGCCGCCGTTTTGAAGAGACATGACCTTCGTCGGGCAAAGATCAACCTGATACCGCACAACCCAGCCGAGCAGTTGGACTATCATCCGCCCGATCCGGCTGGTGTCGAGGCGTTCAAACAAACGCTCGAGGGGTTAGGCGTTTCCGCCTACGTTCGAACGCCGCGAGGCCGCGACATTTTTGCCGCGTGCGGGCAATTGGCGGCAAAACATGAACCCAACCTTGTGAACCTTACATCGACAAAATCGGCGGAGGAGCGGAACGTTTAGGAATGGAAATACTTATTCCGGGCCTAATTCTCGTCGCTTTGATGGTCTACGTTTCCACGCGGATCAAACGCACCGCCGCCGATGCATACGAAAAGGAGCGGATCGAGACGGCCGATTTTGCAATAACAAAACCCGAAGGATTCATAATCATAGTGAACAACGATCCTGACATAGTCTTCGGTGCTTATTCGAAAGAATATGGTTTGGAAAAAGCCGACGTGTTCCGGCAGGTCGCGGCTGAAGTGCGGATATACAAAGATCAGCCGCTCGAAAAAGTTCGCGATTCGATCCTAGCCGCCGCATCGAAAGCTATCGACCAGCGCCATCTCGCGGGTGGGTCGATGATCATTGAGACGGAAACGATACGTGACGGAAATTCGTTCGACAATGAATCTCGTCTGTGGGAAAAGGGTGAGTCCACGTTCGAATTTCGCGTTACCGCGCTTTCCGAAAGTCGGGAATCGAGTCAAAAGAGTATCGATGAATTGTTGTCCAGTTTCGAGGTAAGATAATTTTGGCCGGCTTTACTATGACCAGATCACAACGCGGTTGCCTCGCATTTTTTCTCTCCACCACATTATTTGGTTTCGCGGCAAGCTCTCAAACGGTGAAAGGCTTCATCGGGAACGGAACGGCGAAGCGTGGTGTATCGACGCGCGGCTCGATCGTGCTTGAGATCCCGCACGGGCTACACGTCAATTCGAACAAGCCGAACAATGAATATTTGATCCCAACCGTTGTTCAACTCACCGGTTCGGGCGTAAAGATAACGAAGGTGACATATCCACGGGGAAGCGACCGCAAATTCAATTTTTCGGAAAAGAAACTAAACGTTTACGTGGGAACGATCGTTTTCCCGTTCACTGTAACGGTGCCGAAAAGCTTCCGTGGGAAAAATATCTCGGTGCACGCGACTATCGAATTTCAGGCGTGCACCGAGGAAGTCTGCTACCCACAACGCAGCGAAAAAGTTTCCATCACCGCCGCGGTCAGATGAGCTTACGGCAGCGTGAAGCTCGCCGGCACAAACTCGACCGATCTCAGGTCGCCCGCGTATTTTGGTTTCTTGTCCGCCGAAACAAAATAAGTGATCACGGCTTTCAGGCCCGGGAAAGATTCGTTGCAGCCAAATCGGACGCCCGCGGCGTCAGGCGTCATTACCATCAAGTGGAGGTCGTTCGGCGCACCGATCTTCAGCTTCATCGGTCCCTTATCTGAGTTGACCGACACCGACATCGCCTGTCCCGAACACTCCACCTTTTCAATAGTGCCGACAAGCCGCGTCTCGCCGTCGCGAGGTTCCCGCAGAGCCTGCTGCAGTTGCCGCATCATCGCCTCGCGTCGCCTTTGCTCGAATTCTGTCTGCTGGTCGGCAACGACCTTGACATTTTTAGCGATGTCAGTCGGCGGAGCTCCTTCGACGATCACTAACTGATAATCTGCGATCTCCTTTTGGCTCATCAAGCGAAATTCCGCGGGCACGATCGACAGCCCGACGATCTGTCCGGCGACACCCGGAAACGGTCTTTGCGGATGAACATATGTAGCGACCACGTTCTCTTTGCTCAAGTCCGATCCGCAGCCGACCTCAAAATTTTCGGTACCCTCTTTGAAAATACCGAGCTGCATTGACTGGAAATCAACGGCCGACAGCGTTAGGGGCCCTTCGGCAGAGGTAAAGCTGATGCGGATCGTCCCGCTCCGGCAAATGATCTTGTCTACTCTGCCAAGCGTCCGGATCTGGCCGGTTTCCACCGGCGGCAGCACGCTGTTGATCCCAACGTTCATTCGGTCGCGTTCGATCTGCTTCATTTGCTCGTCGGTGATGTCTTTTCGTTTCAGGATCTTTGGGGCTTTCGACGACGCAAGGTTTAGATTCAGCGCCTTCGCTTCATATTGCGCCCTCGCGTCCGCGACCTGTTTTTCGTATGCGGCTTTTGCGTCAAGCGTCCGCTCGATCGAGGCGATCACCTCTTCCGCGTCGGCCTTCGTTTCTTTCTTTTCAGTCGACTTTGCAACCTTCTCGGCAAGCGAGCGCGCGGCATCGAATTTCTCCTGACGAAACATTATTTTTGCGGCGACGAGCATCAGCCCCGGATCGCCCGGCTGGATGGCCAGTCCGCGATTCACAAGTTTTAGTGCGTTATCCAGGTCGTCGCCGGTGACAAGGCTGACGAATCCAAGCAGGCGATAGCTTTCCGGAAATTGAGGATTCAATTCGATCGCCCTTGCCAGCGAGGCGCGCATTTTCGCCGCGGTCTCTGTTGAGTAGCTCTGAGCATAGCCAAATTCGTCCAGCCCTTCGCGGCTGAGAGCGAAAGCATAGTTGTAGTGCGAAAAAGCGCTCTTGCCGTCCAGCGTGATAGCGCGCTCGAGAAACCGCTTTGCCTCCGGAAAATTGCGCTGTTTCATTTTCACAAGGCCCATCGACGTGTTCGCCATCACGCTGTCCGGCTCCGCGGCAAGCGCCTGCTTTAGCTGAATTTCCGCATCGTTGTATTGCTGCGTGTGAAGAAGGAGATCGCCAAGATACGTCGCCGTGGTAGCCTCGCTGATCGGCGCGACCGCCATTTCGGCATCGAAGACCAGTTTGTTCTTGAGCGGGAAGAGCGTCGCAGTGTATTTGTTTTTCCTTATATAATCTGTCAGCTCGCGTTCCATCGTCGCGTAATCCGAATTGAACGCCTGCTTGAAAGCGCTCTCCGGCGGAACGTCTCGCAGCACGAGCGAAAGGAATCGCTCGAGGTTCTTCACATTGTTTCCGCCGTTTCCCTGGATCAGGTAATGCATCAGCACCCACGCCTGAGCGTAAAAGATGCTCCGCGAATGATCGCCATTCGCATGAAGCGAATAATTGTCGATCGCGAAAAATTGGTTTAGCGGGATCAGCTTCGTCTGCTGCAGCAGGTTGAGATGGCTGTTTTGGACAATCCCAAGCGTTACCTTTTGGTCTTCTTCGATCTTGTATGTTTGGTAATACTCGGCAAGCCCTTCGTTGAACCACGGCGGGATGTTCGCCTTTCCGATGCTCGTGTCGAGCATGAAATGCGTGTACTCGTGAAAGATCGTGCCGAAAGTGTCTTCGGTTTCGCCCTCGGTCGAGAGCGTGATGTAATTTACATCGTCGCCCGATTGAAAATAACCCGCGATACCGTCGTCCGGCTTTCCGTCCGGCCTTTTCGGTTTGAACGGCCTGTAAGCCGCAGCGTTCTTGAAAACGATCACGGTCGTCGGCGTGGAACTTGCGATCTTCATTCCGGGAAAAAGCAGCCGAAACGTTTCGCGAAACTGTTCGAGCCTGGTCGCAACGGCACGAATGTTCTTTTCCGACGCGTTGCCGATGAGATGAAAATTCTTGGATCGGACGCTGATCCAAACGTCCGCGGGCGCGGCAACCGCAACTTTGCAAACCGATAACGTGAGTAGGAAAAGGGCGACGAAGACAAAACTACGCTTCACTTAACAAAAAACCTCCGGAGTGGGCTAGCGAAATTCTATTTTATTAGATGCGCAATTTCAATCATTGTTCCGGAAATGCACTGAATTCAAGTAACAAATACGGCGATTCACTGCCTGCCAATAACGGAAAGCAGGCGGCCGGTTTTGCCGATTTTCTTTTTTTCCACGCGGTATGAAAAGAAAAGGTCGGTCCGTGCCATCGTGCAAAGCGAAGTAACGCTGATATTTGCCGGATCGACGCCGGCGGAGATCAAAAGGTCGCGATTTGCGGCTTTCAGATCGACAAACGCATGTCCCGGCTGCGTAGCGGTAAAGTATTTTTCGTGGTTTGCGAACGATGCCGCAAACCGCTCGATGACGTCGCTCCCAACTTCATAGCTGTCGCAGGAAGCACTCGGCCCGATCGCGGCGAGCAGGTTTTCGGCTTTCGAGCCAAATTCGGCCGCGAGCTTTTCGATCGCCCGAACTACGATAGCGGCCGCGGTTCCTTTCCACCCGGCGTGGACTGCACCGAAAGCACCGTTTGCTGGATCGGCAAGCAGTACGGGAACGCAATCGGCGGTCTTTACACCCACGAGCGTTTGTGCCCGACTGGAAGCGAGGGCGTCAAATCGCTCTTCGCTGTTCCTGACATCGTCTTCGGTCCGGACTGTTTTGACGCCATCGCCGTGAACTTGCCATGCAGTCGCGAGCGCAAATTGCCCGTCAAAGACCCGCAAAAATCGCCGCCGGTTCTCGTAAATGTTTTCGGCAGCGTCTTCGTCGAAGCCGGCGAGATTTAATGAATCCTTAGGGAAATCAGAAACGCCGCCGATACGGGTCGAAAATCCATTTAGAAAACCGGCGTCTTCGAGCTGTTTGCAGACGAGCACCTTTACACCCTCGCGTTCTCGCCAGTAAAAGCCCGATTCTGTTAAAGTTCTTTCATCATCAGCTAATCGCTGATCGCTGACTGCTGACTGCTCGGAAATGATCGTCTCGACAGGCATCGACATAGTGGAAGTCTATCGCATCGCCGAAACCATGGCGAGAACTCCACGATTTACCGAGCGCGTCTTCACAAAAGCCGAGCGTGAATATTGCGATGCAAAAGGCGCCGCTGCCGCACAAAGTTATGCAGGCCGGTTCGCCGCAAAAGAAGCATTTCTAAAGGCCTTAAAAACCGGCTGGCGTGGAAAGATCACCTGGCACGACATTGAGGTGATGAACGACGCCGACGGTGTACCAACATTGCACCTGTACGGCGAGTCCAAGATTTTATTGGCGGCAACCGGAGCGACCACTGTTCATGTTTCGATCTCGCATACTTCGGAACACGCCGTGGCTCAAATTATTGTCGAAAAATAAACAGATCAATCGCCGAGCTTTCTGCGTCGGACAAAAAGAAAAACCGTTGCTCCGACCGCGAGAACCAAGACCCCAGCGATCAGCAGCCAGTTGCCGCCAACAAACTGCCATATCAACAGGGCTGCAAGGATCAGTGTGCCCGGAGGGGCAAATGCCAGGAACGCCGCTAAAAGACCGGATCCCCACTTCGCGATCCGCCGTGATCTTGATCTCGGCTCCGCGATCGTGGAGTCCGGCTGCACAGGATTCGGCATATTGAGTCTGATAGTACATCTTTCCTTTCAGAAATTTCTGGATTTTGGTGGGTACCTGTCGTATATTCTTTCTGTTCAATCAGTTACGGGGTCCCGCGACCACTTTGGGTATGAATCCGTTCGAGAACCAGGGCATTACAGTTTTCTTTCCGGCGTTTAATGATGCACCCACCATTGCCGCGCTCGTCCGTAACGCCGCAGACATTCTAAGCCGACTTACCAGCGATCCCGAAATAATTGTCGTCAACGACGGCAGCCGGGATTCTACGGCCGAGGTACTTGAAGGACTGCTGCCGGAGGTACCGTTTCTCCGCGTCGTTACTCATGAGACAAACAAAGGCTACGGCGCCGCATTGCGGTCCGGTTTCAAGGTTGCGACCAAAGATCTCGTCTTTTACACCGACGGCGATGGGCAGTACGACGTTCGCGAACTCGAAAGGCTTTATCAGGCCATGAGCGACGGAGTCGATGTCGTAAACGGTTATAAGCTGAACCGCGCGGACGGATTGCATCGAAAACTGCTCGGGGGAATTTACGCCCGGTTCACCCGGAAGCTGTTTAGACTGCCGATCGTGGATGTCGATTGCGATTTTCGGCTGATCAGGAAAAGCGCGCTCGATTCGGTTGACCTTAAAACTTGCAGCGGCGCGATCTGCGTCGAATTGGTGGACCAATTGGCGTCGAGCGGCGCACGGTTCGCCGAGGTCGGCGTGAATCATTACCCGAGAGTTGCCGGCCGGTCGCAATTCCTTTCGCCCTCAAGAGTGCTCAGAACCATTGTCGATGTCGCTACACTTTGGTTTGCCCGGTCGCGAAAACCGAGTATTCGCCGCATACTACCGTCATCCATGGAGAACGCCCGAGCGGCGGACAAATGAAAGAAGAACTGCACAACTCTTTCAATGGCCGGAAGGTACTTATCACCGGCGGTTTGGGGTTCATCGGCAGCAATCTCGCTCACCGCTTGGTCGATATCGGCGACGTTGACGTCTTGATACTTGATGCGTTGATCCAGGGTCAAGGAGGCAATCCGTACAATGTGGGTGCGATCAAGGATCGGATCAGTATCCATTACGTCGACATGGGCGATGAAGCGAAGCTTGTACCACTGCTCGGCGGGATAGACTACATATTTAACCTGGCTGGAAGTGCAGGGCATCTTCAGTCGATGATCGATCCAAGGTATGACCTGGCATCGAACTGCACAGCACAATTGACCCTGTTGGAGGCCTGCAAGAATTTCAATCCTCAAGCCAAAATTGTCTTTTCAAGCACGCGACAGGTTTATGGCAAGCCGCTGTATTTGCCGGTCGATGAGCATCACCGCATATCGCCGCTGGATATAAATGGTGCAAATAAGTTTGCTGCCGAAAACTATCACCTTATTTATCACCGCATTCATGGCCTGCGAACCGTCTGCCTGCGGCTAACAAATACATATGGACCAAGACAGCAACTGCGTCATGACAGGCAGGGATTTCTACCATGGTTCATCCGTAAGGCTATCGATGGGGAAACGATTCGTTTGTTCGGCGGCGGGAAACAAACCCGCGACGTAAACTTCGTCGACGACGTTGTCGATGCATTACTCCTCGCGGCGGTGAGCGAGGAAGCGGAAGGAGACGTCTTTAATCTGGGTAGCCCGACAAGACATACCCTTCACCAATTTGCGAGCGAGTTGATATCGATCACGGGAAAGGGGCGGATCGAATCCGTCGCCTTCCCCCCAGAAAGAAAAAGCATCGAGATCGGGAATGTATACGCCAATTGCGAAAAGATAAAAATCGCACTCGGGTGGGAACCGAAGACCGATCTACACACCGGCCTCGTTCGAACTGTCGACTTTTACTTACAGAATCGTGAGCACTACTGGGACACACACGAGCATTCCATTTTTAGATCTTTCAAGGCAGCATAGAGAGGTCGAGGCCGAAATAATTGCCGCGATCTCTAAGGTCATCTCACGGAGTACTTTCGTGCTCGGCAACGAGGTTTCTTGCTTTGAGGCAGAATGGGCGGCGTATTGCGGAACGTTGGGCTGCGCGGCCGTTGCAAACGGTACCGACGCCATCTGCCTCAGCCTGCTCGCTTCAGGAGTCGTGACTCCCGGCAATGGCGATGAGGTCATAACTTCATCGATATCCGCCGGTTACACGGCTCTGGCGATACTTCAGGCAGGAGCCGTCCCGGTTTTTGTGGATGTCGACCGCGAAACACTTCTCGTCGACCCCGCGTCGGTCGAGAGATCGATCACCCAGCTCACAAAGGCCATCGTTCCTGTTCACCTATACGGCCAGATCTGCGATATTGACGCAATCTCGGCAATCGCCCTTCGACACGGCCTCTCGGTGATAGAAGACGCGGCACAGGCGCACGGCGCATGGCGGAACGAATCCTCAGGGTTCGATCGAATAGGCGCATTCAGTTTCTATCCGACGAAAAACCTTGGCGCCTGCGGGGACGGCGGTGCGGTCGTTTCGAACGACATGGAGTTTATCCAGCGAATAAAGTGCCTGCGTCAGGGCGGGCATCAGGCCGCGCTCGCGCAACCGATCACGGGGCGAAATTCCAGGCTCGATGAGATACAGGCGGCAGTACTTCGAATCAAACTCGGCCGTCTGGACGAGTGGAACCAGGGGCGGTCGCGTCTGGCCGATAATTACGACCAGATCTTGTCGTCACTCGAAGGCGTAGAACCCTTGAAAAGGAATCCGCGCGATCGACATGCGGACCATCTTTATGTCGTCAAGACGAGACGCCGGAACGAGTTGCGAGCTTTCCTGCAAAACCGAAGCATCGAGACCGCGGTTCATTATCCGGTCCCACTTAATCATGAACCGCTTTTTATGCTTGAAGGTCGCGCCGCCGCAGACATAACTGTCGCGGACGAGGTATCGTCACAGATCCTGTCGTTGCCGCTAAACTCTCATAGCTTTGATTGGGAGATCGAGGCGGTGGCGCAAGCTATTTTAGAATTCGAGCGTCAGTGATCTCCGGCCCGGGTTTGCGCGCTATGCAGATCGCTGAGAGCCCGTATGGCAAGCTACGTCGTGTGCCCCGAAAAAATATGGCTTCAAGCGACATAGCGGCCCGAAAAACAGGATCCAGCCAGCCCAAACCAGTTGGAAAACGTCGTACATCCGACCCCGCATTCGCGAGCCGCAAAGGCTCCAATACCATCCGCTTTAACATAGCAATCGGGAAGAGCACTCCGTTGGCATAGGTGCTTCTTGTGATCTCGAAGCCGACGTTCTCGACCGCTTGTCGCAAGTCGGCCAGATCGTATCGCCGTTGTGTCCCCATCGCCACGTCGTGTCCGGCACGCATCCACTTGTACGCGGCAACACGAACAAACACGATTCCGCCGGGTCTGAGTACGCGAAACATTTCCGCCAGGGCCCGAGTGTCGGAGCCTTCGCCCGGGATCTGGACGAGCACGTCGAAACTTGTGACCATATCAAAATGTGAGCACGAAAACGGCAGATCGGTGGCGGACGCCTGAACGGTTAGATCCGCCCCATTAAGTCTGCAAAAATGAATTGCTTCTGTAGTCACATCCAACCCGACCACCTTTTCGCCGGAAGAATATTGTTCTAAAAACTTTAAATTTCCGCCGGCGCCGCAACCCGAGTCGAGGACCTTGCGTGGAACGGCATTTCGCAACTGATGGTCGAGAAGAGCACGAGTGATGCTTCTCATCCCCCGAAACCACCAAAGAGATTCTTCAAGTTCGTAAAGATCGGAAAAATCTTTTGCCTGCATCGTCAGAAAAACCAAAAATTCGCTAGACCGCTCGAGAAAAACTCTGAAAACAATAAGCTGGTAACAATTTATTGTCTTTGGACAACGCTGGCAAGTAGCGCCTAACTCCTGTAACTTAAATGCGTTGTTAATCAAAAAACTCACAGAAGGTGATTTTCCGGAGCGGGCGTTCTCATTGTCGGTCAAAAGCGGGATCGCGATCTTGGCCGCACTTGTCGTGGCGGTCGTCGTCTCGCGCGTTATGTTTCCGTTTGAAGCAGGACCCGCCGAAGCATTTAGTTGGGTCCCTGCCCAGCATCTGCTCGGAGGGGAAAATCCATACTCGTTCGCCACTACGCCGCCTTACAGCATGGCCCCGTACGGCATTGTATATTACGCGATCCTAGCTGTAGGACTGGGGTTTTTCGGTCCTCAGCTTTGGTTTGGGCGGCTTTTGGCAGTAGTGGCATTCTGCGTTTGCGTTTGGGCAGTCGGGAAGATCACACGGAAATTGACTGGGGGCGGTATTTCAGTGTGGGCAGCTTGTCTTTTCGCATTGGCCTTGTTTCCCGGTCAAACATGGATCGCGGTCATGCGCTCAGATATGTTCGCAGTAGCCTTCGCCCTCGCGGCTGTCTACATAGTTTTCACTTACGAAGATAATGAGAGCCTGGGACCTTTGAAGATCGTTGGAATGGTTCTGTTGACGACGGCTGCCCTTTTTACGAAACAAACTATCCTTTTGCCGTTCGGGATAATCGTCTTACGTCTAATACAACTTTCCAGGTGGCGCGACGCGATCATTTTCCTGGGCTCATTTCTCGGCTTGTCCGGTCTAAGCATGCTCCTTTTGAACCAAACATCCGAAGGAGGATATTTCTGGCAGCATTTTACTCATGCCGAGAGGCTCCCATTTAGTTTTGAGGGTTTCCGTGAACAGGTTTGGTCTCTTTTGACGCAGCCGACGACCGTTCTCGCTGGACTATTCGTGGCGATCTGTGCCTACAAGATCATATTTTCGGCAGATCGTCCGAAATTCCTTGATCGACTGCGGTCGCCGGAATTGCTGATGCTCTTTTATTTGTGCATCTCGGTTACCTGGGCGGCAATCTCCGTCAGTCGGGTCGGAGCTGGTGCCAACTATTTTCTTGAAGCGGCGTTCATCCTTAGCGTCGTTTGCGCGCTTATTCTTGCGAACCTTGTTCAGTCGGGCCGGCAGCGGCCCGCATTCGCGTTGATCGCCGTAATGATCTTCGGCGGCATTTTTCAGCTTGCTCGCGTATCGCGCGGTGAATACTTTCGCTGGAATGCGCTTTCGTACTTTCAGGAACTTTCCGAAACCGCCTCGCGACACTCGGGGCCCGGAAGCGCGTGTGTGAGTGTTTACGCCTCGCTCGTGATCCCAAATGGCTGCGAACTGCACTTTGATGATTACAGCGAATATGGAAACACTTGGGCACCCGAGTTAGCGAACATTTTTGAACAGGAAGTAAAAAGCGGGAAATACGCCGTGATCATTTGGTCCGAAAACGATTTTTTCGAGACCGTTCCGCAGTATCGGCGCGTCCAAACTTCGAACGCGGTTCCGGAACGGATTTCACCGGCATTCATTTATGTGCGCGAGTCGATGACGGTCGAATCGGGTTCGCCCCCGTAGCACTTGGTGGTTTCCCGCGAAGCGAACAACTTGGTCGCCGCGATGGGTGCCGAAACGACACCCATTTCGATCCCGCAACCGCCGATCAGAATTGCTGCTCTAACAATCGGGGATTCATACCAGGGAATCGCGTTCAAGGTTAGAAGTAGACGGATTTCAAGTCGCTTATTTGTAGATCTCTCCGCCGGTTTCTACGAACTCTTTGGCCTTCGCTGACATGCCCACAGCTAAGGCTTTTTCGGCTTCGATGTTTTGGGCATTGGCGTAATCACGAACGTCCTGCGTGATCTTCATTGAGCAGAAGTGCGGGCCGCACATCGAGCAGAAGTGGGCGAGCTTCGCGCCTTCGGCGGGGAGAGTTTCGTCGTGAAACTCCTTTGCCTTTTCGGGATCGAGGCCGAGATTGAATTGGTCTTCCCACCGGAACTCGAAGCGTGCCTTTGAGAGGGCGTTGTCGCGGTACTGCGCTCCCGGGTGCCCCTTCGCGAGATCGGCGGCATGAGCAGCGAGCTTGTATGTGATGACGCCTTCCTTTACATCCTGCTTGTTCGGCAGTCCGAGATGTTCCTTCGGCGTGACGTAGCAGAGCATCGCCGTGCCGAACCATCCGATCATCGCCGCCCCGATACCGCTCGTGATGTGATCGTAGCCGGGTGCGATGTCTGTCGTCAGCGGGCCGAGCGTGTAGAACGGAGCCTCGCCGCACACCGCAAGCTGCTTGTCCATGTTCTCTTTGATCAGGTGCATCGGCACGTGGCCGGGCCCCTCGATCATCGTCTGGCAGTCCATCTCCCACGCGATCTTTGTCAATTCACCTAAGGTGTCGAGCTCGGCAAACTGAGCTTCGTCGTTCGCGTCCGCGATCGAACCCGGCCTGAGACCATCGCCAAGCGAAAAGCTGACGTCATACGTGCGCATGATCTCGCAGATATCGCGAAAGCGAGTGTAGAGAAAACTCTCTTCGTGATGTGCAAGACACCACTTCGCCATGATCGAACCGCCGCGGCTGACGATGCCCGTTGTTCGCTTTGCAGTCAGCGGGATATACGGCAAACGCACGCCGGCATGGATCGTAAAGTAGTCGACGCCCTGCTCGGCCTGTTCGATCAGCGTGTCGCGGTAGATCTCCCAAGTAAGGTCCTCGGCCTTGCCGTTCACCTTTTCGAGTGCCTGGTAGATGGGCACCGTACCGATCGGCACAGGCGAATTGCGCAGGATCCACTCGCGTGTCGCGTGAATATTTTTTCCGGTCGAAAGATCCATCACCGTGTCCGCTCCCCACAGCGTCGACCAGCGCATCTTTTCAACTTCTTCTTCAATGCTTGAAGCGATCGCTGAATTGCCGATATTCGCGTTGATCTTTACAAGGAAGTTGCGTCCGATGATCATCGGTTCGGATTCGGGATGATTGATGTTTGCCGGGATGATCGCACGGCCGCGTGCGACCTCATCGCGGACAAATTCCGGAGTTACAAACTCGGGAATAGCCGCGCCGAACGAATCTCCCTTGTGCTGATGATTGAGCGACGACCGGTCGCTACGCTCAGAAAGCGTGAGACGATCGAATTCGGCCTGCCGTCCGAGGTTTTCACGAATCGCGACATATTCCATTTCAGGGGTGATGATCCCCTTGCGGGCGTAGTGCATCTGCGTGACGCAGTCACCATGTTTCGCTCGAAGCGGTGCACGTTTAAGGCCAGGAAACTCTTCGAGCGACCCAGTATCCTTTACGCGTGCGACGTCCTCGGCACCTTTTGTCAGATAGCCGTTGTCCTGCGGCAGTATCTCGCGTCCTACATATTCCTCGACGTCGCCGCGGCCGACGATCCAATCGCGTCGTAGAGCTGGCAGACCTTCACGGACATCGCATTTTGTCTCTGGATCTGTCCATATGCCGCTGGTGTCATAGACGCGCACCGGCGCATTTTCGGCCAGTGTGCCGTCCATTTCTCTTGACGGCGACAGAGCGATCTCGCGAAACGGCACGCGTAAATTGTGTGTATTTTGGTTGATCGCATTGCCGTGGGTCTCCACGTAAACCTTCCGTGAAGCGGGCAATTTTACCTGGTCGCTGTTCTTTTCGGCTGATTGCCGATCGCCTACCGCTGACAACTTTTCTTTCATCGTTTTTCTCCCTTCGTCGGTATTATCCGCATCAGGTTCCAGGAGTCGTGTGGAACACACCTCTCAGCCGCGTTGGCTCCTCCGAAAACTTATTGCATTTTTGATTCTATTACTTCTGAAGGTAGGGACAAAAGCAAAAAAGATCTAGTTCAATTTGCTCATTGTTTTCCAGCCGACACTCGCCGTTGATTCGTTGGACTAGATTCGAGTGCAAGGGGAATATGCAATGAAAAATCTTATCTTTTTTTTATTAATAGCCTTCGCCGGGACGATGTTTTCGTGCGCCAACGCGCGGGAAAGCTCTTCAACTTCCATTTCGAACAACACCTACGTGCCCTCGTCGACAACGAATTCGACAGCGGTTTCGTCTAACTCCAACAACTCAAACACGAATTCCGCAAACACTTCCGCCGCAAAAAAGAGTTTTTGGACGGAAGCGGCCGATGGTGGTTTGTCAGAGGTCGAAATGGGCAAGATGGCTGTAAAAAAGGCCCAGAATCCAGAAGTCAAAAAGTTCGCCCAGATGATGATCACGGATCATTCGAAAGCGAATAACGAATTAAAGACGATCGCTGCGAAACAAAAGATAACGCTTCCCACCGAGATCGGCCCGCGTAATCGATCTACGATCGATGAGCTCAATAAGCTCGAAGGTGCCAATTTTGACCGAGAATATGTACAGGCCATGGTCGACGACCATGAAGCGGACGTGCAGATGTTTGAAGACCAGGCCCAGGACGATTCTGACTCACAAGCAAAGGCGTTCGCGGCAAAGGCGCTGCCGGTCCTTAAGAAACATTTGGAAGCGATAAAGGCAATACAATCGAAAATGAAATAGAAGATCGCCCGCCTTGAACCTTTTGGTGGGAACAGAACGACAGAAACTTGCGGGTTGGTCTTGCGAAATAGGCTGATAGCTATTCCAAAACTGAATTCCGAAGTAAGATACTCGTTTTAAGGCGAGTATGCAGCAATTCGCATTTACGTTGATTTGCATAGCGGCCTGGGCAACGGGTTGTGCGAAGACTGCGCCCGGCGTCGAGTCAAAAGATGTTTTCACGACGTCCAATGCCGCACGATTCCGTGTTGAAACCATAGCAAGTGGATTGGAAGTGCCGTGGGCATTTGCTTGGCTGCCGACCGGCGAAATGCTTTTTACCGAGCGGCCGGGAAGAGTACGCATGATCGTCGGAAACAAACTGCTACCGGACCCAGTCTTCAAGGTTCCTGACGTCGAGCCATCAGGTGAAAGTGGTTTGATGGATATTTCGGTGCATCCAAACTTTACGACGAATAATTTTGTATACCTCGGTTATTCGTACAATTCAGATGGAAAGCACGTGAAGGTGGTGCGGTACAGATTCGTTAACGGCGCTTTCACCGAACCGAAAGCTATTGTGGAAAATATTCCAGGTGCCCCGAACCATTCGGGGATGCGTGCCCGTTTCGGGCCTGATCTGAAACTGTACGTAACGACCGGTGACTCGACCGACTGGAAGCTTGCCCAGGACAATAACTCGCTTGCCGGAAAAACACTTCGGTTGAATGACGATGGAACCATACCTCGAGATAACCCGTTTGTCGGAAAGGCCGGATACCGTCCGGAAATCTGGTCGACCGGCCATCGAAATGCTCAGGGCCTGACCTGGCAACGCGGGACGAGCCTGATGTTCCAAACCGAGCATGGGCCAACCGGTTTTGAAGGCAAAGGCGACGGCGCGGATGAAGTTAACATCGTTGAAAAAGGCAAGAATTACGGCTGGCCCGAAATCGTCAGAAAAGAGACGCGTCCGGGTATGGTGACCCCTATTCTGGAATACACGCCCGCGTGCGCACCGGCCAGTGCAACTTTTTATTACGGCTCGATGTTTCCGGATCTTAACGGAAATCTACTATTTGGATGCCTGCGAGGTATTCGGATCGTGCGAGTCGTAATGTCAGGACGAACTGTCCTCGGTCAAGAGAATCTGCTGGAGGGAAAGGTGGGCCGTATCCGCGAAGTCGCTGAGGGCCCCGACGGTTTCATATACTTTTCGACGTCAAACCGTGATGGGCGTGGAAAGGCCGCAATCGACGACGACAAAATAATGCGGCTGGTGCCATCGGAATGATCATCAAAAAAAAGGCGACGGTGTTACCGCCGCCTCTTATTTTGACTCGGTACTATCCTAATTAGCAGTCTCTAATCGGAGATCGTCCGTATAGTTTCCCCAGCCGCTTTCGTCTGAATCGCTCTGCAAAATGCCATACCTCTTCATCTTCGCGTGAAGTGTTGTCGGCTTTATGTGAAGGAGTCTTGCCGCTTGCCGTTGGCGTCCGCCGGTGCGAACCAGGGCACATTTTATAATGTTCGTTTCGAAGCGTTGGACCTCATCCGAAAGATCGATGTCGTTTTTTACCATTACATCACGATCCTGTTCCAATGAGGCGACCTCGCTCAAGATCGAGTTTGCCAAAACTCGCAGGGCCTCGAGCTTGTTGTTCATGACTGCTGGCGTGTTCGCATTTCTGTCGAATTCGCGAATCGCACTTTGACGTTTTCGATATAAAAGCATTGGGTTCATAAGTACCTCTTGTTTGTTAGATCTTGTGAACGATTATTCCGCCACGTGCAAATCCTACACATCGTCAAGCAAAAAAATCTTCAATTTTGAAGAAAATTCAATAAATTTTCACGTTGATTTTTCTCAATTTCACAATTGATGTAACCGATCCGGTTTGTGCAAAATCGGTCATCGCATTTTCGAAGCGGTTCGTCCCCAAAATCGTGCGATTCAAAAAATGGAACGTTTTTCTTGTTCAAAGCTTGAAACTTTTCGCAAATAATTCTTTTTCCCGTCTTCAAATCCAATTTTTCCGATTCAGTGTTGTTTTGTAAGTCGAGCGCTGCCCGCAACACTCGCGATTCAATATAGAACGAAACTCAGCTCACCCCCGCTTGGCATATTTATTGCCCAATTCATTTCGTGATCACCAACAGCTAATCCCGAATTGTTCAACTTTTTGAACTCTTTTCACACTGTCGCTGATTTCGCTTTTCGAATAGAAAGATTGGAGGAAATATGAGGAAAACATTTCTTTTCCTGTTAACTGCCGCCTTTTTAGTGATCGGCTTCGCATTAAGCATCTCCGCTCAAACCTTTGGCTCCATTAACGGCACCGTTATGGATCCCAATGGAGCGGTGGTGCCGGGGGCAACGATCACGGTGAAAGGTAAGAGCGGACAGGAATTTAAAACAACAAGTTCCGGCAACGGTACATTCACGATCCCGTCAGTGGCAAGCGGACTTTACGAAGTCACGATAACTGCGGCGGGTTTTCAAACGCACGTATCGAAAGATGTAAAGGTCGACGTCGGTTTACCGACATCCGTCACTGCCGCACTGTCAGTCGGCAAACAGGACGAAACAGTTGTGGTTACTTCCGGCGGCGACGTTCTCCAGACACAAACGCCCACAGTTGGAACGACGATTACCGGAAAACAGATCACCGAAACGCCTATCACCTCGCGTGATGCGCTCGATCTGGTGACACTGTTGCCGGGCACGACACAAGTCGGCCGTCCGCGTCAATCCTCGATCAACGGGTTACCGAAATCCAGCTTAAGTATCACTATCGACGGCGTTGATGTTCAAGACAATCTGCTGAAATCAAGCGACGGCTTTTTCACGTTCGTCAGGCCGCGTCTTGATTCGATCGAGGAAGTCACGGTCTCGACCGCCGCTTCCGGGTCTGACACCGGCGGCGACGGCGCGGTGCAGATCAAATTCGTGACTCGCCGCGGAACGAACGATTATCACGGCGGACTCTTTTGGCAGCATCGCGACCAGGGTTTGAATTCGAACTATTGGTGGAATAACCGCAACGGCCTGTCCCGCAACCCGATTGTGTTGAACCAATACGGGGGAAATGCCAGTGGTCCGATTCCGTTCCCTCGCTTTGGTGAGGGCGGCCCCCGATTCGACTCGGGAAAGGACAAGGCATTCTTCTTCGTCAACTACGAAGAGTTTCGTATCCCCGAAGCCATCAATCGCACTCGGACGATCCTTACCCAAAACGCGATGAACGGAATGTTTACCTACGGAACAACTACCGTCAACCTATTGGCGCTGGCGGGAGCTAATGACTGCGACCTGGATGTTCCGGGTATACAACCGTGTCCCAACACGCTCGATCCGACGATCTCGTCGTTGAATTCAGCTATCCGATCTTCCACAAGTCAGGGAACGATAACGCAGGGAACCGGAAACCCGAATACCGAGTTTCTTAATTTCATTGCGCGAACAAATACGAAGCGAAAGTTCTTCACGGGCCGTGCCGACGTCAATCTAAATAAGAACCACGCTCTTGAGTTCGTATTTAACCAGAACATATTCGGCGCTCCCGGAAGCGGCGGATTTGATCTATTGAACAGTGCTGATCCTTCGTTTCCGGGATTTCCTAACTCCGGCGACCAGACGTCACGTCGATTCTCGATGGCCGTTGCACTTCGTTCGACGTTGACGAGCAATCTGATCAACGAGGCACGATTCGCACGTCTGTACGGCAAGTCGTTCTTCAGGCCGGGGCTAACCGAAGAACAGTTTGCAAATCAGAACTTCTACAACCTTAACTTTGCATGGACACATGCGGGCGGCGTTCCGGGTGCGAATTTACTCGGCCTGAACAACGTGACCGCAGGTACGGCATCTACAGTGGACGGCTGGAGCCGGACGGGTTCGAGCGACAATCGTCGTTCGTCTCCCTCCGAAGATTTCACCGATAATGTGACGTGGCTGCACGGCACGCACTCCTTCAATTTCGGAGGTCAATACAAACGGGTCCGCGTTCAGTCTGCCTCTATCAACGAATTGGTTCCCGAGATCGGGTTCGGCATCGACATTTCCGACGACGCCGACACCGCATTTCGAAGCTCGGCGACCACTATCGGGGCTGCAAACCTTCCGGGTGCAACTTCTGCACAGCTTGCTCAGGCCAAAGGACTCTACGCGCTTCTTACAGGACGTGTGACAGACTATGTCAATACCGCGTTTCTCAAGGAAGACGGCACGTACGAGCTTCATGGTGACCAATATCAAGCGGGCACGCAGATCGTCTATGGCCTTTACGCGCAGGACATCTGGCGGGCACGACCTAATCTGACGCTTTCATTTGGCGTCAGGTGGCAGCCCCAGGATGCATTTAGAACGGATACAGGGAACTTTTCTTACGTAAGCAAGTTTTCGCAGGTTTATGGCCTGTCCGGCGAGGGAAACCTTTTCATGCCGGGCACGCTTACGGGCGAGGCACCGACGTTCGAGATCCTTCCGGTCGGAAGCAGTGTTTATAACGCCGACAAGAACAACTTCGGACCCAGCTTCGGCGTCGTCTGGAGTCCTAACTTTAAAGAGGACAGCCTAGTTGGGAAGATCTTCGGGTCGAACGGTAACAGTGTCGTCCGCGCAGGTTTCTCGCGCTCGTTCGTTCGCGAGGGAACCAATGTTGCGCTCACCACGTTGACCAACTCACCCGGCGCAAATCTCGATGCAAGCCTGTCTGTTTCGCAAAACACGCTACCTGCCGGAACATTGTTCCGCAACATCGGGTCGGTAACCGTACCGACTGTTCCGGCGACACCGCCGGATGTGATCGTCGGCGGCTTTTTCGATTCGATCATTGCGTACGATCCGAATATTAGGACGGGCCATGTCGATTCGTTCAGCGTCGGTTATCAGCGACAGCTCGGTAAGGACAACGTGATCGAAGTTCGTTACGTAGGTAATCGCGCAAAAGATCTTTGGCGGTTATACAACATCGACGAGGTCAACATTACCGAGAACCACTTTGTTGACGAGTTTCGTCTCGCTCAGGCGAATCTTATTGCCAACAATCTGGCTGGCGGCACGCGCGCCGGCAGCTATGCGTACTTTGGCGCCGGAACGAATACGTCACCTCTTCCGTCGATGTTTAAGTATATTCGCGGGGCCGGAAACGTGAACGATCAATTGTTGTACAACTCAACCCTTTGGAAAAATGCAACGTTGACCAATCTGCTCAATCCGATCAATCCAAACGCTCGCACTTTCGCGACGACGCTAGAAAACAGCGCTACACGAAGGACGAACGCGTTGGCCGGCGGATTGCCGGTCAACTTCTTCTATGTTAATCCGACGACGTTCGGCGGCGGTAATTTCATTATCGACAACAGCGCAAACAGCTGGTACGACTCGTTCCAGATCGAGTTCAGACGGAGGCTCTCGAATGGACTTTTGGTTCAGGCGAGCTACGTGTTTTCGAATTCGCTGACCGACGCGTTTGCATCAAGCTCGTTCGCGCAATCTAACTTCCGCACTTTGCGCGATCCGGGCTTTAACAAAACCAAGTCGCCTTACGATGTTGGCTCTATGAGCTTCCGTTCGGCCGCGGTGCACGATTCATGAATGGTGCAAACGGATGGGTCGACGCTCTTGTCGGCGGCTGGAACATCAATGGCGCGGTCAAGCTGCAGAGCGGAACGCCGATCAACTTCGGTAACGTAAGTTTGGTGGGCATGGACCGCAAGGAGCTCGAGCAGGCGATCGGCACCTACTATAACCAGTCGGTGTCTTATTCCAATGCTCCGGCTACGGTCGCGACCGCTTCGTATTTGCCTGCGGACATCATCAACAACACCTCTAATGCGTTTGCAAACCTTGCCTTTACAGGACGTGCGATAGTTCCGGCGGGTTATGGCGGCTGCATTCAGGAGTTTGTCGGAGGATGCGGGTTTTCGAATCTTGTCGTTCACGGGCCGAAATTCTTCCGTACCGATCTGAGCATTGCCAAGAAGTTCAGACTCGGTGAAACGAGGAATATCGAGTTCCGTGCGTCTGCCTTCAACTTCCTCAACAACGCTCAATGGCGTGTCGGCGGTTGGGCGGCGGACGTCGTGAACGTGACGGCGTTCGGGACCGGTTGGGGCCAGCTCACTAACGGTACGGTGTATCAGGATACATCGACTACCAACGATCAGGGCGGCCGCACGATCGAATTCGCGCTCCGAATCAATTTGTAGTTTCTTTCCAGCCCGGCCGTCGACGTGTAATTTCGATCGGCGGCCGGCATTCATATTTTTTGTACCCATATGAAGATAAGGACCTATCGCCCTTTTTCAGTTCGCTTTGCCGCGATCTTTTTGTTCACAACAGTCGCGTTGATGCCGGCCGCCGGACGTTCGGACGATGAGAACCCGAGCGCCGAAGAGATCTTGAGACGGCATGCGGAATCTATCGGAACCGAGAGGGCGCTCGCTGACACGGCAAATCGGGTCGCAGTCGGGGTGAGCGAATTTGTTCTGAATCTACCTGCGGCGCGCTCTGCGGGAAAGATGCTTTTCGCGTCGGACCGAAATAACACGATGCTGATCTCGAGCTTCGACCTTTTGGAATATCCATATGAAAAGATAGGTTTCTTTCGAGGGAAGGTCGATGTTCCGTTCATCATGCCCGGCATGCGGTCGCCAATGGGAAGTTACCTTTTGCTCAATGATAATTTACTAAGCGAGCGCTTATTCGGAGGCGCCGTCAGTTGCAGATGGCGAATGCTAGACCCGGCAGCCATAGAACGCGTGCGATCCGGTGGGAGAAAGAAGGTGAACGGCAAAGATTCGTTCGTGCTGCGTTTCACCCCGGAGGTCGCCGCCTCGGCAGACAGCAGCATCGATCTTTATTTTGACGCTAAAACGTTCAGGCATATTCGTTCCGAATATCGTCAAAAAATACCAGATAAGAACGCTTACCCGACCACATTCATCGGTAACCAGACCGGCGAAAACATCAACACGTTGACGGAAGACTTTGACGATTTTCGTGTCGCCCAAGGTATGACGCTGCCGTTCAAATACAGCGTCAAGCTTCTACTCAACAGTCGTGCAGCGACAAAGGACTTTCGCTGGACGTTCAACTTCAGCGAATATCGCATCGGCCAAAACTTCGGCGAAGACTTTTTCACTTTTAATAAGAAATAAGGCCACGTTCAATTTACTGGACATTTTCTTCCCTAAGTTCCGCACTCTTATCCCTTCAATCTACGAGAATTCCGATAATTCGGGGAAAATTCGAAAGCTCCAACCTCTACTCATCGATCATTCCGAGATTTAATGCCGCTCCACTCGCTTCGACATCCGACGGCACATTTCTTGCCCATTCCAATACAGGCATCAGGACGCTTAGTCCAATGTGTTCAATATTTTGAACGCCAGTCGGTCGAAGCAAATCGAATATGCACCGACGAACTCGACTGGAGATAATTCACTGAAAAAGAGGTTAAAATGAAGAGCAATATAATCAGAAATTTATGCGTTTCGATCGTCGCGCTACTCTGCCTTGCTTCCGTTTCATTCGGGCAAAGTTACGGTCAGATCAATGGCACCGTCAAAGATCAAAACGGCGCAGCTATTCCCGGAGCGACGGTCAAGCTTGTCGATCCGAATACGAATGTTGAGCGAACGACCACAACAAATGGCGAAGGCTTTTATCAATTTATTAACGTTCCTCCAGGAAACTACAACGTAGTCGCTTCATCCGGTAGTTTTGCACCCGCAACGATCAAAACGGCTGTCGCCGTCGGCGGTGCCAATACGGTGAATGTAGCCCTTGGCGTTGCCGCTTTGGTCGACGTCGTCGATGTGATCGGCGAAACGGGGGGCATTGCGGAAATAAACACCACAGATCAGGTTCAATCCGCGGTCATCACACAAAAAGATATTCAGAATCTTCCGGTTTTGGATCGCAATCCTTACAGCCTGGCAACAATATCGGGCAACGTTTCAACCGGCGACGCCGACGACCGCGGTGCGCGCGTTGCGATCAACGGCATCCGTTCGGCAAGTACGAATATCCTGCTCGATGGAACGGAAAACAGCGCAACGTTCACTGCCGCGGTCGCTCAGACCGTTCCTCAGGATTCGGTCGCTGAATTCCGCATTATAACGAATAATTTCTCGGCTGAGTACGGCCGAGCCTCAGGTGGCATCGTGAACGTCATCACACGTTCCGGCAATAACAATTTTCAGGGAAGTGTCTTTTATCAGAACCGCAATTCGGCACTTGGTGCAAACCAGTTCGATAACAACGCTAACGATACTGAGAAGGGATTCTTCAATCGGAGCCAGTTCGGTTATTCGGTGCTAGGTCCGATCGTGAAAAACAAAGCGTTCTTTTCGAATTTTGGTGAATGGACTCTGATCCGGAGTTCGGGGACGACCTTCGCGTATGTGCCGAGTCAGACATTTATAAACAATATGGCGCCGAACGCGCGAGCCGTCTTCCAACAGAACACGCTTGCGGCAAATCCTACAGGCCAGACCTTCACGGTACCGCTGTTCGATCCGAACACCCAAACAGCCGCCCCGGGATGTAATGTCGGCGGCGTGAGTATTTGCAGGTACGATCTTGTCAGTTATGTATCCCCGATCGACTCAGGCGGCGGAACGCCGACAAATGACTGGAACAACGTCGCGCGCGTGGACTGGAACGTTTCAGACAGGACTGCGTTGGTTTTCAGTTACAAGATATTTAACAGTGTCAACCAATTGGGTTCTCGGTTTACGAGCCCATACGAGGGGTATAACACCGCCATCAACGGACGATCGCAGAATTTCCAGGGAAGCATAGTTCACAACTTCACTCCGAACTTTGTTTTCGACGCAAAGTTGGCCTGGTCACGTCTGGAAGGCGGGACCGTGCTTGATACCAAGCCGGCAACAACCCCGACCCTGTACGCTTTACCGAACGGCACAGGCACGCTTGGCGGCGACGCGATCGCTTATCCGGGCTACATTCCGTTCTTCCCGGGCTTTGGTTTCGACTCGACGGAGGACCAGCATCTCTGGGATTTCAAGCCGAACGCCACGTGGGTGAAAGGAAATCACACCATTCGTTTCGGGGGTCAATTAGTAAACATCAAGGACGCCGTCCTTTTTCCGGCGTTTCAAAATGCGTCTGAAAATCTGGCGGCTAACGTTACTGACGCATCGGAAGCACTGACCGGCATTCTCACCGGCGGAACCGCCATCACGCAGCTGTTTCAGGTGGCGTACGACCCGCAAGGCCAAGTTCCGGGCGGTACCATCACGCGTCCAGCCACCTCGCCGAACTTCCAGAGGACCAATCTTTATAAAGAATGGGCTTTGTATGCTAACGACCAGTGGCGCGTCCGGCCCGGACTCACCCTGAACCTCGGCTTGCGTTATGAGTATTACGGACCGCAGCGTTCCCATGAAGGCCTCGATTCGAACTTCTTCTTCGGCTCGGGTTCGACGATCTTCGAGCGAATCCGCAACGGGCGGCTCCAGACCACGGGTTCTGAGGGTGTGTGGCGTCCGGACAAAAACAACTGGGCTCCGAGAGTAGGATTTGCCTGGGACATTTTTGGCGACGGTAAGACCAGCCTTCGCGGAGGCTATGGGATCGCGTACGAGAGAAACTTCGGAAACGTTACATTCAACGTCATCCAGAATCCACCCTTTTACGCCGTGTCGGGAGACACCAATGTGCCTGTCAGCGCTAACAACTTCGGTCCACTCGGCGTTGCCGGCCCTCCGACGACTCTCAATCGAACCACATTACGCGCAGTCGACCCGGATATCCAGACGGCCTACGTGCACCAATGGGGAGCGTCGATAGAGAGAGAGATCGCTAATAGAACAATTGTGAAGTTTGAATATTCGGGTTCTGCGGGCCGCAAGCTTTATTCGATCGCGAATATCAA
>QHXS01000252.1 GCA_003223975.1 Acidobacteriota bacterium
AGGCAGGCCAGCAAAAGAATCGCCAGACCGCGATTTCTGTTCGCGGGGCTGATTAATAGCTTGTAAAGTTGACTCCGAATCACTGCGAGCGCTTTGATGCTAGACTAGGCCTCGTAGTGTATTCGCGGCCTGCGGCCATGTCAACGAAACCAATCTGCAGATTGAGCAGGGCCCTCCTGTTTGCCGCCGGCGTCCTCATCGTTGTTTGTTCCTTCTCGTCCAAGGCTGCTGCCCAAACGGCAAACATCATCGTACGCGTGTTGCCGGACTCTGGTCGGGTCGCAATTGAAGTGAACGGCGGGGCGGTCTCGTCCTGGTCCTTCGTTGATAGTTATGCGGGCATAGTCGGCCTGGGTCGTCGCATCGAGCGATTTGCGGCGTTCGATGAAGGGGGCGCGGAGGTATCGGTGACGCAGCCAGCGCCAGGACAGTTTCGTTCAGACAAACCTGCTAAGCGTGTGAGATATGAAGTGAATCTCCACCCGGTCTCGCGGGCGTCCGATTTTTCGTTGATGTCATGGGTAGATCGGGAGCGCGGCGTGTTAACGCCGCTGGATCTGCTTCCGGTTGCGACAGAACCTGGCGCAGGCTGGAAGAACTGCAGAGTGGTTTTTCAATTGCCGGCTTCCTGGAATGTCCAATCTGGCGAAGCTCGCGTGTCGCCGACTGAATTCGTTATCTCCGATGTCGAGCGAGCGGTGTTTGCCGTAGGCGCCAATTTGCGGTCGTCACAAACCAACGTGGCGGCCCTGACGTTGAATTTTGTGACTAACAGCGATTGGGCTTTCAGCGACGCTGACGCGCTGGAGTTATCGCAACAAGTCCTCAAAGCGCATCGCGAAACGTTTGGTTCAGTTCCAGGCAAGACCGCGACGTTCATCCTGTTTCCGTTTCCACTGGCCGTGAGCGCGACTCAATGGAGCGCGGAAACGCGGGGCACGACCGTCACGTTAATAATGGGCAGGTTGCCTTCGAAGGTCGCAGCGCTGGCACAACTGAGCACGCCGGTCACCCATGAGTTTTTTCATCTATGGGTTCCAAACGCGCTGGCGCTCAAAGGCAATTACGATTGGTTCTATGAAGGATTCACGATTTATCAGGCTGCGCAGACGACAGTCAAACTTGGGTTACTTAGCTTTCCTCAGTTACTCGATTCGATTGCCCGCGCCTACGACGCCTCGAAAAACGAGACCAGCTTGTCATTAATCGAAGCTTCCGGCCGAAGATTCACCGGGGGCGGCAATTCGGTTTATGCGAAGAGTCAGGTCGTGGCGTTCCTTTATGATTTGAGGTTGCGAAGCGCGAGCCATCACAAACGATCATTGGCTAATGTCTATCGCAGGCTTTTGGGCACTGGCGAGCCAACGGTTGGTAAGGATGGAAGCGAGATCGTCGCCGGTGTCCTCAGCGAGCAAATGGGATCTGAGGATTTCATTAGTTTCTTTGTGCGCAAGTCGGTATCGATAAATCTGGTGAATGAACTCGCGCCGTTTGGTTTGATTGCTGATATGAGCGGCTTTCGGAGCCGGATATCCGTAAGTGAGAAACTCAACAAGCAACAGCGCGATTTGCTTCGTGAGTTAGGTTACAATACTGGCACACACGCACCCCGATGAGGTTTGATTGGCGTGTTCTTAAATAGAATCACATGAAGAAATTCGAAACCCCGCTGTTTTTACTTCCCCTTATATTGGCAGCCGTCCTTTTAGCAGCCGGATGCACCGCGATCGCCGGCCACACCAGCACCGGCGTCGTCGTCTCGCGCAGTGCCCAGGTTCGCAGTTCCACGGCGGTAGTGGCGGCTGATCTTTACGAGGTCAAGCGCGGAGACACAGTCGATATTCTCGATTCACTCGATGTTCCCGACCCGAGCGACAACAGTAAAAAGGAGCGCTGGTACCGCGTGCGTGCGCGGAACGAAGAAAACACCGAGGGTTGGATCGAAGCGCGCAACATCATGCCGGACGATGTGCTGGCAAAATCGCAGAAGCTTACCGAAGAAGACAAGGATCTTCAGCCCCAGGCTACCGGGCAACTACATGCGGGATCGAATTTACGTCTGAGCCCGGATCGTAGCAACAACGAGAACATCATGATGCGGCTCGATAGCGGATCGAGCTTTGAGATTATCGGCTGGAAACGATTGCCGAAGTTTAAGGGCGCCGAAACAACCGAAAGCGATACGGCCCCGAAGGCCGGCACGGCAGCCAATACCAATAAGAAGATTCAGCGGGAAGAGGACGAGAATCCGGAAGAGCAGGAGACAACGGAGCTCTGGTACAAAGTGCGACTGGCGCCATCGATCTCGCCTGCGCCCGAAGGCTGGATTTTCGGAAAACAGGTCGAACTGATGGTTCCCAGCGACATCATCTATTACCGGACCGGGAGGGAATTCGTAGCCTGGCGGAGGCTGGATGAAGACACGAGTGACGACTCGTCAACGAAGACAAAGGATGTGGCGAAAGACACTCGTCCCGGTAGTTGGGTGATTCTGGAGAAGAGCAATCCGAAGGACGAGCCGCACAAGCTGGACGAGCCGGATTTCGATCGCATCTACGTTCTTGGTTACGAAAAGCACGACCAGGATCACTACACAGCCTATCGCAGTCCTGATGTCGAGGGTTATTTACCTTTGCGAATCGAAGGAAAGGGCGCAAACCGAACTTTCACGGTTCGTATAAAGGAAAATGGCCAGGTGAAGGACTTGACCTTTAGTCTTTACCGAGACGACCACGGTGTCATGCGCGTGACGCCGCCCGAGCAGATGAAGGCCGGTCGGAAGCGGTAAAGGACTTAGCGGGCCGTCGAACTTGGCATGGGCGAAAAGATAGGAACTCCTTAGAAAACTTCCGCAAAAGCGGCAATTTATTGACCTGACCCACAGACAAGAGTAATCTCTGCGCGAAATTCCCAAGGCCTGAGCTGGGCCGTCACTCAAGCGCAAGACGGCCTCTGCTGCTAACGGTTTAGCTTCCTACAATTCTCGGAAAGGAGATCTCCACAGTAAGAACCCTTAAATTGCTGGGGAGGAACGATCCATGAAAAGAACTTTGGTAATTCTCCTGGCGGTGAATCTGTTTGCCGCCACCGCGTTAGGTTACGGGCCACGCGGACACGGACTCGTGGGCGCCATCGCGGATCAACGCATCGCTAAGAATCAGGCACTCCACACGAAAATAAATGATCTCCTGGATGGGTTAACCTTGCAGAGAGTTGCGACGCTTCCCGACGAGATAAAGACGTGGGACTCAAATCCTAACGGCTTTCACCTTTTCGCTCATAAAAAGTTGGAAGCCGAGTTGCGTGCCTTTGTCGCTGCGAACCCAAACCCCAAACATGGTCAGGATAATCCGCCGGGTGTGCCTTCGCATCACTATTTTCACTACACGGATGTTCCGGTCTTCAAGAGCGAGCAGTATTCGCTCGGACGTGTCGGCACGTCCAACTTCGACATCGTTCAGATGATTCCTTTTTGCATTCGCGTACTGAGAGGCGATGAGCCAGCGAACAATGATCGCAAGATCACGAAATCGGTGGCGCTGATTCTGTTGGTGCATTATCTCGGTGATATTCACCAGCCTTTGCATGTGGGGGCGGAGTATTTTGAGCGCGAGGGCGTCGATAAAGGTCGGGCGTTTGACCCGTCGACATCTAATCCTGGTTTTGCCGATCAGGGAGGAGGCAAGCTAATGTTGTCCACCCTCGGTTTTCCAGACGTGGGCAAGTTCCATTCTTACTGGGACGGACAAACTGTCGAGAATGCGTTCGGACCAGCGAAACAACCAGCCGACGATTTGGCAATTGCGAAGCGGCTGGCAAAGAAAGAACCTATGGGCTGGCAGCTATCTGGATCGGTCGACACGTGGGCCGAACAATTGGCCAATGAAATTCTTCCTATTTCGCGAGAGGCCCACACCAGACTGGAATTTTCGGAGATAAAGATCGCGGTCGGCGCGGTTGCAGGCAAAGACGATATCAAGAGTGGTAACGTAAAGGAAACCAAGAAGGTTGGCGGCCAGTTTTACGCGAACTGGGCGGCTGATACGGTAAAGACAGAAATTCATAAAGGCGGGTGGCGTTTAGCCGCGCTAGATTCTTTGATAAGCGGATTCCGGCCCGCAAACTTTGAATCAGAGCGCACGAGACCGGCTCAAAGAATCCGGCCAGATCGAGTCAGTCGTTAACGCTTCAGACAACCGCGCGGCCCGAAGTTCATCTAACGTCGTTCTGCGGGATGTGCGGAAGGCCTCGCCAGGCGACAACGGAGTCATCGGTGAAAAACTTCGTCCCTGCGCTTGACACTCACTACGCGGTTCGTTAGAATGCGCGTTTGCTTGGGAGGATAAATTCCTCATAGAGGCAACTCGAAGTAGTTCCTAACCCAGCCAAGCTTGGATCACAAAGAGCGCGAGCTCGAATCCAAAAACAATTCGATCTTTGAAAACTAGATAGAGCGTGTCCGTTTCAATTTAGACCTTTGAGAGTCAACCGCGAACGATAAAGTTCGCGTCAAAACTCTGAAGAAGAGTCATTATCGAAACTGATATATAGACCAGTAAGATAATGTTCCAGTGAACAAACTATTAACGAGAGTTTGATCCTGGCTCAGAATCAACGCTGGCGGCGTGCCTCAGACATGCAAGTCGAACGCGAAAGTCCCCTTCGGGGGGCGAGTAGAGTGGCGTCCGGGTGAGTAACACGTAGGTAATCTACCTTTGGGTGGGGAATAACGCAGGGAAACTTGCGCTAATACCGCATAATGCAGCGGCACCACATGGTGACAGTTGTTAAAGCGGGGGATTTTCGAACCTCGCGCCTAAAGAGGAGCCTGCGGCAGATTAGCTAGTTGGTAAGGTAACGGCTTACCAAGGCAACGATCTGTAGCCGGCCTGAGAGGGCGGTCGGCCACACTGACACTGACATACGGGTCAGACTCCTACGGGAGGCAGCAGTCGGGAATTTTGGGCAATGGGCGAAAGCCTGACCCAGCAACGCCGCGTGAAGGATGAAATCC
>QHXS01000253.1 GCA_003223975.1 Acidobacteriota bacterium
ATTGTTGGAATTTCGGCCGCTGACTGGTGTTCGCTACCAATATCGTTCTCGGCCCGACCTTTTGAAAGAAGAGGTTTTCCTGAAGGAAGATGTAATCCAGCGCCCGCGCGGGTGTGACGTTCCTCAACTCGATCTTCACTTGCCGCGGTTGCCGAAATGATTCCGAGTCAAAAAGCACGTTCAGGTCGAGGTCGCCCGCAAGCTCCTTGATCAGATTCTGCATATCGGTTCCGTTCGGCCATAGAACGTTTCGATACTTTTCCAATTTCTGAGGAAGCTGCGGCTGAGCTCCGCCGGGAAACGATGTTTGGACCAACTTTACGCCGCCAGCAGCGTTCTTATCCGTCTTGTCAGTCTTGCGAAGTTCTTCCTGCAATCGGATCATCCGGTCCATTTCGTTCTTCGCAAGCTCATTAACGGGGTCGTATGCATACGCCTTCCGAAACGCAACGTAGGCGGCCTGATAGTCTTTTTGTTCAGCGGCGATCCGGCCTTTGCTCATCGATTGCTGCGATGCCTGAAAAAGCGCGCGCCGAAGATGCAGCCGATATTCGGGATTATGCGGGTCGTCTACTACCGACAGCGAAAACTCTTCTACGGCTTTGTCCCATTCCTCCGCGAACTCGTGCTTGAGCCCTTCCTTAAAATGTTTTTTCGATCCGTCGAATGCCGCTGTCGCGGTCATCGGCGTCAGGAGGGAAACGAAAACGAGAAGTGTGAACGAATATCGTATGAACGCTGAGATTTTCATATTCATTTCAGTGGTCGGGGTCCAAAAGCCAAGAGAGATGGCCGCAAATCTAAATCACGCTAAATTCGCGGCAAAGTTGCAAAATTAATTGGGCATTAGGTGCAAGGAACGCGCCAAATAAATTTTGGTCCCATCTCCGCAAAAAAGCAAGCAATTTGTAGGAGATTCGACCGTTTAGGTTGCCTTCAAAAGTTGACGACGCAGATAATCCAGCGCCGCCTGACTGGCGCGCCATCGGATAAGGTACCGGTCTCCGGGCAAAACGATCTTCATAGTCTTTGAGCGGCCGCCGTTCGCGTAGCCAACGAAAACCGTGCCTACGGGTTTTTCATCGCTTCCCCCGTCAGGACCGGCAATGCCGGTAACGCTGATCGAATGATCCGTTTTTGCCGCGTCTCGCATCCCCTCAGCCATAGCTGCAGCGGTTTCGGCGCTCACTGCGCCAAATTCCTGCAACGTTGCTTCCGGCACATTCAACGTCCGCATTTTCGCCGTATTCGAGTAAGAGACAACACCTTCAATAAAATATGCGGACGAACCGGGAACATCGGTCAATCTGGAGCCGATCAAACCGCCGGTGCAGCTCTCGGCCACAGAAAGCGTTTCGCCTCGTTTTTTCAAGAGCCGGCCGACGACCTCTTCCATCGATTCGCCTTGAATGGAAAACACCGCTGTACCAAGTTTTCCAACTATCTTTTGTGCGATCTCTTCGAGTGTTGCATCGGCTTGAATCGAATCTTCCGAGCGAAGCCAAAGATGAGCTTCGACCTCGCTCTTGTTGAATAGGATTGACGTTTGAACATCAGGGTAAGTTACATATATCGGGGCAATGGCCTCATCGACTGCCGATTCTCCCATCCCTGAGATCTTTAACACCCGTCGCTTAACAATCACGTCGCCCGCAGCAACTTTCAATCGATCGAAAACGTGGTTTTCGAACATCGGCTGCATCTCGCGCGGCGGCCCGGGAAATATCGCGATATGTTTTCCATCAACACTTAAATACATTCCGACTGCGGAACCATTTGGGTTCGGTAATATGTCCGCACCTTCGATAATGTACGCCTGCCTCTTATTTATCTCCGGCATTTCGCGTCCCCAGGCACGAAACCTGGCTCGCAAGTGAACTTCGAGGTCGTTGTGATATTCGAGAGTTTTGTTTAATGCGCGAGCCGAGACCTGTCGCGTAAGATCGTCTTCGGTAGGACCAAGGCCACCGGTTGTGATGACTATGTCCGAACGTTTTACGGCATCGCGAATCGTCTCCTCGAGCCTCGCTTCATCATCACCGACGATCGTCTTCAACTTGACCTCTATACCGATATCGTTGAGTTTTTGGGTAAGCCAAAGGCTGTTTGTGTCGGACCGTTCGGGCGTAAGCAGCTCGGAACCGATGGCGATGATCTCGGCAGAAAGCATAGTTTAGTAGATTGCCACTACCGGTTTTCCATCTTTGTCGATATACGCGCGGTACATTCCTTCGGAATTGAACGACATGCCGATGTTCCCGAATTTATCGAGCACGATCACACCGCCGTCTCCGCCCGCGTTTTGCAGCTTGGTTTTTATTACCCGATCCGCCGCATATTGGACAGGCAATGCCGTGTATTCCATCAAGGCAGAGATATCGCGGGCAACGGTCAGGCGAATAAAGTATTCGCCCCAACCCGTTCCCGAAACCGCACAGGTCGCGTTGTTTGCATAAGTTCCGGCACCGATGATCGGGGCATCGCCGACACGGCCGTACTTTTTGTTCGTCATCCCGCCGGTCGACGTGCCAGAAGCAAGGTTTCCATCTTTATCTAACGCAACGGCACCGACAGTGCCGAACCGGTTAGACGGAAGCTCAGAAGCCTTTCCTCCGTGTAGTCCCGGCTTTGGACTTTGAACGTTGGATCTAGGACTGGCCTCTTCTTTGAGGACCTCCTGGAGAGCGTCCCACCGGTGCTGGGTCCAAAAATATTTTTCATCGACAAGTTCGATCTTCTGTTCGGCAGCAAATTTTTCCGCGCCTTCGCCGATCATCATCACGTGCGGCGACTTTTCCATTACGGCCCGTGCAAGCGTGATCGGGTTCTTCACATGCCGCAGGCCTGCAACCGAACCAGCGGAAAGGTCTTTGCCATTCATTATCGAGGCGTCGAGTTCGTTCTTACCGTCGTGAGTGAACACGGCTCCCTTTCCGGCATTGAAGAGCGGCGAATCTTCCATGATCCGGATCGCGATCTCGACCGCATCAAGGCTCGACTTCCCAGCCTGCAATGCGCGGTAACCTGCCAAAACGGCTTCTTCCAACTTTGCCCGAAATTCCTTTTCCTTTTCCGGAGTCAACGATCCTTTCGAGATAACACCCGCGCCGCCGTGAATTACGAAACCCAACATTGGATTCTGCGGGCCTTGTAGTTGTACAATTCCGGGTTTGTCGCCTTTCTGCGCGACCACACAAATGTTGGTGAGCAAAACCAACGTCGCGATTACGGTTAAAGACTTTTTCATTTTTCTAATTCGCGGTGAGGTACTCGCGGACCTTTTTCATATCTTCCCAAACTTCGCGCTTCTTGTTAGGATCGCGAAGCAGATATGCCGGATGGAATGTCGGCATTACTTTGACGCCGAAATAGTCCTGAAAATTTCCGCGTAATTTTGAGATCGGCGTCTTCACCTGAAGCAGATTATGGGCAGCAGTCGCGCCAAGAACGACGATCACCTTTGGTTTTACGACCGCGATCTCGCGAAGAATGAACGGCCGGCACTGCACAGTTTCGTCGGGTTCGGGTTGTCGATTTCCGGGTGGACGGCATCGATTGATGTTCCCGATGCAAACGTCTTCGCGGCGCATGCCGATGCTTTCGA
>QHXS01000038.1 GCA_003223975.1 Acidobacteriota bacterium
GTATGGACGAGCGAAGGCGAGAAATACCTGGACCTTTACGGCGGCCACGCCGTTTGCGCGACAGGACATTCCCATCCGCATGTTGTGAAGGCGATAAAGGAGCAAGCTGATAAGGTCCTTTTCTATTCAAATCTGGTTTATTCCGAGGTACGCGGCCGTGCCGCGGAAAAGCTTGCTTCGTTAGCCCCTAAAAGCCTTTCAAAAGTCTTTTTCTGTAACTCCGGAACCGAAGCAAACGAGAATGCAATGCGAATGGCCCGACTGGCGACGGGCCGGGAGAAGATAATTTCATTTTCGGGTGGCTTTCATGGGCGAACTGCGGATTCGATATCCGCGACCTTTTTGGGTCGATACCGTGATATCGGCAAACCGAATGTTCCGCATCATGTCGAGGCCGAATTCGGAAATATAGAGAGTGTTCGTTCCGTCGTCGACGATGCGACCGCAGGTATCATTCTGGAACCGATCCAGTCGATGGCCGGCGTGCGTGAAGCACCGCCCCAATTTTTTCGGAACCTTCGCGACTTATGTGACGAAAATGGAACAGCATTGATATTCGATGAGGTCCAAACTGGTATCGGCCGGACGGGAAATTGGTTCTTTGCCGGAAGTGAACTCGCCGGTAATGTGGAGCCAGACGTCATTACTCTAGCCAAAAGTCTCGGAAGCGGCATCCCGGTCGGCGCGTGCATAATAAGCGAAAATATTTCGTCGAAGATCAAAGAGAATGATCTTGGGACTACTTTTGGTGGGGGAATGATCGCGATGGCTGCAACTTTGGCGACGCTTGAAGCGATCGAAAATGACGCAATGATCGAAAACGCCACAATGGCCGAACTGCAATTGCGAGATTCTATCTCGAATTCCGACGGCATTGCAGCAGTTCGCGGTAAAGGATGTTTGCTCGGAATTGAATTCGAAGAAGCGTGTGGACCGGTTCATAAGACACTTTTAGAAAACAAGATAATTACCGGCACGTCGAGCGATCCAAAGGTATTGCGGCTGCTTCCACCGCTTTGTGTCACGTCTGACGAGATCTCCCAATTTGTTCAGGTTCTAAATGGATAATTTCCTAAAGACATCGGATCTCGATCTGGGACCACTCGATGCTCTAGTGAGCAAAGCAATCGATCTCAAATCCGGGTCCGCATCGGGCCGGCCGCTTGAAGGTAAATCGGTCGCGCTCGTGTTTTTCAATCCATCACTTCGGACCCGCGCTTCGATGCAGGTCGGAATTTACCAACTTGGTGGAAACGCAGTGATCCTTGAACCCGGAAGCACCTCATGGACGCTTGAACATCGCGAAGGCGTAGTGATGGATGGCAACAAAACCGAGCATCTGAAAGAATTTGTTCGAGTATTGGAACGTTATGTTTCTGCGATCGGTGTGCGAACCTTTGCGGAACTGAAGGATTGGGAACTGGAACGCACCGATCCTATTTTGAAAGCGTTCGCGAATTATGCATCCGTGCCGGTCATGAATCTCGAATCTGCAATGCATCATCCTTGCCAGGCGATGGCCGATATGATGACGATCCGAGAAAAACTCGGGACTGAGAAGAAAAAGATCTTGCTGACATGGGCATGGCATCCAAAGCCGCTGCCAATGGCAGTGCCAAACAGCTTTGCGTTAGCCGCTGTCCAGTTCGGGCATGATCTACGAATTGCACATCCTAAGGGTTACGACCTCGATGAAGAACTGATCGGTGATATTGAACGCATCGCAGCCGATCAAGGCAACAATGTGGAATATACGAGCGATATTGCAGAGGCATTTGACGGCGTTGAAGTGGTCTACGCCAAGAGTTGGGGAAGCAAAAACTTCTATGGAGATGTCGAGGCCGATATTACTGAAAGAGCGCAATACCGCGAAGAGTGGATAGTAAACGAGGAAAAGATGTCGCAAACGAACGATGCGGTATTCATGCATTGTTTGCCGGTGCGTAGAAATGTGATCGTGACCGATGCGGTGATAGATTCATCGCGATCAGTGGTGGTCGACGAAGCCGAAAATCGGTTGCACATACAAAAAGCAATAATGACGGAGTTGATAAAATGAACATAGGCACCCTCGATCTGCTCCGTGAAGCACTTCCCTACATTCAGCGATTCAAAGGCAAGACGTTTGTCGTTAAGTTTTCCGGCAAGGTAACCGAAGACAGATCCGTTCTTGCATCGCTTGCCGAAGAACTGGCATTGCTCCATCAAGTCGGCATTCGCGTGTGCGTGATCCACGGTGGTGGGAAGCAGCTGACTGAACTAGCCAAAAAACTCGGAGTAGTTCAGACAGTCATTGAAGGCCGCCGCGTGACCGATGACGACACATTGGATCTTGCAAAAATGATCTTTCGCGGAAAGATCAATACTGAGATCTTATCTGCTCTTCGGCATCGAGGTGTCGAAGCAGTGGGCCTGTCAGGGATCGACGGTGGTGTTATCAAGGCCGTTCGCCGTCCGCCTAAGGAAGTAATGAACAGGGTGACTGGCGAGACCGAGGAGGTCGATTTCGGACATGTAGGTGACATCGTCGATGTCGACGTACACCTTGTTAACCTATTGCTGCAAGGCGGCTACTTGCCGGTCATTTCCTCACTCGGAGCCGATGACGAGGGGAAGATCTACAACATTAACGCCGACACCATCGCGGCGGAGATCGCAATAAGCCTGAAGGCCGAAAAACTTCTGCTGCTTTCGGATGTTAATGGCATTTACGCCGATCCAAACGACGAATCGACAAAGATCGACCGCCTAACGCTTGAAGAGGCGGAGAAAATGATTACCGACGGCACGGCAACCGGCGGTATGATCCCGAAACTGCAGAGCCTGATTTCTCTGCTTCAACGCGGCGTTCGTTCTGCGCACGTCATGAGCGGTTCGATGCGGAATGCGATCCTTTCTGAAGTATTTACTGACGAAGGCACCGGTACAATGTTGGTCGCAGAATGAAAAAAAGACAGGCCAAATAGCCTGTCTCTCATCTCTATGGTGCTCAGGGCGAGACTCGAACTCGCACGGATTACTCCACACGCCCCTCAAACGTGCGCGGCTACCAATTACGCCACCTGAGCTTAATTTCAAAAGAACTACTGATTTGCAGGCGCGTTCTCCGAAGTATTTGCCTGCGATTCCGTATTAGTTGCCGGAACGGAATTGGCGTCCGCCGGAGCAGTATTCGTGTTCGTTTCAGCAGGCGCTTCCGCAGGTGTTTCACCTACGCTTTGCAATACCGACACGCCGCCCTGTAAAGCCGGCATTGAGATCAGCAGAGCCGAAAACATAAATACCGTTGCCGCAACGATCGTGATCCTCGAAAGGACCGACGCGGTACCGCGCGGCCCAAAAGCGGAATTCGAGATATTGCTGGTGAAAAGAGCGCCGGCATCGGTTTTACCTGGTTGCAAAAGTACCGACCCGATCAGAACAACACACGAAATAAAGAACAATGTATAAAGTACGTATAGCAAAATATTTGACCCGCCAAACTACCTGTAATTCACGATCTTTGCAAAGCTTTCCGCTTCCAAACTTGCGCCGCCGACCAATGCGCCATCGACGTCCGGCTGCGACATCAGCGTCGAAATATTGTCCGGCTTTACCGATCCGCCGTACAAGATCCGCATTCCTTCAGCCGCATTTTCGCCATGGGTGTTTCCGATGCAATTTCGGATGAACCCATGCATTTCTTGAGCCTGTTCAGGCGTGGCGGTTTTACCCGTACCTATCGCCCAGACAGGCTCGTAAGCGATTATGATACGTTCCAGGTCATTTGCTGTCAAACCTGATAATCCGCCTTCGAGCTGCGTGCGAACCACGTCTTCTGCGTTTCCAGATTCCCGTTCTGCGAGGTGTTCCCCGACGCAAACAATGGCCGTGAGTTCGGCGGCAAGTGCTGCCATCGACTTCCAGTTAACTGATTCGTCGGTCTCGCCATAAAACTGGCGCCTTTCGGAGTGACCCACAATAACATGGCTGCAACCTGCGTCTTTTAGCATCACCGGAGCAACTTCACCGGTGTGGGCCCCGAAATCGTTCTGTATAGCGCAGTCTTGAGCGGCGAGCTTGATATTCGAGCCTTCCAGTCGGTCAGAAATGGTTTTCAGTACTGTAAAAACAGGTGCGATGACCACCTCACAATGGTTGGCATTTGCAACTAAGGGTTTCAAAGCTAAAACCGTTTCAACCGCCTCGTTTAGCAGCTTAAACATCTTCCAGTTACCGGCGATGACGGGTTTTCTCATGCAGTTGATTATAGCATCGACGCATCTTAACGATATTGGCCGCTCGAATGGCGAGCGAGTATATGTTACGCTCAACACATACGTAAGCACCGAGAACAGCGTCGATTAACCCACATTAAGGAGACAAATGGCGAGATCGTCAAAACCGGATCCCATCCGGCGTAGAGTTGTTATCACCGGAATGGGATTTGTAAGCCCGATCGGAATCGGACGTGACGCCTTTTGGAAATCACTACACGAGGGTGTTAGCGGAGTTCGCAGAATTTCTGCCTTCGATGTTTCCGATTCGGCGGTTCAGATCGCCGCAGATGTTCCCGATTTTGACTGGCAGTCCGAACTTCAGGTAAAGGATCGTAAGCACGTGCCTCGAACGGTTCCGCTCTTGTTGGCTGCCGTTCGGGAAGCATTCCGCGACGCAAACATAGAGCCCGCCGAATTACCGATTGAGGCGCGCCGCAAGATCGGTGTTCAAATCGGCACTGGCGGCGGCGGCCTGGCCTTCACTGAAAAGCATTACGAATATTGGTTTGTTGGTCCTCGTCACGGCGCGAGCGTCTATATCATTCCCTCTTCTACGCACGGCGGCCTTTCTTCGGAAGTATCGATGGCCTTCGGACTTCGGGGCCTTTCGCATGTCGTTTCAACTGGCTGTACGAGCTCAACTGATGCGATATTTTACGCTTCGCAGCATATCGCGAGCGGCCGACAGGACATCATGGTGGCAGGCGGCGTAGACGCACCATTGGCACCGGGAATCCTCGCTGGTTTTAATCTGATGACGGTTTTGACGAATCAGTGGAATGATGATCCGCAACGGGCGTCAAGGCCGTTTTCTCGCGACCGGTCCGGAATGGTACTTGGGGAGGGCTCGTATGTTTATGTTCTTGAAGAACTCGAATCTGCACTTTTCAGAGAAGCAACGATTTACGCCGAGATCTTGGGTTATGGATCGACGTGCGACGCGTACCACCGGGTCCGGTTGGACGATTCAGGCGAGGAACCCGCTCGCGCGATGGCAATTGCGCTTCAAGATGCATGTATTACTCCGGCGGACGTCGATTACGTTAATCTTCATGGGACGTCGACTACGCTGAACGACAAGATCGAAACGTCAGCTCTCAAACATGCGTTAGGTGAGCATGCCTATCGAATTCCTATGTCGGGTACTAAGTCGCAGGTAGGCCATCCCCAGGGAGCAAGCGGGGCTGCAGGAATCGGTGCGGCGATATGCGCCATTACCACCGGAATTGTTCCACCAACGATCAATCTTGATGTACCTGATCCTGAGTGCGATCTGGATTACGTCCCGAATGTCGCACGGAAGACTGAAGTGAACGTCGCGCTTTGTAATTGTATTGGCTTTGGATCGAAGAACAGCGCTCTGGTCTTCGCCAGATACGCCGAATGAATCCCTCCAGGCTTAAATACCGCAGTGAAAAATTAGAGCGTCTCGATATTGGCGATTTTACACCCCAGGAATACCAGCTTTGGGAAAAAGAGATGCGGTTGATTCACAGTTTCCTGGGCGAGCGACGGGCGATGCGAAAGTCGCTTGTTTCCGAAATTCGCAAGAATCGAGCTGATTACATAAAGATCCTCGATGTTGGTGCCGGTTCGGGCGAACTATCGGCCAGACTTTTGAAAGAGTTTGAGGAACGCAGGATCTCTGTTGTGGGCGCGGACGCGTCGGAACGTGCGGTTCTATCGATGCGTGAAAAGGGTATACAAGGGGTGCGTTGCGACGCGCTCAAATTACCATTTGCTGACGGTAGCTTTGATTATGTCTATTCCACGCTTTTTCTACATCACCTGAGCGATCGGAACGCCATTGCTTTGATCAGAGAGATGAAACGTATCGCCCGGCAAAAGTTCTTTATCATAGACCTTGAGCGTCAGTTTATTCCTTACCTCCTGTTCAAAACGTTAGGAGGCCTCATTTTTCAACCTTTTACACGGGATGACGGGTCACTTTCTATTCTCAGATCATTCAATCGAAAAGAATTGGAAAATATAGCGGTAAAGGCAGGCGTAAAGAACATTTGCATTCGCCGGTCGTATTTAAATCGTCTAATACTTTCAGGTACGAATTGATGATAGGGCATCTTGATGGGCAATCGTTTTCCGCCGTTATCGTAGGTGCTGGTCCCGCCGGTGCATCTCTAGCTATTCGCTTGGCCAACGCGGGCCAGAACGTCCTGTTGCTCGAGAAATCACGCTTTCCACGACACAAGCTGTGCGGCGAATTTGTATCGCCTGAGTGCGCTGACCATTTTGATGAACTCGGAATTGCTTCTGCCGTTAAAGATGTTTCCCCCGCTGAAATCCTTGAGACCCGCTTCTATACACGGAGCGGCCGTTCGCTTACGATCCCGAATAAATGGTTGTCTAGATCGGAGCGCAGTGCCATCGGTGTCAGCCGGTTCCAGCTCGATAGATTACTAATGGAACAAGCCCGCGACAGCGGCGTAGTTTTATGCGAACTTTCTGAAGCATTGTCTCCGATCGTTGAGATGGGACGATTGACTGGGCTTAAAGTTCGATCCGAAAGTGGTGATGTTGCGAACGTGCGCACATCTGTTGCCATCGATGCGAGCGGCCGAGCTCAATCGCTGGCAAGACATTTTCAACCGGACAATTCGAGTAGCAGAGCGGAGGTCGTTGCATTCAAGACACATCTGTCGAATGCAAAGATCGCGAAAGATGTTTGCGAGATATATAGTTTCCGAGGGGGCTATGGAGGTTGTTCGGAAGTCGAAAACGGGCGGTTCAACCTTTGTTTCGTCATGAATTCTTCGCATGTACGAGCGATCGGAAATGACCGCCATGCGATAATGGAAAATGGAATTCTGAAGAATACTCGTGCGAAGGAAGTGCTTTCTGACATCGAGTTGAGCGACCTTTGGTTAACGGTCGCAATTCCGAGATTCGGACGCAGTAATTGCTGCCCGTTTCCCGGCGTTTTTGCGGTAGGTGATGCAGCTGGATTTATAGATCCGTTTACTGGAAGCGGGATCGCATTGGCTCTTCAGACGGCCAAACTATGTGCCGCCTCGATTCTTGAAAACGGCGATATTCGAAACGCAGAACTAAACTATCGTCAAAACTATTTGAAGGCCGTATCTCAAAGAATGCGGTTTTGTCGGTTAATTCGCGTTATTTCGGCGGTGCCCGCGGTCGCAGATAACCTGATCGACTTACTTTCAATTAGTCCGCTCTTTGGGAAACTTGTCGCTAAGGCCACGCGTGTAGGAACTTAGCAGAGTATTTCAATGCCAGTCTGTCCGGCTGATCAGTCCGCCCGCAACGTCGGACAACGGGTTTGTCGTAACGAACGCATTTTCGTCGAATTCTTCGATAAGCGATCTCAACCCACCGATCTCGAGACGAGTTATCACGCAATAAAGGATCTCTCGGTCATCGTCGACCTCGCCAGTGCTCCCCATTCCACCACGGCCATGAAATACGGTAACTCCACGTTGAAGTCGTTGAATTATCGCCGCTTTGATCTTTTCATTTTGAGGGGAGATGATCATGACCGCCATATATTGCTCAACGCCGTTTAGAAGGAAATCCAGGGCTTTTGTCGCAGCAGCATAGGTAAGTATCGAGTACATTGCGGCGTCGATACTGATCAGGTAGGCGGCGGCGAGGAAGATCAAAACATTAAGGATCAGGATAACATCGCCAACCCGCAAAAGATGCGACCGTTTGCTTATCAGCAATGCCGCTATCTCAGTGCCGTCCAAAACCGAACCACCGCGCATGGCCAACCCGATCCCCGCACCAATAAAAAGCCCTCCGAAGATCGCAGTAAGTAATTTATCGGGAGTCACGTCCGGAAATTTTACAAATTCGAGGCAGAGAGCGAGGCCGACGATTCCGACAACGCTCTTTATCGCAAAGCGCTTGCCAAGTTGTTGGTAACCGGTGAATATAAACGGAAGGTTGAAAACGATCAGCAGGAACGGAAGCGAGTAGCCGGATACATTCGACACCAACATCGAAATTCCTGTAACTCCGCCGTCAATAAAATGGCTTGAAAGAAGGAAGCCTTTCAACCCAAACGCCGCCGAAAATATCCCCAAGAGGATCAAAAGCGCGGAAATGGATTCGTCCCAGACATGTTTCATCGGCCGGAAAACACTTCACTTATCCTTAAGGGCCGCGACACCCGGTAATATTTCACCAGCAAGAAATTCCAAAGTTGCCCCGCCGCCCGTCGAGATGTGGGATATGCGGTTGGCAAGTCCGGCCTGATTGACGGCCGCAACAGAATCACCGCCGCCGACAATGGAAATCGCTCCATTATCGGTGGCCTCGGCAACAGCTTGAGCGATCGCGATCGTGCCTTCATCAAACGGCTTCTCCTCGAACATCCCCATCGGTCCGTTCCAGACGATGGTTTTGGCACCGCGCAGTTCATTTCGAAAGAGCTCTACCGTCTCCGGGCCAATATCGAGGCCTACAAGTCCAATGTTAGTGAATTCGATAGGAATAGCCTTCCGCGAGTGGATGGGATCATAGGAGTCGACGACTTGATGATCAGTTGGAAGAAATAGAGAAACGCCAGCTTGCTCGGCCATTTTGGAGATCTCAAGTGCCTTGAGCATCATCGCATCTTCAACAAGGGATTTCCCGACAGTTAGTCCATTGGCCTTAAAGAACGTATAAGCCATTGCCCCGCCAATCAGAAGTTTATCGACTTTTCGTTCGATCAGCGATTCGATAACCGGTATCTTGTCGGAAACTTTTGCACCGCCAAGTATTGCGACGAATGGACGTTCCGGATTTTCTATGGCTTTGCCGAGGAATTCCAACTCCTTTTCCATCAACAGTCCTGCGACACACTCTGCGACAAAATGCGTAATGCCTTCTGTTGACGCGTGGGCCCTGTGCGCGGTACCAAAGGCGTCGTTGACGTAAACATCACAAAGCGATGCGAGTTGTTTTGCAAAATCGGGATCGTTTTTTTCTTCTTCCGAGTGAAACCGCAAATTCTCAAGCAATAAAACTTGCCCGAATTGCAATCGGTTCACGGCAGTTTCGACTTGATTACCAATGCAGTCCTCTACGAAAAATACGCGGTCATTCTTTACTTCCGCGCGTCCAAGAGCCGTCCTGTCGTCGCTCGTCGTAACCGGCTCGTCGCCAACGGACGAGTGATCCTGCAGTGTAGGCAACGTCCTCAGGTGCTCGTACACAGGCCGAAGGCTGAATTTCGCCTCGTCGAAATACAGGCCATTTTCTTCTGCTTTTTTCTTTTCCTTTAATGGCCGGCCAAGATGAGATGAAAGAATTACCTTCGCTCCGTTTTCGATGGCGTACGAAATGGTCGGCAATGCTCCGAGGATCCGGGTGTCGTCCTCGATCTTTCCGTCTTTTATTGGCACGTTGAAATCGACACGAATAAAAACGCGCTTGCCGGAGATATCGATATCCTTGATCGTCTTTTTGCTCATCACAGAATTAAGGCTCAAATGTCCAACTTCCCTTCGATCCAATAAACTTCACCAGATCACGAACGCGGCATGAATAGCCCCATTCGTTGTCGTACCACGATAGGATCTTTATTGCGGTGCCCCCGATCACTTTTGTGTTTTCAGCATCAACGATCGACGAATTTGGATTGCCACGGAAGTCGATCGAGACCAAAGGCTCTTCAGAAAAAGCCAGGATTCCTTTTAGCTCGCCATTTGCCGCATCCTTCAGGGCCTTGTTCACTTCTTCAGTCGATGTTTCTTTCTCGACATTCATTACTACATCTACAAGTGAAACATTTGGAGTTGGAACACGAACCGAGATCCCATCGAATTTGCCTTTAAGCTCGGGAATTACCAAGGCAACAGCCTTTGCAGCACCAGTTGACGTGGGAATCATCGATAGTGCAGCAGCGCGTGCCCGCCTGAGGTCTTTGTGCGGAAGATCTAAAAGTTGCTGGTCATTAGTGTAACTGTGGATCGTGTTCATCAAGGCATTCTTGATGACGAACTTCTCGTGGATAACCTTTGCGATCGGAGCGAGGCAGTTGGTCGTGCAGGAAGCATTTGAAATTATGTGGTGATTTTCGGGATCGTAAGTCCCTTCGTTCACACCCAACACGATGGTCACATCTTCGCCCTTAGCAGGTGCTGAGATAATGACTTTCTTGACGCTTCCGCGCAGATGCTTTCCGGCATCTTCCGCTTTCGTGAATCGGCCGGTCGACTCGATGACGATCTCGGCACCGACCGACGTCCAATCGATAGCGGCCGGATCCTTTTCGGAAAAAACCTTGAATGAATCCCCGTCGACTGTGATCATCTCGCCGTCAGCGCTTATCTCGTTTGCAAGATTGCCCATGACCGAGTCGTATTTGAGCAAATGCGCGAGCGTTTTTGTGTCGGTGAGGTCATTTACCGCCACAAAATCGATATCGTTTTCGCCGAGACAGGACCGCAGGACGTTTCGTCCGATGCGTCCAAAACCGTTTATACCAACCTTAATTCCCATTGCGGAATAAGCTCCTTTACGTGCGATTTGTTGAACCTTTCACGATACCGTAAAATTCAATAATATTCAAAAATGCCCGCAAAGACGGGCATTTTACGTTTTTAACGGATCCAATTCGGACGGAAATTGTTGAAACAAACGGACGTTGAAAGTCGTAGTATCCGGTTGAGTTTCAAGGCATTTCTAACTCGTTACGAGGAATAATCGGAGCAATTCAAAATGAAGATCCCTGGTGGAACAATTATCATTCTTTTTCAGTTTCTGGCTGTGTCCGCAACACTCTCGGCACAAGATGCGCCGCTTAACGATCAGGCCACGGCAAAGATCGGAAGCGCAATTCCCGAAGTTCGGACGTTAACGAACGATGTTCCAAAAAAGAATGACCTTCCCGTACCGGTACCGAAGCCAGATCTTTCGCGGGTGGGCGTCCAGACTGGAAGCAGCGTTCCGATCACTCTGGAAGACGCGATACGCCGGGCGCTGCAAAATAACAACCTGATCGAACTCACTCGCGACGATGTCCGTTTTCAGGAAACGCAAGTGCGTTCGTTGATCGGTCTATACGATCCCGTGTTCACCTTCGCACCCACAACCACTCGAAACTCAACAACTGGTTCTGTTGCGACTCAAGATCTGAATGTAAATTCCAGCCTCAGTCAGTTTTTGGGGACGGGCGGAAGCTACACTGCGTTTTTTAATAACGCACGAACTGAGAACCGATTTAACCAAGCTCAGGTTAGCAACGGATCTGGGGCCGCCATTGCATCCAGTGCGGTCTATTCTTCAAACCTCGGCGTTCGGTTTACGCAACCATTTTTCCGAAATTTCAGGATCGATAATACTCGCAGGAATATTAAGATCGCTCGTAAGCGGCTGGAGCAGACTGATGCCGATTTTCGACGTCAAGCGATAGACATAATTTCGCAGGTTCAGCGGGTTTACTGGGACTTGGTTTTTGCGATCCGTGACCAACAAAATCAGGTGGCGAATCTGAATCTTTCCAGAGAGAACCTCCGGCGAATTGAAGCACAGATCGCTGCGGGCTCGGCAGCTCCGCTAGCGCGCGCTGAATTCGAAACTGAACTCGCCAACCGAGAGGGAGACGTTTTGATCGCGACGCAGTTGGTTTCCACTGTCGAGAACAATCTAAAGCAACTATTACTTCGCGATGCCATTTCCGCAGAATGGTCGGAATCCTGGATACCGACGGACAAGCCCGATTTCTCGGCCGTTCCCGTAGCCTTGGACAACGCGGTCAAAGACGCAATGAACAATCGGCCGGAACTGCAGCGGCTCAAATTTGCGCAGGAGATAAATCAGGTCGATATCGAGTACTACAAAAATCAGACCAAGCCTCAGATCGATTTTGTCTCAACGTTTTCGCTAAACGGCCTTGCCCAGAGTGGAGCAAACGATGGATTGACGACGAACTTGTTCACTTCAACCGGCGACCTCGCCTTGTTGAATGGGCTGAATCAGGTTCGTACTTTGCCTACGATCGGCTTGCCTCCGGTGGCGAATCCTGCGATCGTGATTCCGCCCCAGCCGGACTATCTCTTCGGAGGAATTGGACGTTCAATGTCGAATATGTTTCGAAGCGATGCTCCGAACTATTCGGTCGGCGTCACGATCTCATTTCCGATACGTAACCGT
>QHXS01000249.1 GCA_003223975.1 Acidobacteriota bacterium
AATGGAGCGCTACCAGGATGGCATCGTCATTTGGAAGACGCCAGACGAAGACAAGGTGCCTTTTCTCTTGAGGTTGAACGGTGTTACCCAGTTCCGATATCTCAACACTCTTAATAGTGATGAGACTTACACCGATCATCTTGGAGTCGAACGTGACGTTCATAAACGCAACGACGTCACCGTAAACCGTACGATGTTCCTGTTGAATGGATACATCTATAGCAAAAAGCTGCAATATAGCTTTCTTGTTTGGACGGCAGCGGGCGCCGCCTCGATCATCATCGCGGGGAGCATTGGTTATCAATTCAACAAGCACCTCACGCTTACTGCAGGTTACCTTGGAATTCCCGGAAGTCGATCGCTAACGAACACGTTCCCATATTTCACATCCACCGATAGGACCATGGCTGACAACTTCTTCCGGCCCGGTTTTACGCAAGGGGTAATGGCAGCGGGAGAGATCAGGAAGGGCCTGTACTACAACGCATTTCTCGGCAACAGTCTCAATACCCTGAGCATCACGTTTAACAAGATCGATACCAATCTGATGGGATCCGGCAGTGTGTGGTGGGAACCGCTCGGAGCCTATAGCGAGCCGGGTAGATCGGTCAACATGTACGACGACTATTTCGCACAAAAGAAAGTGCGTGTTCGACTTGGGACCTCATATACGATTTCGAGGGAAGACCGCTTTTCAAATCTCGACACATCCAGTCCCGAGAACACCGGAGTGTACAATTCTGACGGCGTGAACGCATTCCAGACGGGAGCGTTTGCGATCGGCGTGACGGTTCAGAATGCTACCTATAGAATGTGGGCCACGGACTGGGGCCTGAAGTACAACGGGTTGGCTATAAACGGCCAATATTATTTGCGTACGCTAAACAATTTCAAGGCCGACGGACCGCTCCCGCTCACTTCGACATTCGACCATGGTTTTGAATTGTCGGTGGCCAAATTTGTCATTCCCAAAAAGCTGATGGTTTACGGCCGCGGCTCGGCGGTCTTCGGTGAGTTCAGGAGCCCCTATGAGTTTGGCGCGGGCATCAAATGGCATTTCTTGCCGACCGAACGTCTGTGGTTAAACGCCGAGCTGATGAAAATTATCAAAGGCTCGCCGTACAACGGTGCTTTCAGTCCCTATACCTCCGGAATGAATGGTTGGGTGCCGATGATCCAGACTGTACTCTCATTTTGACGACCTAAAAACTTTCGGTCACCAAAAGCCCCAAAAAGAAAAAGGCAGTCTGCCGGCTGCCTTTTTTTTATTTTGTTCGTGAGACTATTCCGAAAACGAACTTACATCAGTCAACGGCTGCGGTTCGAGATTCAATACATTTGCCCCGGGCGCGATCGTCACCGGCGAACTCCAAAGCGCAAAGCCTTGCGGCGTATTGGTGACCGCGAACAAATAGTACATATTCGGTTCAACGCTGGAGAAATCTGCCTTGCCCGAACCGTTAGTAGTAGCCGAAGCCTTCACGTGCGATTTGATCGCGTTCATTGCGCGGCGTTGGAAATCCCCAAACCGATTCGGAAACGAGGCCGCAAGCCCGAGGCTGCTCATCATCGACTGGCCTTCGATGGGTTCGATCCGGGCCTCGGTGAGTATCGCCTCGACATCCTTGTCCAGAAGATAAAACCTCGCGTTGCGAACAGGTGCAGTTCCATTTCCAGTACGATTTTGGATCTTTGCGTCCACAGTTACCGAGCCCTTGGTTGGCGGGGCGACATCGGTCGACGTGCCCGGCACGGTCGATGTCATCGGTGGATTGACAGGCGGGTTCACGGGTGGATTCACGGCCGTTGAAGTCCCGGGAACCGTCGAGACCGAACCCGGCGCCGATTCGACCACTGAATCTGTCCGTGCGACATCTCGCGTTGTCGCCGGCCGCGAAGCGTTCACCTTCAGGTTCACATTCGAATCGTCGTTGTTCCTTGCAAAGAAAATAAAGAAAAGCAGCAGCGCGAGTCCGGCAAGTATCGCGATCGGTATAAAGACCCACTTCGGAAAATCTGATTCCTCACGGCGAACGGGCACCACTTCTTTTACTACAGGAATGGTACGCAACGGCTTTCCACACGTAGGACACGCCACCGCGGCGTCCGAAACTTCAGTTCCGCATTCTGGACAAATTATTAAAGACATTGTTTGAATCCTCCCAGACTCGTCTTGATATCGGTTATGCCAGCAGTTTTCAGAGCATTTTTCGTTCCAAGCTTGCTCACTCGCGAAAACGCATTAAACCCCGGCAATTGGCTTAATTCTGCCACGTTCTTCGTAGCCGTTATGTCCAAAGCGGGACAGTCAAGCTAAATTTTGTTCGGAATTAATACAGACGTTAACGCTTACTTCCGGTATTATTGTTTTCGAGAAAAGCTGCCAAATGAAATTGTCCTGGCAAGATCAAGAGGAGATCGAACACCGCGTCGCTTCTTCGGCGTTCCGGACGCTCACCAATTCCATCATCGACACCCATTCTGCGATCAAGGTACTTGCAGTGACCATAACGGCGGAGTTCGCGGCCTTCGCGATGTTCTACGTCTCGAAGGACAAGGTTCAGGATTTTCTTGCAGACTCGTCAAGCAACGCCTGGGTATATGGGGCGATCGCGATTTTTCTAATTGGTTTTCTTACAGCCTTCGCCGGCTTCCGTCTAATTGCGAGTAATTTTCCACGGCGACTCGCCCCGTACATGATCTGGCCGATCGCCATCGCCGCCGGTGTGGCCAATCTCGCCCTCTTTTTTCTCCTGATCAGTTTTCAACCGCGATGAGATGGCAAGCGCAAGTGCGGATAAACGACCAGTTTCCCACAGCGTTCGCGGCATTCCCAAAAACAACAAAGCCCGCTTCCGCGGGCTTTACAAATTGATATTTTGGAAAACAGTATCTCTGGGTCACCACGGCTCAGGCTGCTTCTTCGATTCGGGGTTTCACTACTTCGAGCACGGGCGCTTTTCGCTCGATCATCTCGCGTGTAATAACGAGGTCTTTTACCTTCTTTTCAGACGGCAGGACGTACATCGATTCGAGAAGGATCTCTTCCATGATCATCATCAGGCCGCGGGCTCCGACCTTTCGTTTATGGGCCTGCTGAGCGATCGCACGAAGCGCGTCGTCGGTGAATTTCAACCCGATGTTGTCGAACTCGAACTTACGCTGGTACTGCTTTACGAGCGCGTTCTTCGGCTCGGTCAGGATCTTTATCAGCGCGGCCTCATCGAGTTCCTTCAATGTTCCGACAACCGGTAGCCGGCCGACGAATTCCGGTATCAGGCCATAATGGATGAGGTCTTCGGGCTCGAGCTTTTCCATTGCCTCGCCCGCACGCTGCTTGCTCGTTTTTACATCCGCCTGGAAACCAAGCGATTTTGCGCGGAACCGCTTTTCGACGACCTTTTCCAGCCCGATGAACGCTCCTCCGCAGATGAACAGGATGTTCGTTGTGTCGAGCTGCATAAACTCCTGCTGCGGGTGTTTGCGGCCGCCTGAGGTCGGGATATTTGCGACCGTGCCTTCGAGAATTTTCAATAACGCCTGCAGTACTCCTTCACCCGAAACGTCGCGCGTGATCGACGGGTTGTCGTCCTTACGGCAGATCTTGTCGATCTCGTCGATGTAGATGATTCCCTGCTGCGCCTTTTCAAGGTCGTTGCCGGCAGCCTGCATGAGCCGAACGAGGATATTCTCGACGTCTTCACCTACATAGCCGGCTTCCGTAAGACTAGTCGCATCAACAATGCAGAACGGAACGCTCAGCACGCGTGCCAACGTCTGCGCTAATAACGTTTTTCCCGTTCCGGTCGGGCCGATAAGCAGAATATTCGATTTCTGGACTTCAACATCCGAACGGCGTTTTGCAAGCTCGAGCCGCTTGTAGTGTTGATACACGGCAACGGCAAGGCGTTTTTTCGATTCTTCCTGGCCGATAACGTATTCGTCGAGAAACGAGCTTATTTCCTGCGGCTTCGGAAGCGTCGTTCTTGTGCTGGATGTTTCTGCGCGCTCGTCGTCGTTGATGATCTCGTTGCAGATGTCGATGCACTCATTGCACGGACCGGCGATCAGCTTTTTGACATCATTCTGCGACTTGCCGCAAAACGAGCAGCAAAGGAGTTCTTCTGGACGACGAAAATTTGCCATAAACTATTTATCCCGATGCTCGATAACTTCGTCGATCAGGCCATATTCTTTAGCCTGGGGCGGCGACAAGATGCGGTCGCGCTCAACGTCTTTCTCGACCTGATCAAATGACTGCCCGCTGTGGTTCGCAATAATGCGCGAGGTCATTTCACGCATACGCAAGATCTCTTCAGCCATGATACGAACATCTGTCGCCTGACCGGAAGCTCCGCCCGACGGTTGGTGGATCAGCACACGAGCATGCGGCAACGCGAACCGCTTTCCTTTGGCACCGGCACACAAAAGCAACGCCGCCATCGACGCACACTGGCCAACGCAGATAGTCGTAACGTCGTTCTTGATGAACTGCATCGTGTCGTAGATCGCCATTCCGGCAGTGATCGAACCGCCCGGAGAATTTATATACAGATTAATATCCCGCTCCGGGTCTTCGGCTTCTAAAAACAAAAGCTGAGCAACGATCAGATTTGCGATCATATCGTCGATCGGCGTGCCGATAAAAATGATGCTGTCCTTGAGTAACCGCGAATAGATGTCGAAAGCACGCTCACCGCGAGACGTCTGCTCGACAACCATTGGAACTAAAGCCATAAGTGCCTCACTAAACTAACTACCTTAAGTAATGGATGAACGGAGCGATGATAAGTGGTTGAGAAACCAGTCGATTGCAGATTCTACAGCTTTTGCCGCGAAATGCAACCATTATATTATCAAACGCTTTTAGCCTTTTTTGCAGGCGCCTTTTTCTTTGATGCCTTTTTAGGCTTTTCGTCTTCCGGAATATCAGCTTCGGCCTTCTCTTCTTCCCACGGGCCATCGGCAACCTTCGCGTGCGAAACCAAAGCTTCGATGGTCTTGCGCGTCCGAAGATTGTTCTCGACCGTCATTTCGCCGCCCTGCTTTTCCAGAGACTCGCGAAGTTCTTCCGGCGTCGTCCTATAATACTCAGCCATCTTGCCGATCTCTTCGTCGACCTCGGTTTTTGCTATCTCAACCTTTTCGGCTTCCCCGATCTTTTCCAATAACATCGCGCCGCGAACATCTCGTTCTGCCTGCGTGCGCATTTGTTGGTACGCCATCTGCACGAAGTTGTTTTCAACGTTGTTCAGATCGACGCCGCGTTGCTGCAGATCACGGGCGAAGTTGTTCAAAAGATTTCGCGCCTGATTTTCGATCAACGCATTCGGAACTTCGAACTCGTTTGTCTCGATCAACTTCGCCAACGCTTCGTTCCGCACGCGAGCATCCGCATCGGCCTTCGCATATGTCTCAAGATCGGTTCGCAGCTTTTTGCGCAGGTCCTTAAGCGAAGCAACATCTTCGTCCAAGCTCTTTGCCCATTCGTCGTTCGGCTCCGGAGTTTCCATGCGGCCGACCGATTTGACCTTCGCTTTGTAATGAACGGTCTTTCCGGCAAGGGCGGCCGAGGAAAATTCCGCAGGGTACGAAACTGAAAATTCCTTTTCATCGTCCTGCTTCACGCCAACGAGGTTTTCGGTGAACGCCTTTTCGATAACATCGTCGCCAAGCTTTACTTCAAGGTCGTCAGCACGAATCGGCTCACCGTCGTGATCATTATCAAAGGTGCCTTCAAGATCGGCGACAACGGTGTCACCCACCTCACTTGCTCGATCTTCAACCGGGAGAAGCGCCGCTTCCTGTTCAAGCTTGTGCTTTATCAGGTCGTCGATCTCCGTATCTTCTACAGGTTTGACGCGCCGTGTGATCTCCAAGCCTTTGAATTCCGGTATCGGGATCTCAGGCATTACCTCGACGTGGGCATGCACTTTTACAGCCTCGGACCCGTTGACCTTAATATCCTCGATCTTTTCAATATGGAGCTGAGGTTCAGTTAACGGCCGGAGGTCGTGCTCCTGGATGGCCTCGCTCACTTTCAAAGGAACTACTTGTTGGAGAACTTCACCTTTGATCTCGTCTTTGTATCGCAGGCGGACCACATCGAGCGGAGCGAATCCTTTTCGAAATCCGGGTATGCTAACTTTCTTTGCATACTTTTGGCTTATCAGTCCGTATGCAGTTTTCAGCGACTCAGGATCGATCTCGATATGGATCTCACGCTGTGTCGCCGATATCTCTTTGACTTCACTTTTCATCTAAAAAAAGCATAACCAAGCGTATGGTAAAAGTCGAACTGAGCAGTCGTTGTAGAAAAAGAATCGGCGGCAAATTGTCTCAATGACAACCGACCACCGACCACTGATAACTGTTTTTGGTGCCGAGGGCGAGACTCGAACTCGCACGTCTTTCGACGCTAGATCCTAAGTCTAGTGCGTCTGCCAATTTCGCCACCTCGGCAATGTCGGAACCGCCTGCGTGGGTCCCCGCCGGAGCATCTCCGAGCGGGGTGCCATTAGCGGGCGGCCAGAAACGACATTAATGAATTTATCGAAATCAAGCAGACGTGTCCAATTCGATCATTTGTGCAAATACTTTTTCTCGTATTCGTCCCACGACATCTGGTAATCGCGTGAATCGAGCGAGCCCTGAGCGGAGCCTGCCCCCACGTATCGGTCTTCCGCCTTTCGAAAAAGCTTGTAGCCGCCGTAAACGACGCCGCCGACCAACGCAAGCATTACGCCGTACCAGAGCAGCGAGCCGAGTATTCCCAGCACCCAAAAAACGAAATAAAGACCCAGAATGACGCCGATTATTGCTAATAAAACTTTGAGGATGCT
>QHXS01000250.1 GCA_003223975.1 Acidobacteriota bacterium
AACGGTCAGACTCGCGATATTGCGATTCCGGCGTGATATTGCCTCTCAACAAGTAACAGAAATCGGGCTCCGGCCGGCGATCCTGCGCCGCGTTCATCGTCCGCACGTTCAGCTTTCGTGAAGGTGGTCAGATGTTGGTGTTGGCCAATTAAAAAGAGCGGACTTCCTTTCCATCTTTCCCCACAAAAGTCAGAACTCTATTCGTCGATTCTCGCCGAAGTTCGATTTCGTTTGCCCGTTTATATTTAACGTCAAAGGCATCGTCCCGTTGAAACAATCCGAACCGTCCGTCTTCTAGTCTGGTTGCCACCCGCCATTTGCCGTACTCGTTTGGTTCGATAAAAATGTGAACGATCGGACCGCAGTCCGCACAAGGAAAATCCACAGCGATGTAGCCTTTGGTTTTTGAGCGCCAGTGGTTATAAATGAATTCTCTTGCCTTTTCCCTTGAAGTCAGACATTGATTCATTTCGCTTCCCTCTTTCGAGCTGCATTCTTCCACTTTGCCGCCAAGATCGTATGCAGAAAGGTCGCGATCTTGTTCGGGCTTTTCCGGTATGGGTCGAGTGTAGACGAGAAAGCGAGAGGTTTTTTCATCCTCCGGCGGCCGAAAAACTTGCACAGCGAGTACTCCTGCCACAAAACAAATCAGAGCAACACGACGACGCCAGATATGTTGCATAACGAGTCTTTTCGTGAAAATGACGGCCATATCTAGATTGCGATCGGTTCTTTCGTTCGATGTTTTAGACGGTCTGATAGTTGTTTTGCGCCATGGCTAGCGGACGCCCTTACACCGGGGTCATTACACCGGGGTCAGGCTTGCGATATTGCGCTTCTGGCGTGATGTTGCCTCTCAAAAGGTAACAGAAATCGGGCTCCGGCCGGTGATCCTGCGCCGCGTTCGCCGTCCGCCCGTTCACCGTTTCCGCGTTTCCGCGTTTCGCGGCACGTAGCCACGTCCTTTAGGACGTGGTCGAGATCGGCGAGATCTCCCTAAGGGCGTTTCAACGTCCTTTGAACAAGAATAGAAGGACGTTAAAACGCCCTCATGCTCAGAAATCCGAATCTAACCACGCCGTAAACGGCGTGGCTAATCGCCCTTCGGGTAAGATTTATCCGGCCGGCGATCCTGCACCGCGTTTCATCGTCCGCCCGTTGTTGCGATCATTTCCGACGTATGGCGAGGAGGCTTCGGGTTTCTCCAGTTTCTGTGATGATACCAGAAGCGTGTCAGTAGCCCGCACGCCAGTAAGGGCTCCCGTTATCGTTCGAACACCCGATTCGCGCGAGCAATCACACTAGGTATCGCGGAGAACCTGAAGCAAAACTGTGACTTGAACAAGGCTTATTCAACTTCTCGACACTTCGATATTGCGGGAGCCCTCCTTTACAGTCGGGCTACTGACACGCACGGACCGTCCCCGAGGGGGACAAAGATAATAGCCCAGGGTAAGGCGGTTTCCGCCGCCACCCTGGGTTAGGTCGCGAACACGTCCCGGCCCTGAAGGGGTCGAACAATGCGTTTATTGTTGCTCCCTTTCAGGGAGCGATCTGACATCCACATGTTCCTGGGGTTACGCTCGTTTCACTCGTTCACCCCAGGCTATTATATTCGTCGCCTTCAGCGACAAATCCCTTCATCATGATCCCTGACCCCAAAACCGGCGGCCTGTTTCACAGAAAATTCTATTTACAGTGCGTGCAATGTATGATACACTATTGCATTAGCAGCTCGAGGTCGAACTGCGTCTTTTGATCTTTGAAAACGAAACAGTGGGCGGGTGAAAAAACTTTTCGAATTCTCGTGCAAAAACGCGTCATATTCGCACGTAACTGCTGTAATGACGTTACTTGTTTGTCCGGGTGGCCGTTGCGGACACGCACCGGACAGCCGCCGGACAAGCGGCGGACAAAACCTTGTGCACCGCACGAGCAGTAGCCTGATGGCGCAAGATCGGCCCCTTCGGAGCCGATCAACGTCTATCTGAATGATGTTCTTTTAGAACGGGATGTCGTCGTCAGCCGCGGCCGCGCGGGTGATCGGCGGAGTCGATTCCGAGGACTGGCTCGATGCCGGCCCGGCAAATTCGGGCTCACCGGAATCGTCGCCCATAGAGGAGCCTGCGTCACCGCGTGAACCTATGAAGTGCATTTCCGAGGCTTGCACCGAAAGCGTCTGGCGGTTGTTGCCGTCGCGGTCGGTCCATTCTTCCTGGCTGAGGCGGCCTTCGATATAGACCTGGCTTCCCTTCTTCAGGTATTTCGCCGCGTTCTCGGCCTGGTTGCGCCACAGCGTGACACGAAACCACGTCGCGACCTCGTGCATTTCGCCCGACTTGTCCCGCTTCTTATCGTTCGTCGCCATTGAAAAATCGCAGACGGCAACGCCCTGCGGTGTGTATCGAAGTTCCGGGTCGCGGCCTAAATTTCCGACTATGATGATCTTGTTAAAAGACATTGTGTGCGCCTTCTCCCTTTTGTTTTATTAAATGATAGCGAACTTTTGGGGATATTACATTCATCGATCTAAAGTGGTCAAGTTTCCTATGGTAGTATTAACCAGACGCCCCGTTCGGAGTACTCTTTCACTCACGCTTTTCGCCGAATGAAAAATCGATATACCGCAATCTTTACTGCGTTGTTGACGATCTGCGGAACGTTCTGGGCACAGGCCGCGGACATCACGGACACTAAGCCTGCAAACTACGCTCCATTCAAAAAATGCTGGGAATATAATCTCACCGATAGCAACGGCGGTTCGCTGGTCTCGTCGAACGGTACGATCTATTTCGCCGAATCCGAAGGCCGCATCCGCGCGCTCAATGCGAAAACCTCGAATGTCGATTGGGTGTCGGAACTCGGCGGCAGCATAGCCGCGACACGGGTTGTGCCAAAGCTCGGACTCGCGGTCATCACGCGAAAACCTGCAGCGGCAGGTTCGGTAATGCTTAGGCTGCTCAACCTGGAAACGGGATTGGTCAAATACTCGGTGCCCGTCGAAGCGAGCAACGTGGTTTATATGCTATACGCTGCTGACCGCTTGATCCTTGCGGATACGACGGGCATCGTTACGGCGTTCAATGCGGCTACGGGCGAAAAGCTCTGGAATACAAAGCTGTCCGGCAATCTGACTGCGGAACCTGCTGTTTCGCCTGAAATGTTTGCGGCCGGGACTTCGGCCAAGAAGATCGACGTATTGAAATTGCCGACCGGCGCGATCGAAGGCTTCATTCCCGTAGAACGCACGGTCTCCGCAATCACGATCCGCGAGAACGAGATGATCGTCGCCGGTGATGATCGCGGTTATGTGACGAATTACAAGAACCATGCCGGCGAGATCTGGTGGCGATTCAAAAGCGGAGCGCGGATAGGAACGCTTCTTGAGACCCGGGCCGGAATGCTTGTCGGATCGTTCGACAATTTCATTTATCTGCTCTCGAGCTACGCCGGCGACGTTCGATGGAAACGCCGACTCGACGGCCGGATCGTATCTGCACCCCTTGTCTTCGACGATCTGGTCCTTGCTGCTGCTTCTACCGAGGAATCTGCGGTGGCCATCGGACTCGAACACGGCAAACCTGTCGATCAGTTCATGTTCGGTGAGAACCGCTTCATGCTTTCAAGACCTGCGATTTCCGAAGGCCACGTGATAGTTTTCGGGCTTACAGATTCGATCGTCGCTTTTTCGAATTCGCCCTGCACCGCAAATGAAAAGGGCGGCCAGAACTGACCGCCCCAAAAATACTTATAGGAACCCGCTAATGCGAGAGCTCGTAATCGTGCATCATCGCATACATGGCGTCTTTAACCATTAGTTTCTTTTTCTTAAGTGTGGATTCTTCGATCTGCTCGTCGTCGTTGGGATAGGTAAGGCCTGAAAGTTCCGTCAATCTTTGTTCATAATTCTGATGTTGGTGGGCGAGATCTCGAAACGTTGGGTTTGTTTTTATCAATTCGTCCTTGACCGTATCAGAAGTCGCAATGTCCATAGCG
>QHXS01000251.1 GCA_003223975.1 Acidobacteriota bacterium
AAATGTGTAAAAAAATGTATTTCATTGTTAAAAATATCAGCCGTTCAGCGTGATTTATGGTAGCATCTTAGATGGCATTCCCGAAGGTTTTTCTGCCAACGATTCTCTGCCGCTTTATCCCTCACGCTTACAACAGATAGATTTCAACGCACATGGCTAGAACTACGCGCCTGATCAAGAGCTTATCGAAACTCGTGCTACCGAGTCTAATACTTGTAGCTGCGGCTGTCGGTTCGGCCTCAGTTTGGTTTCTGCACGAAATGTCGCGTCCGAAGAGCTCGACCTACCTCGTTACGCCGCAAAAGTACGGCCAGCTTAGCTCTCGCGGCGCTCAGATCACCGACGAGCACTGGTCAAATGCCGACAATACCCAGGCGCGCGGGTGGCTTCTACGCGGCAGCCCAAACTCGCCAGCAGTAGTTTTGCTCTACAAGTATGGCGCCAATCGATCATACCTTCTCAACCTTGCGGTAAAACTGAATGAAGCGACAAACTTCACCGTCTTGATGCCGGAGATGCGCGGTCATGGCGAAAATCCGTCAGTAAAAGATACGTCCTTTGGGGGATGCGAAGCTGATGATCTTGGCTCGTCGATCGCTTATTTAAAGAACTTGAGAACAGCCGATCAGATCCCTCTGGTGAACAACATGATCGGCGTCTACGGCCTTGAACTCGGCGCACTCGCTGCAACGTTCGAGGCGGCCAAGGACCCCAATATCAAGGCGATGGTATTGGATTCGGTTCCACGCGATTCTGACGATGTTCTCGAGGGAAGCATTTCACGACGTTTTCCATTCGCAAGCTCGTTCACCTCTCAGATCGCAAGTCTTGGGACCGGGGGTTATTACTTTGATGGTTGTTATCGGCGTGTTCCCGCGTGCGAGGCCGCGCGGCAGATCGCAGGAAAGCAGGTTCTTTTGCTGGCAGGGATCGATCAGCCGGAATTACAGGAATCTACGAACAAAGTGGGTAAGTGTTTCCCCGCGTCGACTGCGGTCGAGACCAAGACCGATCTGAGCCCTTCCGGTTTCAACATCGCGAGCGCGTCGATCGAGACGTCTGAAGCGTACGATCAACGCGTGATCGATTTTCTTCGGTTTACATTGTCGTCGCAGTGATCTAGAGATCGATCTTCTTATTGCTGTGCCCGTTCGATTTCGAGATCTCCGTGATCTCGGCACTCGTTTCCATTTGATCCGCCGCACTCGTCAACATTTTCTTTAAGCTTCGCAGCCGTTTTGTCGTCGATTCCATTTCCAGGAATCGATATTTTTTTTCATTATCGAAACTGAAGGCGGCGGTAACTAAAAATGACATCGGCTCAGGATCTGCTTTTTCGATCTCGGGAAACTGGCCGCGGTTCCCGCTCATCTTGAACGCGGCTCGTGCGATGCGTTCGAAGAGTGCGAAGACTTCGTCTGCGACCTTTTGCTGTTGGCGAGGGTTTTCGACAGCATCTTCAAAGAATTCGACCTCACCGACCAGATACGGCTTTTCGGTTTCTATGTAATCTAAAAGGCGATAGCGAACGACGCCATTCGTTAAGATATTCGACTTACCGTCGGGCATTTCCTGCACGTCTCGAACCTCGGCAATGCAGCCGACACTGCCTAACGACGGCCGCGTATCGAATTCATCCTTCGGTTCAAACAAATGCACGCCGAAAAAATTGTTCGATTTGGTGACATCGGCGAGCATCGCTCGATAACGAGGCTCAAAGATATGGAGCGGTAAGATCTCGATAGGTAGCAAAACGAGGGGAAGCGGAAACAGCGGAAGCTGCCGAATGCCGCTCACCTTTTCCATTGCTTCTGACATTTATGTCTTTGCAGCATGAATCGAGATGAACTCGGCGATCTTTTCGGGTTCGTCATCGCTAAGTGCCATCCGCTTTGCACCTAAGACAGTATCTGAGATCGCCTCAGCGTTCGTCTTAAAGCGTTTGTCTTTGGCTACGATCAGGTCTACGACCCGCCGCTCGATATGTTCGCGGCCTTCGTCTTCGCCGGTTTCTGTCGTATCTCCGATCTCGACCGGTATCGAAAGATTCTTGATCCGTACGTGCAAGGCACCCGTGATCTTCATCGTCTCATCGCGGATCTGTTTCATTTCGAGCAGGGAATTCGGAAATCCCAACTGCCCCGTCAAAGCGATCTCGATTATAGGTGCAGGTTTTCCAACTTCTGCAACACGTGCTTTCAAACGAACGTCTTCGAGCAAAGCCCGGGTTAGCGATTTTGAATCGGCAAATCTCGTTACATCGAATGTCAGTCTTTGAAATGGACGATGATGATAATCGGTTACGTGTTCGGTGGAGACCGAATTGTCGTCCGCGATCTCGACAATGAACGCCCCACGCGTTTCCCGGTACTCGGTGATGTTTGTCACCTCGATCGAACCGGGATTGAAAGCCCAGTTGTCGATCTCGTAGTGCATGTGCGTGTGCCCCAGCCCGACGTAATCGGTCACTTCCTTTAGTTTGTTGAGGGAATCGATCGTCAAAGCCGGTATCGGATGCATCTGATGCCCTTCGACGTCAGTGTGCAGCAGCAAAATGTGAAACGCACCCTCACGTCGGTTGCCTCGAATGGCCTCGGTCAATTTTGGAATGGCGATATTGCCCGCTGCCCCGTACCAGTGCGAACCAAATATACGTGCACGACCGATGTCTATGTAGCCACCACGTTTCGTGGCTTCATCCCACTCAGAATAAACGATCTCGCCTTCCTGTATCTGAGGTTCGAGTAGGTGCACGAAATTCCAGTTTGCCAATGAACGCAGCCAGCTATAATCGCTGTCGTTGTAATGCTGGTCGTGATTACCTTCGATCGTGATGACAGGTATGCCGTGTTCTCTTAAAAGTCCAAGGCCTTCGACGGCGTAGTTCATCGTTTCGGGCGGCACGGCTTTCTTATGAAAGAAATCGCCGCACATGATCACGAAGTCGACCTTGTCAGAACCCCCTGCGTTAGCGGGGGGCCAGTTCGTTGATTCTCCGGTCTCAGCATTACCAGGCTGACCGCCCGCTGAGGCAGGCGGTTCCGACAGTGCGTACCGACGCAGCACATCTATCCAAGCGTCAAAAAAATCACGCGGACTTTCAGCCAACTGGTACCTCGTACAGCCCAGGTGCACGTCAGCGATGTGCAGGAATCTCATTCGACGTGATTTTATCACAGCGTTTAATCAAACATCAGAGGGTGTTTGAAAGTGGTTGGATATTTAAAATGTTCAGAAAACTACGGTTTGAGGGCTTGAGAGTTGCCGATATCTTCGAGGTGTTTCACAATCTTTTGGATGAGCCACTCGGGTGTTGACGCACCTGCGGTCACACCGACCTGCTCAACGCCAAAAAGATCCTCATCATTGATCTCTTCTTCGGTTTCGATCAAGAAACTTTTCTCGCACTGTTCTTTGCAGACGGCAAGGAGCTTCACGCTGTTCGAAGAATGCCGGCCGCCGATAATGTAAAACGCATCGACCATTCCGGCAAGTGCACGTGCAGCTTCCTGTCGATCGCGTGTTGCCGAACAGATCGTGTTGACGATCTCGACCTCGTCGTCGGTCTTTGCCTTGACGGCTTCTGCGGTGTCGAAGAAAGTCTTGGACTTGATGGTGGTTTGCGAAACGACAAGCGGCCTTCGTAATTTTGGCAGGCCGGCGACCTCGGTCTCGTCTTTGATAACGAATGCATGATCCGGTGCGTAGCCTTTCACGCCGATCATCTCCGGGTGGTCCGGGCTGCCGACAACGATCACATGGCGGTCAGCTTTTGCGGCACGTGCAGCGAGTTTTTGAACCCGCGTCACGAACGGACAGGTCGCATCGACGACCTTTGTCGCCATTTCTTCAAGCGTCTGCTGCACTTCAGGTGTAACACCGTGAGCCCTGATGACTGCAGTCTCGCCGCGTTTGATCTGTATGGGCTCGCTGATGGCGGTGACGCCTTCGTGAGCAAGCCGCTGCATTTCCTGCTTGTTATGGATCAACGGCCCAAGCGAACGTACGGTCTCGCCTGCGGCAACGGCCTCTTCGACCATCTCTACCGCACGCTCAACGCCGAAGCAAAAACCGTATTCGTCTGCAAGCAGGACTTTCAT